>DATGQY010000072.1:0-13876 GCA_035303925.1 Marinobacter sp. | reverse complement strand
ACGCGGGACATGGCTTCAACGCCGCCCGCTACCACCATGTCTTCCCAGCCGGAGCGTACTTTCATGGCAGCCAGGTTGACGGCTTCCAGGCCGGAGGCACAGAAACGGTTCAGGGTAACGCCGGCCACTTTCTCGTCCCAGTCGGCTGCGAGTGCGGCGGTTTTGGCAATGTCTGCGCCCTGGTCGCCTACGGCAGTAACGCAGCCCATGACAATGTCGTCCACCTGGGCGGTATCCAGCTGATTACGTTCCTGCAGGGCCTTGAGCACGGTGGTGAGCAGACTGATGGGTTTTACGCTGTGCAGTGAACCGTCTTTCTTGCCGCGTCCGCGGGGGGTGCGAACGGCATCGAATATGTACGCCTCGGTGGTCATGGTTGTTCCTCTGTTATTTGTTGTCCGGGCAATTTAGTGCAGTAACCATAGCCGCTTGTGGCCGCTCGTGGTAATGACGAGGGCTGCCAATCCCATTGGCGAAATTGCTCAGGGATAATGACAGTTCATCAATGGGCTTCTATGGTGAACATATGACCCAGAACCGTTTTAAGGAGTAGGTGCTGCCATGTCACTCAGAGATGCGATCGACAATTTCTACGAAAGATTGGTGCTGGATGCGATTGATGCAACCAGGCAGGATTCAGACACTGCGGATTACTTGACCGATGTGATGTGTGTTGCCTTGAACCGGCTGCCGGCCCGCTATTACCGACACTCGATCGATATGATGTTTTACCTGGCGGATGAAGAATTGAAAGATATGAAAGAAAAATCCCTGGTTGCGGTCAGGCAAGCCAGGGATTTTGTGAAGCAGCACCAGCGGGATGGCGGTTAGCCGTCTTGTTGCAGTGCGGTCAATGCCTGGTTCAGGCGGGTAGCATTCTCTTGCGTAATGTCTTCGGCCTCCGGGTGCAGGCACCATTGCGCGATCAGTTTTTCCAGTTCCTGAAGGGTGGAGGTGCTTTCACTGCTGCCCATGCCGTCTGTCAGGCGCTGAACCTGAATTTCCATCCTACGGCTCTGATCTTGCTCGGGTGTGGCGGTTCCGGTCAGAATTTCCGCTCGTATGGCCAGGTCCCGACCGTTGACGTTTTTCGCGTCCTCAAGCAGGGCATTCCAGTGCTGTGGCGTGGCTTCTGGCGATAGCTGCTGAACCCGTTCTGTCACCAGGGCTTGCCAGCCCGCTACCTTCTGCTGGAATTTCCTGTTCTGGGCTATCCGGTTGAGCTGCTGCTTCAGCTTCTGCAGCTGGTCTTTCACCGCAGGTGACAGTGGCTCATCCGCGAGCGGAGCTAAGGCGCCCCGGGCTTCTGCCAGCAGCTTATCGTCGGTATTTTCGTCAATATCCTGATAGTGATTCAGTAGTTCCTGCGCCGTTTTGTCGGCCTGTTCGCTGGCCTGCTGGCGCTCGGAGCGCTGGGCATCGCGGCGAGCAAAGATTTCGTCACACGCTTTACGGAAGGCCTGCCACATCTTTCGATCTTCCCGATGCCTCGTTGTTCCCACTGCGGTCCACTCTGTCTGCAGCGCTTTAGCCTGGTCCATGGCTTCTTGCAGCGGCTCGTGATTAATCAGGGCCTTGGCTTTCTCGACAATTTCCTGCTTGCGCGCCTCGTTCTTTTTGCGCTCGTCATCTAGCGGGCGTTCGAGTTGTTTCAGCAGTTCATCAAACTGTTTTTGTGCCTGACGGTTGTCACGGAAGTCCACCGGCCACGCATCCTTCCATTCCTGGCGGGCGGTCTGGTGAATGCGCTCGACGGCTTTCCAGTCAATGGTTGACCAGTCGGCATTACTCAGGAAATGCGCCAACTCACTGCAGATGGCCTCACGTTTCTGCAGGTTTGCCTGCTTGAGATCGGATTTTGCTTCGAAATAGGCTTTACAGGGCTCATAAGCATGGTCTGATGCGGCCTTGAACCTGGCCCAGAGCGTTCGGTCTGAAGAGCCGCCCAGTTCGCGCCATTCATTCTGCAGTTCTTTGATTCGCTCTGCTTTGGCCTCCGGCTCCATCGGTTGTTCCGCCAGGTACTCCATTTGTTCACACAGTGCGATCTGTTTCGGCTCAGTGGCGAAGCCCTGCCAGTCACTGAGTTCCCGAAACTGGCCGGTCAGTAGTTGCATGCGCGCGTGCAAGCTCTTGCGGTTGCGGTCGTCGAGTTGTTGGAACAGGTTCTGAGCGGTTTTAATGAGCTGTTTGGACTCTTTGAACTGCCGCGCTTCAAGGGCCGCCTCCAGTTCGGGTAGCGTATCTTTGAGTTTGGAGCTCAGGGCCTGTTGCTTTTCGTGGCGCCCGTCTGTTGCCTGGGGTGCCTTTGGCTTTCCCGCCAGTTTGCGAATCAGTGACAGGTTTGCCGGTTGTGCAAACCCCGCGGGCCACTCCAGTTGTTTCAGCCATTCGCTGGCCTGGCCTTGCTGCTCTTCGGTCGCCTGATCAGACTCCGCGGCCAGGGTAAGTGCAGCGATCGTGTCTTTTTCCTGGGCCAGCCAGCGCACAGCGTTCAGGTAGCTTCGAAGGGCAAGCATGTGCTGCTCGTAAGCTTTCTGTTCCTGCTTGTTGACGGTGGTGTCCCTGGTGGCCTCCAGCCAACGGTTTTCCTGCGTTTTCTGGAGTGCATCCAGTGCAGATGGCGAGGGAAGTTCGTCGGATTCGGATGCCTTAAGGTCCGCCAGAGTACGCTCAAGAAGCTCTAGCGTTTCGAGCCGTTGGCGGGCTTGCTCCTGGTGGCGCTCTTCGTCCAGTCGAGCCTGATCCATTTGCTGCAGGCGTTCCCGACATTGGTGCACCGCTTCAAGGAACTGTTGTACCTGTTCGGTAGCGGCGCTGGACTCTACGGCCCGCCAGTTCTCTTGCAGGGTTTCCAGGCGCGCCTTGAACAGTTTGGTGTTTTCGCTGGCGGCCTGATCTCTGGCCTGGTTGACCAGATCACTGATGCGCTGGCGGGTGGCGGCTTCGCTGGCCTGCTGTTCCCGCAGAACTTGCAGTGCCTGCCGGACAGCCTGGTAGACGCCTTTGTCCCGCCCTTTAGCGTTCTTCTGAACGTGTTGCAGCAATGTCTCTTCACGGAGACCTTTCGCTGCCTCAAGCCGGATCGATGCTGTTACGCCGTCTATGGCCAGTTCTGCCAGTTCCGGTTGCCCTGGGTTACTGGCGAGCTGCTGTTCCTGGGCTTCCCGGAGTACTTTGCGATGATCTACTTCTACTGGCTGGCTCGATTCAGATTTTGGGGGTGTTCTGGGGCTGGTTGCCCGGTGTGTCTTGCGGGACTTGAACAGTTTCTGAATGAATGCAGCCATAAAAGGTATCCTTCGGGATTGAAACCAGTTTGCGGTGTCGGCAAAGTAGGCCGCCACCGGCCATCGGCACTCAGATGTGTGCCGGACAGTGATGAGATTCGGGCGCTAGTCTAGCGTTTAGCTGGCGCATGCGGGAAGGGGATATATGGGAAAAGATTCAAAACAGGACGATCCGGAGTACAAAGCCCGATCCGTGGCGTTGCGTCTGTTGGCACGGCGAGAGCATAGCCGGTATGAGCTAGCACTGAAGTTGCGCCAGAGGCAGATCGAGCCAGGTGTGATTGAGTCGGTGCTGGACGAGTACGAGAAAGAAGGCTGGCTGGACGATGCAAGGTTCGCAGACGTCTATGCTCGTCAGCGGATTGACGTTGGCTATGGGCCGGTGCGCATCCTGTCAGAACTTCAGCAGCGGGGGGTCAACGAGCGCCCTGAATGCCTGTCAGAGCTGTCCGACTCCGATTGGTGTCGCCTGGCGGCAAGATTAAGGGACCGGCGATTCGGGCTTGAATCCGTCAACGATAACCTGCAGGAAAAACTGCGGCAGGCCAGGTTCCTGGCTCGACGGGGGTTTTCTTCTGCTCAGGTTGAAAAAGCCCTGAAGATCGATAGCCTGGATGACATCTGGGGGCCGGAGACCTGACAGTCAAAGGGTTGGCGGTATTACACTCAGTTCCGGGGGCAGCGATGCTCTCAAGTCCGGTTCTTCACTCTGGGAGAGTGACTCTTCCTTCGGGTTTTCAGAGCCCTTGTCGGCATCAATCCAGGCCAGCTGTTGCTCGGGAGCTTCGGTTTCCGGATTTCCGGGTGCGGAAATGCGTGCCAGTACATCGTAATAGCGTCGAATGTTCTGAACATAAACGACGGGTTCGTGCCCTCTTGCGTATCCGAAACGGGTCTTGGAATACCATTCTTTCTGTGCCAGCAGCGGCAAGAACTCTTTAACATCCATCCAGCGGTCCGGGTCTTTGCCGGCGGACTCGGTTAATCTTCGGGCATCTTCCAGGTGGCCGTAGCCAACGTTGTAGGACGCCAGGGCAAACCAGGTTCTGTCGGGCTCCGGAATACGCTCCGGGATTTTCTGGTGCACCATCTGGAAATAGCGGGCTCCGCCCTCAATGCTTTCTTCGGCGTCCAGCCTGTTATTGATGCCAATATAGTTTGCTGTCGTTCGGGTGAGCATCATCAGGCCGCGAACCCCGGTAGGAGAGACCGCGTTCGGGCGCCAATGAGACTCCTGGTAGCCAATTGCTGCCAGTAGCCGCCAATCCATTCCCGATTCGCGGGCATAGCTTTCAAACAGGGCCTGGTATCGGGGAAGCCGGTTCTTCACGTGATGCATGAAGGTGCGCGCACCGACGTAATTCAGCCGGTCCAGGTGGCCGTAAAACCGTTCTGCGAGCTGTGCCATGGAGCCATCGTCCCGAACCCGCTCCATGAACGACCTTGCGGCGTTCGCCAGGGAATCGTCCTGTGCGGCAGGAAGCAGCCAAACCAGCTCCTGTGGCTCATTCAGCGCAAACGCCTCTTTGACCATGGGGAAAAAGACGTGGTTCAGGTCGAGTTCGTTTGAGGAGATAACCGCATACGGGAATTCGCCACTCTGCACTTTGGTCAGTAACGCAGCGGCGTCCAGCCCTGGGTGTACTCGAATCTCTGGTCCGGCACTGTCCGGGTCTGTGGCGATAAGGTGTTCGTGGTTGCTGTCTGCCAGCAAATGAAGAGTTTGCTCTGACAGATCTTGAACAGAAGAGGGTGCCGGGTAGTCCCGGTGATACACCACAATGGACTGGGCACTGACGCCGATCGGCACGGGCTGGAAAAGAGCTTCGAAATCCGGGCGCTCTACCAGACCTGCCAGGCCAATATGGGCAAAGTTTCGATTCAATACCGACAGAATCTCGGAATTGTCTTCAGCCACCCGAACTCTGAGCTCCACGCCCAGCTCTTCCGCAAATCGATGGGCAAGTTCGTAGTCGTAGCCAGTAGGCCCTTCACGGCCTTCGTAATAGATAGAGGGGGCGACACGGGTGATGACATGCAGCACACCCTCGTTTTTTACTTCCTGAAGGGTGCTGGGTTGTGAGCAGCCACTGCCAGCCAGAATTGCGAACAACGTGACGGCTATCGCCCTGCTACTGCCTCGAAACATGCTGATAATTGCTGCCAAATCCTTGCTCTCCGCAAAAGCTCAATGTTCAGGAAACTGCGTGGTGTGAACCGCTATCCTGTTATTTGATGCCTCAGGCTATCCTTGCAATTAATTAATGATCCCTTCTTGTGGGGCTGCGGTCAATCGACCTGATTAATAAGTGTGCAAAAGAATGTCAATTGTACACGGTCGAAAGGCGTTACCTTGCCCTGTATCCCGAGGGCGGTTTCAAGTATCATGCCGCCTTTCTGAAAGACGTCCCCCGATTCGCGCGATACAGGTTGATATCATGCTTGAACTTCGCGGCGCGCCAGCGCTCTCGCCTTTTCGTTCCCGCAAGCTGCATTCACGCATCCAGGAAATGGTTCCTGATGTGGAGCATGTATATGCTGAGTTTATGCACTTTGTGGATCTAGATGACGACCTGTCCGATTCGGAACAGGCGATTCTGGACCGGCTGCTTACCTATGGGCCAAGTGTTGAAGTAGAAGCGCAGGACGGCGTGCTGTTCCTGGTGGTTCCCCGCCCGGGTACGCTGTCACCCTGGTCCAGTAAGGCGACTGACATTGCCCGTAACTGCGGTTTGCGGCAGATTCGCCGGATCGAGCGGGGCATTGCCTATTTTATCCGGTCCGGCCGTAAGCTTGGTCTGGAGCAGCGGGAGAAGATTGCGGCGCTGCTGCATGACCGTATGACCCAGAAAGTATTCCACGAAATGGGCGGTGCTGAGCTGCTGTTCAGTCACGAAGAGCCGCGGCCCCTGGGGCGCGTGCCCGTGGTATCCGGTGGGCGCGCGGCATTGGTTGAAGCGAACGCCCGCCTCGGGTTGGCCCTGGCCGACGATGAAATTGACTACCTGGTGACATCGTTCATCAAGCTGGAGCGCGACCCGACCGACGTCGAGCTGATGATGTTCGCCCAGGCCAACTCCGAACATTGCCGGCATAAAATCTTCAATGCTTCCTGGGATATCGATGGCGAAGGACAGGAAAAATCTCTCTTCGCGATGATCAAGAACACCTACGAAATGAACAGCGAAGGTGTGCTGTCCGCTTATAAAGATAACGCTTCAGTGATTGTCGGTAGTGAGGCCGGACGTTTCTTCCCGGCGCCGGATTCCGGAGTTTACGGGTATAACCGTGAACCGATCCATATTCTGATGAAAGTCGAGACTCACAACCACCCGACCGCGATCGCGCCGTTCGCAGGCGCAGCGACGGGTTCCGGTGGCGAAATCCGTGATGAAGGTGCTACGGGGCGTGGTTCCAAGCCCAAGGCCGGCCTTTCAGGGTTTACGGTCTCTAACCTGAACATCCCGGGCGATGAACAGCCCTGGGAAATAGGCTATGGCAAGCCGGACCGGATTGCTTCGCCGCTGGAAATCATGATCGAAGGCCCCATTGGTGGCGCAGCGTTTAACAATGAATTCGGGCGACCGAATCTGACAGGTTATTTCCGCACGTTTGAGGAGAAGGTGCCTGGCGCAGCCGGTGAAGAGGTTCGTGGTTACCACAAACCGATCATGATTGCCGGTGGTATGGGCAACATTCGTGAGCAGGATGTAGAGAAGGGCAACATTCCCGTCGGTGCGAAGCTGATCGTGCTGGGAGGTCCGTCCATGCTGATTGGTCTTGGTGGTGGCGCCGCATCCTCCATGGATTCCGGTTCCAGCAACGAGAACCTGGATTTTGCATCGGTGCAGCGCGACAACCCGGAAATGGAACGTCGCTGCCAGGAGGTTATCGATCGTTGCTGGCAGTTGGGTGACAATAACCCGATCTGCTTCATTCACGACGTAGGTGCCGGTGGCTTGTCCAATGCCATGCCGGAGCTGGTCAAAGACGGTGGTCGTGGCGGCAAGTTCGAACTGCGGGATATCCCCAGTGATGAGCCTGGTATGTCGCCTCTGGAAATCTGGAGCAACGAATCCCAGGAGCGCTACGTTATAGCCGTGGCGCCGGAAAATCTGGAGCAGTTTGATGCCTTGTGTCGCCGCGAGCGGTGCCCATACGCGGTTATCGGCGAGGCGACCGAAGCTCATCATCTGGAATTGGGCGACTCCTATTTCAACGACAAGCCGGTAGACCTGCCGATGGAAGTGCTTTTCGGAAAACCACCGAGAATGCATCGGAGCGTTACCCGGGCCTCGTTTACCAAGCCGATATTCGACTCCACAAAGATCGATCTTCACGATGCCATCCGGCGCATTCTTAGGTTGCCGTCTGTTGGTTCCAAAAGCTTCCTGATTACTATTGGCGATCGTACGATTACCGGGCTGGTTGCCCGTGACCAGATGGTTGGCCCCTGGCAGGTTCCGGTGGCTGATGTGGCGGTGACTGCAGCATCTTTCGATGTGCGGACTGGTGAGGCAATGGCCATGGGTGAGCGAACGCCGCTGGCTGTCATTGATGCGCCTGCATCTGGCCGCATGGCCGTAGGGGAAGCCATTACCAACCTGGCCGCCGCCGCCATCGCGAAGCTCTCGGATATCCGTCTTTCTGCAAACTGGATGGCCGCCGCCGGGCACCCAGGTGAAGATGAGAACCTCTATGAAACCGTGCGAGCGGTTGGTATGGAGCTTTGTCCGGCCCTGGGTATTACCATTCCGGTGGGCAAAGACTCGATGTCCATGAAGACCACATGGGAGGAGGACAGCGGAGAGCAGAAGAGCGTTACTTCACCTCTGTCTCTCATTATCAGTGGATTCGCTCCGGTTACGGATGTCGCGCGGACGCTCACACCTCAGCTCCGATCGGATGCTGGTGAAACCGATCTGATTCTGATCGATCTGGCTGCTGGCCAGAATCGCCTGGGGGGCTCTGCGCTGGCGCAGGTCTATGGCAAGGTCGGTGCTGTTGCGCCTGATCTTGATGACCCGGAAGACATCAAGGCCTTTTTTGCCGTTATTCAGGGTTTGAACTCTGATAACAAACTGCTGGCGTATCACGATCGCTCTGACGGTGGTTTGTTCGTGACGGTTGCGGAAATGAGCTTTGCCGGCCGCACGGGTGTCGACATCAAGCTGGACGGTCTGGCCGAAGACAGCTCCCAGTTTGCTCGTGAACTGTTTAATGAAGAGCTTGGCGCCGTCATTCAGGTACGTCGTGAAGACACAGGTTTCGTGCTTCAACAGTTCTCGGCAGCCGGCCTGGGTGACCACACCAGTGTGATTGGTACCCTGAACGACAAGGATAGGCTACGCCTGACCTTTGCCGGTGAGAATGTGGTTGATGAATCCCGCGTTGAGTTGCAGCAACTGTGGGCGGAGACCAGTTACCGTATCCAGTCGCTGCGCGACAACGCGGACTGCGCAAAGGAAGAATTCGAGAACCTGCAGGATGTGGAAGACCCAGGCCTGAATGCCAGGTTGAGTTTTGATCTCAATGAGGACGTAGCTGCGCCGTTCATTAGTACCGGTGCCCGGCCCAGGGTTGCGGTATTGAGAGAGCAGGGCGTCAATGGCCAGGTAGAGATGGCTGCGGCCTTTGACCGCGCTGGCTTTGAGTCGGTAGATGTTCACATGAGCGACTTGCTCTCGGGTCGGGTGGCACTGGATAGCTTCCAGAGTCTGGTTGCCTGTGGTGGCTTCTCATACGGAGACGTGTTGGGAGCCGGCGAAGGCTGGGCGAAATCCATTCTGTTTAACGACCGCGTGCGTGACCAGTTTGCCGCCTTCTTCAATCGTCAGGACACGCTCGCGCTGGGCGTGTGCAACGGTTGCCAGATGCTGTCGAACCTGCATGAACTCATTCCAGGCAGCGAAGGTTGGCCTCGCTTTGTGCGCAACCAGTCGGAACAGTTCGAAGCTCGTCTGGTTATGGTGGAAGTTGCACCGTCACCATCAGCTTTCCTGGATGGCATGGCGGGTTCCCGTATGCCGATCGCAGTGGCCCACGGTGAGGGTCGCATTGAGTTTGCTTCTGGCAATTCATCCGGTGCGCTGCTTGAAAGCGAGCTGGTGGCGCTGCGCTATGTGGATAATCGGGGTCAGGTGACCACTCGCTACCCCTATAATCCTAATGGGTCTGAAGCTGGGATCACAGGCGTGACCACTCGCGATGGCCGAGTGACCATCATGATGCCTCACCCGGAACGGGTTTTCCGCGCGGTGCAGCATTCCTGGAAGCCGGATGAGTGGCAGGAGGACGGCCCCTGGATTCGCATGTTCAGAAATGCCAGGCGCTGGCTCGGCTGATTGAGTAATCAGATCCGGCTATGCTGAAAGCCGGCCCGGTAACGTTGCTAGTCAGGGCGTTATCGGGTCGGCTTTTTTGTGGGTGTATGTTTTGGGGCGTAGTGATCAAAAATTGCACCATTGCAGTGAAAAAACGTCCAAAAAAATGTCGGTCAAGACCTTGACTGGAATTTTTATGCACATTTTCGGGGCTGTGTTGGTGGATCTGTGATCAAAGCCGGGGATTTGCGTTCATTTTTTGGTCGGACAATTTAAGCTGTTGAAATGTCAGGATAAAATCAAACGGGCGATTTTGTCGTCAATTTGAGGAGAGGCCAGTAATCATGGGGGTTGGGGGCGGATTCCCCAAATCTTTCCCCAGAGTTATCCACAGATTTTGTGGGTAAGTTCAGAAAAGCCTGATTTGAATAAAACTTGCGCAATCGGAGGTGCAAAAATGTACAAGCTTTGTTACTTCGTTCCAGAAAGTCATCTTGAGCAAACAAAGCAGGCACTGTTTGCAGTCGGTGCGGGTAGGATCGGCGATTACGACTGCTGTGCGTGGCAATGTGAAGGGCAGGGCCAGTTCCGGCCACTGGCAGGCAGCGATCCGTTTCTGGGTCAGCGGGGAGAGCTGGAAACGGTTCAGGAGTTCAAAGTTGAACTGGTATGCGTGGAGAGTCTTATTAAAGAGGCCGTTGCGGCACTCAAGCAGGCTCATCCGTACGAAGAGCCTGCTTACGAGGTGTTCAGGCTAGAAACGCTGTAATCAGGCTTTTTTTGCCATGGGGTGCCTGACATCCGTGATATGCACACCATAGTTCCCCGTCTTCATGTCGTCGAGGAACAGCTCCAGCGTTCGCTTGACCGTCGGGAAGGAAATTTCACCCCAGGGAATCTCGTCGACGGTAAAAAGCCGGGACTCGAGAGATTCTTCGCCGGCACCGAAACTGCCGTCTATGAGTGTTGCCCGATAGAACATGTGCACCTGGTTGATGTGGGGCACGTCAATCACGGAGTAGAGTCCCTCTATCTGAACCTCGGCCAGAGCCTCTTCCCTGGTTTCACGGGCTGCAGCCTCCATTGTGGTTTCAGCGTTTTCCATAAAGCCTGCCGGCAGGGTCCAGTAGCCGTATCTGGGTTCGATAGCGCGACGGCAAAGAAGAATCCGCCCGTCCCATACCGGGACGGTGCCGGCAATAATCCGGGGGTTCTGGTAATGAATGGTGTTGCAACTCAGGCAAACATAACGGTATCGGTTGTCACCTTCGGGAATCCGTTGTTCAACCTGTTGGCCGCAAGTGCTGCAATACTTCATTGTTTTCCCCGTATACTGAGTGTCCGTTGGTAGCCAGTTTAACGATCAGGGCTGCCTGTGTCTCACTCAAAATCGAGATGTCACCGGAGTTAAAGAGTGCGGGATCTGTTAACGGAAAAGCTGTCGAACTATGCGCCCAGACTGCTGGCTCTGGATTATCCGGAAGCCGGTATTCTCGTGCCGGTAACAGACGACACCGGCAATCCGGAGATGATTTTTACACTCCGCTCAGCACATCTGAAAACACATCGTGGTCAGGTGGCTTATCCTGGGGGGAAGCGTGATCCTGGCGACCCATCACTGGCGGCAACCGCGCTGAGGGAAACCCATGAGGAAATTGGCTTGCCGCCGGAAGCAGTGAAGGTGATCGCACCGTTGAGTCAGGTCATGTCATTGCACCGAATTCTGGTGACGCCCTACGTCGGTGTGGTTCCAGCTGATCACCCTCTGGAGCCAAACCCTGATGAAATAGAGAGTGTGTTCCGTGTGCCACTGTCCTTTTTTCTTGAAGATAAGAGAGAGCGGACAGACACTCTCAGCTTTTTGAACAGTACGCTCTACGTGCCATGCTACAGGTGGGAGCGGTATCAGATATGGGGCCTGTCAGCCGTGGTTCTGGTTGATTTCCTGAATGCTGTGTACGATGCCGGTATCGACATTCTTGAGCCGCCCCGCTAGTCCGTTGGAGGAATTCATGTTCTATCGCCTTGATGGCCATACCCCGGAATTTGTCGGAGAGGGGCAATTTGTTGCGCACAATGCCACTGTGATTGGTCGTGTGAAAATGATGGAGAAGTCCAGTATCTGGTTCAATGTGGTCATTCGGGGCGATAACGAGCTGATTACCATTGGCCCGGAAGCCAATGTTCAGGATGGCTCGGTACTGCACACAGATCCCGGTATTCCGCTGACGATCGGTCGAGGCGTTACCGTTGGGCACAAGGTTATGCTTCACGGGTGCCAGATTGGCGACTATTCGCTGATCGGGATCAATGCCGTAGTGCTGAATGGCGCGAAGATCGGGAAACACTGCCTTATTGGTGCCAACACGCTGATACCGGAAGGTATGGAGGTTCCAGATGGTTCTATGGTTGTCGGTTCGCCAGGGAAAATACGCCGCGAACTGACCGACAATCAGAAAAAAATGCTGGAGATGAGCGCGCAGCACTATGTTCTCAATGCACAACGCTATCTGACAAAGCTGGAAAAGGTTGATCTTTAATGGCGAAGGTTCGCGATAGGGTTCGCTCGCCCTGTGTATCGGTGTGTGCTTTGGATGAGAGCGACATTTGCATCGGGTGTCAGCGTACTGGCGACGAAATACTTCGCTGGATCTCGATGACCGATGATGAGCGTCGTGAAGTACTGCAAAAAGTAGCGGAACGTGAGAAGAAGTATCAAATCTGACATGAACAGGATGCAAGCCGGAATGACCGTTAGCGAAAACACCGTGCGTATCGGTACACCTCTTAAGCCCAATGCAACTCGTGTTCTTTTCTGTGGTTCCGGAGAGCTCGGAAAAGAAGTTGTTATTGAGTTGCAGCGATTTGGCGTGGAAGTCATAGCCATTGACCGCTATGCCGATGCGCCCGCCATGCAGGTCGCACACAGGAGCCATGTTGTCGATATGCTGGATGGTCAGGCGCTTCGGGCAATCATTGAATCCGAAAAGCCGGATTTGATCGTTCCTGAGATTGAGGCTATTGCAACCGCTGAGCTGGTGAAGCTGGAAGCCGAGGGCTATCACGTTATACCGACAGCCCGGGCCGTGAACCTGACAATGAACCGTGAGGGCATTCGGCGCCTGGCGGGTGAAGAGCTGCGTTTGCCAACATCTCCATACCGGTTTGCTGAAAGCCATGAGGAATACCTGGTGGCAGTCAAGGAGGTGGGGCTGCCACTCGTTGTAAAGCCGGTGATGAGTTCGTCCGGTAAGGGCCAGAGTACCGTCAAGACGGAAGCGGATATTGAAGTCGCATGGGAATATGCTCAGACCGGCGGTCGTGCAGGCCGGGGGCGGGTTATTGTTGAAGGCTTCATCGACTTTGATTATGAGATTACGCTGTTGACCGTAAGGCATCGTGACGGCATTACATTCTGCGATCCGATCGGCCACCGTCAGGAAGACGGTGACTACCGTGAGTCCTGGCAGCCTCACCCTATGTCGAAGCAGGCTTTTGATCGGTCGACCGAGATTGCACGAGCGGTGGTAGAGAATCTGGGCGGCTTCGGTATTTACGGCGTCGAACTTTTTGTTAAGGGGGATGATGTCTGGTTTTCCGAAGTATCGCCCCGGCCCCACGATACTGGGCTTGTCACACTGATGTCGCAGGACCTTTCGGAATTTGCTCTTCATGCAAGAGCCATTCTGGGGCTGCCTGTGCCCGCCATCAGGCAGCAGGGGCCGACAGCGTCTGCGGTCATCCTGCCGGAGGGGGATTCCCAGTCGGTTTCATTCTCTGGTCTGGAGCATGCGTTGTCGGAGCCGGATACCCAGTTGCGTCTGTTTGGTAAGCCGGAGTTGAAGGGCCGCAGGCGGATGGGTGTGGCTTTAGCTCGAGGTGCCACGCTGGAGGATGCGCGTAGCAGGGCTCGCGAGGTTGCAGAAAAGGTAAAGGTAGAGCTCTAGTTAGCCGACAGCGATCTTGATTGGTGCGGTGAAATTGACGGATTTTAAAAAAAGTTCAGACGACCCGTTGACACCTCCGCCAAGGTCTGTAGAATGCGCATCTCGCTTGAGGGGCAGGTCACTTAAACCGGTCGCAACTGAAGCGATAACCGCTTGAAAGATTTGAAGAAAACGATTTCAAGATTCTTCAAAAAAGCGGTTGACAAGGTGGCGGTTCAGTGTAGAATGCGCGCCTCGAACAAGCAGTAAGCCGGTGAGTTTTTCGGCAGTTTTCGGAGTCGGAAACAGCGAAAAATAAACGGTTGACAAGGTAGCG
>DATGQY010000071.1:0-7685 GCA_035303925.1 Marinobacter sp. | reverse complement strand
GCTTTGCCGGCAGGTTTGCCCTGCATGGCGTCGAGGGCAAGATCCGCCATGGCCTTCGGGAAATTTGCCACACCATACCAGCTGTCGCCGAAGTGAAATTCGGCGTATTCGGTCAACATCCTGTCGCTCTCGTAGTAAGCGTTCGGCTGTGCCGCGTCGGCGTCGGACGCAATGTAGCGGAAGCCCGCATGCTGGAAAAAGTGACGGCGGAACGCATAACGGGCGGCAAGCCTTGCTTCGTTACCGCAGGAAATCCAGGAGCCACCTTTGATCAGGTTGTGCTGACCATCAAAGGTGGGCGTCGTGAAATCGTCGTACAGAGGATGAACCTTGAACCCGTCGAATGGGTAAGTCGGCGTCTCAACCCACTGCCATACGTTACCCACCACATCAAACCATTCACCGTGCCGGAAACGGGTCACCGGGCAGGAGGAGGCTCCGTGATCCAGGTGCAGGTTGCCATTAGCCGGTTGCTGGCCAAGCTCCTCCACACCTGCGACGGCGCAAAGCCGGTACCACTCATCTTCTGTTGGCAAGCGGATGGGTTGTCCGGTTTGCTCACGCTTCCACTCGCAGAACGCTTTGGCCTCGTGATAGTTGACCTCGACGGGCCAATCCCATGGCATGTCCACTTCTTCAGTCATCAGGCGCAGGTGCCAGCTATTGTGCCAACGCCAGAATGTCGGGTGCTTGGCTTCGGCAAATTGGCGCCAAGAGCGGCCTTCTTCGGTCCAGTAGGCGTCCTGTTCATACCCACCATTCTCAACGAACTCCAGGAACTCCTGGTTGCTGACCAGGAATTGGCTCGCCTTGAACGCCTCGACGCTCGCTTTGTGTTCGCCGTATTCGTTGTCCCAGCCGTAGTAGGCGTCGTCGTAAGGTTTACCGATACGTATGTCACCGCCGGGTACCGTGATGAGTTCATTCGCGGGCGCTTCTCCGGTCTCGCGATTCGGCGCCCACAGCGGTTGAGGCCGGACTCTGGCGAGACCGTGCTGGCGGATCAGCACCGATGACGTCTCCAGATGGATGCGCTCATGCTCGATCCCCATCACAATCGGCCACCAGGGGCTTTCCCAGTTGATCGGCAATGCCATCGGCAGGGTTTCAATGAGTTCAAGCACCCTGTCGCGCACTTTGTTGCGATAGTTCATCACTTCAGCGACGGTGGGCCAATCATAATGGTCGTCATTAAGATCATCCCAGCTCATTTCGTCCACACCGACAGCAAACGTGGATTCCATGCGTGGATCAATACGCTCGGGTAACAGTTTTGCCAGAACCAGCTTGTTAACGAAAAAGGTTGCGGTGTGGCCGAGGTAGAAAATGAGCGGGTGTCTCAGGGGAATGGATTTCTGATAAAAGCCCGCGTCATCGGCCAGACAGTCGAAAAGGCGTGTGTAGGTATCGAAGGTATTGGTGAAGTAGAGGGCGATTTCTTTACGCTTGTCATGTGGCGTGCCCGTATCAAGCCTGGGTGTACGGCGCAGTGCGAGCGGAGCTCCCAGAGATCCAAGACTGCTAGGTGAGTTCTCCTGGATGGGTAATGTCATGGTCGAACATGTCCTTTTCGAAGTGAGTCTTCCGGAGTCATACGATGAGCTGTTGCATCTTGGTTCAACGATTTTAGTCACCATAGGTCAAAAGCCACGACTTTTGAAACGTCACGGATTTCTCAGGCCAGCGAATCTGGTCATGGCGCACCAGCATTGGCTGAGGTAGGCTTCGCGATTGATGCCCATCAGACAGTGAGACATTCCATGAGCAATGAAGAGCTTGCAGCCATCCTTGGCCTCGACGGCGAAGAGCGTTATGACTATTTCCTCAGTCTGGTGGCCGAGGAGCGGGAGATCTGGATTTTGGTGAACGCGGACAATCGCTTTCTGAAAATCTCATCGGATGATGAGGGGGTCGAGTATCTGCCGGTGTGGCCTGCCAAGGCGTTTGCGGAGGGCTACGCCGAAGGCAGTGCTGATTTGTCTCCGCTGGGTATCTCGCTGCCGGACTTTTTCAGAAAATGGGTGCCGGGGCTGGCCAAAGATGGCCTGGAGGTCGGAGTGTTGCCAGGCCTCGATAAAACCGTATGGATTACCGAGGCCAGTGAATTAAAACGCGACCTTCAGGATGTCATGTCGGAGTTTTAACCCTGATGTGATCCTGACTGCCGGTTAGGTCAGTGCGCCAGCACCCGGGACAGGAATGCCTGGGTGCGTTCGTTCTGAGGATTGTCGAACACGTCGTCGGGCCGGCCTTCTTCAACAATCTGGCCTTCGTGGATATAGATTACCCGGTCCGCCACCTCGCGAGCAAAGCCCATTTCGTGGGTGACCACCATCATGGTCATGCCTTCTTTGGCCAGCTCCCGCATAACATCCAGTACTTCACCGATCATTTCCGGGTCCAGCGCTGAGGTGGGCTCGTCGAACAGCATTAGCCGCGGCTCCATGGCCAGCGCTCGGGCAATCGCGACACGTTGTTGCTGGCCACCTGACAACTGGCTGGGATACTTGTCGGCCTGATCGCCGATACCCACCCGTTCGAGCAGCCGCTCAGCAGTGGCGTTGGCCACAACCTGCGACGTGTTCTTTACCTTCATGGGCGCCAGCATGATGTTCCTTTTCACCGTCAGGTGAGGGAACAGGTTGAACTGCTGGAACACCATGCCCACTTCCTTGCGGATTTCCGCCAGGGTGCTTTGATTGCCACCTTTTGGGGCCAGCGCGTGGCTGTCGACATTCAAACTGCCGGATTCGTATTCCTCGAGACCGTTCACGCAGCGGATCAGCGTGGATTTTCCGGAGCCGCTGGCGCCGATAATCACCACCACTTCACCTTGCTCAACGGTCAGGTCAATGTCTTTCAGGACATGCAGTTTGCCGAAGTGTTTGTTCATGCCCTTCATTTTTACAATCTGAGTCATGGTCGGGCTCCTTCAGACAGATGCAACGCCACGGCGTTCAAGCAGCCGCAGAACCAAAGACAGTGAAAGAGTGATCGCCAGGTACATGAGCGCCACCACAAAATACACCTCAAACGCGGTGAAGGTGTTCGCTATGTAAACCTGCCCCTGCCGAACCAGCTCACCCACACCAATCACCGAGAACAGGGAGGTGTCCTTGATGCTGACGATGGCCTGGTTGCCGAGAGGGGGGATCATGCGCCGGAAGGCCTGTGGCCAGATGATGGACCAGAAGGTCTGGGTACGTGACAGGCCCAGAGACAGGCCGGCTTCGCTCTGGCCCTTGTCGATGGATTGCACGCCACCGCGCACCACTTCTGAAATGTAGGCGCCGGAGTTGAGAGCAATGGCGGCTATGCCGGCCGTCAACGGATCGATCGGGCTACCGATCAGATCCGGCAGACCGTAGAAGATAAACAGCACCTGAACCAGGATTGGCGTGCCGCGAAAGATTTCAATGTAGGCGGTGGCCGGCCAGCGTAGAAACCACTTCTTGTTGATGCTGAGCAAGCCGAAAAATATGCCCAGTACAAAACCGATGGCGAGGCCACCGAAGGAAATCATCAGAGTGTAGGGAATGCCCTTGGCCAGATAGGGGATAGAGTTAATGGCCGCCTGCCAGTCAAACTGAAACTGGAATTCCACAGTGTGAGTCTCCGTTGGGTTGGGAGGAACCGATCAGGGTGTTGTGCACCCTGACCGGAACGAGTGGAGGATTACTTGTCTTCAGGCATGGGGCCAAACCATTTTTCGTAAATGGTTTTGTAGGTGCCGTCGTCTTTGATTTCAGCCAGTGCTTCGTTGACCGGGCCAACCCACTTGCTGCCTTTCTTCAGGGCGATCCCGTACTGCTGGCCTTCGTACAGCGGGCCTGCGGTTTTTACCTTGCCTTTGCCGCGAGTGCTGGCGAAGTAACCGACGTTGGGGGCGTCGTAGAATACCGCGTCAATTGCACGGGACATCAGCGCCATGTACATATCGGAGCTGCCTGGGTAGGGCGTTACGCCGTCGTTGTCATCCAGGCTTTTCATCAGGTAGTCGTAACTGGTACTACCGATTTTGGTGCCGACTTTCTTGCCTTCAAGATCAGACATCTCGGCAATGTCATCGCCTTCTCTCACCAGAATCCGAAGGCCGGAGTCGTAATACGGATCGGAGAAATCGACGATCTGTCCACGTTCTTCGGTGATGGTGATACCGGCAATAGCGATGTCGACGTTGCCGGTTTGCAGAGCCGGGATTATGCCGTTGAAATCCATGGTGTTCAGGTCGTAATCAAAGCCTGCTCGCTCGGCGACTTCGGCGATGATCTCCATATCGAAACCGACCATTTCACCGGTTTCCTGATCCATCATTTCAAATGGAACGAAGCTTGGATCGGTGACTACTCGGAGGGTTTCCGCGCTAACCGTTGAAGCTGCAACCGACAATGCCAGACCAGCGCCCAGTGTTTTCAGCCATTTGGTGCTCATGCTTTCTCCTTGCTTTTATTTTGGCTCCATCTACCCGGTAAGGCAGGCCGCGATAACGCAGGGTTTTGACTGCACATCGCGGGGAGCGTTGATGGGTATGCATCAGACACACTCTAGACTAAAAAATCAGGATTTTCAGGGAATCAGGTGATTTCGACGTGCGGAAAGGATGGGAAAGAGCCCCCTCCCGGAGCGGGAGAGGGCTATAGAGCATGGGTCAGAAGGCGATCTTTTCCCGGTCGGTAATGCCCAGATTCTTCCAGATGGAAAGGCTGGGTTCAGTCTGGTTCAGGGTGTAGAAATGCAGCCCTGGCGCACCAGCCTTAAGCAGCTTTTCGCACATCCGGGTGACGACTTCTTCACCAAACTGGCGGATGCTTTCGCTGTCGTCCCCGTAGGCTTCCAGCTGCTTGCGAATCCAGCGCGGAATTTCCGCACCGCACATGTCGGAGAAACGCACCAGGCTGGAGAAATTGACGATGGGCATGATGCCCGGCACCACCGGCAGGGTAATGCCCATCTTCTCCAGACGGTCGATGAAATAGAAGTAGCTGTCCGCATTAAAGAAGTACTGGGTGATGGCGCTGTTGGCACCGGCCTGTACCTTGCGGGCGAAATTCTTCAGATCATCTTCCGCACTGCGGGCCTGAGGATGGAACTCGGGATAGGCGGCGACTTCCAGGTTGAAGTGATCACCGCTGTGGTTCCGGATGAATTCCACCAGCTCGTTGGCATACCGCAGCTCACCAGACGCCCCCATGCCCGAGGGCAGATCGCCGCGCAGGGCAACGATCCGGTTGATACCGTTCTCTTTATACAGATCCAGCAGTTCGCCGATCTCTGCGCGGGTGCCACCCACGCAGGACAGGTGCGGTGCCGTGGAAATGCCCTGCTTGTGCAGGCTGAGCACGGTTTCAATGGTACGGTCCCGGGTGGAGCCGCCGGCGCCGAAGGTGACCGAGAAAAAATCCGGGTTCACCTCGGCCAGTTGGTTGCGCACAACTTGAAGTTTCTCCTTGCCCTGATCGGTCTTGGGCGGGAAAAACTCGAAGCTGAAGCGGCGTTTGAATTGCTTCTGGGATTCCATGATCGTTTCCGCTTAGTACCTGTAGGTTTCCGGCTTGTACGGTCCTTCAACCGGCACGCCGATGTATTTCGCCTGGTCCGGGGTCATCTTGGTGATCACGCCACCAAAGCCTTCCACCATGGCGCGGGCCACTTCTTCGTCCAGCTGCTTGGGTAGAACCTGAACGTAAACGCCCTTGGCTTTGGAATCTTCCGGCAGGTCGGCAAACTTCCGCTCGAACAGGTGCATCTGTGCCAGCACCTGGTTGGCGAATGAGCCGTCCATGATCCGCGACGGGTGACCGGTGGCGTTGCCCAGGTTCACCAGACGGCCTTCAGACAGCAGGATCAGGTGGTCGTTGGTGGCCTTGTCGCGGTAGATCAGGTGCACCTGCGGTTTGACCTCATCCCATTCCCAGTTCTTGCGCATGTAGGCGGTGTCGATTTCGTTGTCGAAGTGGCCGATGTTGCACACCACAGCGCCGCTCTTCAGGGCTTTCAGCATGTTGGCGTCGCACACGTTGACGTTACCGGTGGTGGTCACCAGCAGGTCGGTGGTGCCCAGCAGATCGGCATTGATGCCCTGCTCGGTACCGGTGTTGATGCCATCGATGTACGGGGATACCACTTCAAAACCGTCCATGCAGGCCTGCATGGCGCAGATCGGGTCGGCTTCAGTCACCTTCACGATCATGCCTTCCTGGCGCAGGGACAGGGCAGAACCCTTGCCCACGTCGCCGTAACCGATCACCAGCGCTTTCTTGCCGGACAGCAGGTGGTCAGTGGCGCGCTTGATGGCATCGTTCAGGCTGTGGCGGCAGCCGTACTTGTTGTCGTTCTTGGACTTGGTGACGGAGTCGTTGACGTTGATGGCCGGGATCTTCAGGGTCCCGTCACGCAGCATTTCCTGCAGGCGGTGCACGCCGGTGGTGGTTTCTTCAGTCACGCCGTGGCATTTGCTGATGATGGCCGGGTACTCTTTGTGCAGTACTTCGGTCAGGTCGCCGCCGTCGTCCAGGATCATGTTGGGTTCCCAGCCGTCTACGTCTGCGCCCACGGTCTTGTGCAGGCACCATTCGTATTCTTCGTCGGTTTCACCCTTCCACGCGAATACGGGAATGCCCTGGGCGGCAATGGCAGCTGCTGCCTGGTCCTGGGTGGAGAAGATGTTGCACGATGACCAGCGTACGTTGGCGCCCAGCTCGACCAGTGTTTCAATCAACACGGCAGTCTGGATGGTCATGTGGATGCAGCCCATGATGTTGGCGCCTTTCAGCGGCTGCTCGGCTTTGTACTTCTCGCGCAGTTTCATTAGAGCGGGCATTTCGCCTTCGGCGATCTTGATTTCCTTGCGGCCCCAGTCGGCGAGGGTGATGTCGCGGACTTTGTAGTCTTCAAACGTGGTCAGTTTTTCTGCCGGAGTGCTCATTTGGGTGTTCTCCTGTCAGCCTTTCTCTACGGCCCCGGAACATTATCGGGTACCGCCTGTATGGGTTGTGTCGGAGATGGGGAACGTCTTTCGCGGAACCGCTACGAGCACATCCATGTGCGCTTCTCTCAGGCCATCCTTGGCCTTCGAAATTCCGCGAAAGACGTTCCCCATCTCCTCTTTCAAACTTTGGCGTATGCCGTCTCCGGTACGCCGAAATACTGAGTTTGGCCTTCTTTCAGCGCCTTGCATGAAAGAGTTTTCGATAAGCCCTCACCACAAGTGCGAAAGCGGTGGTGAGGAACGTCTTTCCGGGACTATCTTTGGCCATGGATGGCCAAAGCTAAGCGCCCACGGACGGCTTGAGCGTGTCCCGGAAAGACGTTCCTTGCCGCCGCCACTCCAAAATTGGAGGGCTGGGCCACGACAAGAAGCCAGTGCCAGTCTTTAGATGCCTGCAGCGTCCTTCAGAGCCGCAGCGCGGTCAGTCTTCTCCCATGGGAACGCGGTGAAGGTCTTGCCGCCGACCGTCATCTCGTACGGATCGCGGCCGAAGTGGCCGTAGGCTGCGGTCTGACGGTACATCGGGTGCAGCAGGTCCAGCATGTTGGTGATCGCATACGGGCGCAGGTCGAAGTGCGCGCGCACCAGCTCGACGATCTTGTCGTCGCTGATCTTGCCGGTGCCGAAGGTGTTCAAAGAAATGGAGGTCGGCTGGGCTACGCCGATGGCGTAGGACACCTGAATCTCACACTTCTCC
>DATGQY010000070.1:0-14746 GCA_035303925.1 Marinobacter sp. | reverse complement strand
GAAATGGACAACACTCCACCCCAGCTTGTGAGCTGGATGCCAGGCCCGGAGGACGCCATTCCTGCGACCCGGCAGTCCATGCAACGACCTGGCGACCCAGTGATCCTGTTTTTTGATGAGCCGCTGGACCCTGCCTCTATTTTCGACAGTATCAGCCTTATTGAAAACGGCGTTCCCGTTTCAGACCTGCAAATTCAATCGGATGGTACAGCTTTGGTCATCAGTCCACGGGCAGGATTGAAGCACGGTATTCCTTACTCAGTCGCTGTCGACGGACTAAAGGACCTGGCAGGCAACACCGCATCAACATCATCGCTGGACTTTAACCTGCCGGCCATTGAGGACAATGGAGCCCCATCCAACAAAGGCTTTCCACTGGCGCTTACCACGTATCCCGGCTACCCCTGTGAAACAAGTTACGCTGACACGCTTGACCTGGACAACGGAGTGTTTGGAAAGTGCTGGACTGGCGACGATGCCAATTCCGGAGACCTGCTACCGGTAAGCCAGATGCCCGCCGACCGACCGATTACCGTTGTATTCTCCAAGACAATGGACCTGGACTCGATCATCCTTGGCAACACGTTTGTCGTTCAACAAGTGTCCCAAGAACCCGATGGCTCAGTAACTGTCGTGAACAGCGAAGTTCCCGGAAGACTGGAGAAAAACCACCAGCGTATCCGCTTCTATCCGGAAGCACCCTGGGAAGTCGGAGCCCACTATCGCTATACACTTGCCTCCTCTGAAACGCCATCAACGTGTCTAGAGGGACAATACTCCTCCATCTGTGACACTGACGGCATTCCGTTAAAGACCGACCTGCTCGAAGGCGTTGATGATGGAGATGGCGACAATGGTCCAGACAACCTTGAGATCTTTTTCACCGGTGCCGAAGCCGCAAAAACCGTATTCACACCGCTTCGGAATCTACCGATTCGAGACACCAATTCCAACCTCGCCATCGACTGCGACAGCCTCGGAAGTGAGGATTGCCTGGAGCCCTTCAATCACGAAGGTAACGATGCTGAAGGTTATCTGCCCTCAGCCAATGCGGCCAAACTTCTGGTAACCGCGGATCATGCCAGCGATGCCCGAGTCGGCTGTGCCGTCAGCGGCTCAGACTGCCCGAAAAAGAAGTTTATCTACCAGACCTACGCACTGAACACCGAAGTTATAGGCCCGGGCATTGATCCGGAAACCGGCAAGGAAGGCGTCAAGGTACTCCTGTACCCGACGCAGCTGGCGACGACTTCTCTCGAAGTTCATCTGTCGTTGCTGAGCACCGTGTCCCAAACCGGCCCTCAGGTGCTAAGAATGCGTTATGCCAAAGATGACCCAAACTGCGAAGGAGCGGGATGTCCCCGCAATAGCCTGATTCCGGGCGTTATCGTGGAAAACGACAACGGGGAGACCGTTTTCAAGACGAAAGCAGAGCTGTTCCTGGATGCACCCGGTCTCTCGGCTGCGATAGGTACCATTCCTCTACCGCTTGAACACAACCTTTTCGCTTATCCGTTCACACTGGAACTCGAAGGGCGAGTGACCTTTTTCGACGACGGCCGCATGCAAATTGAACAGCGCAACCGCAACATCCCGCACATTGACGTGGAAGCCTTGGCGATTGGACTTATCAGTACTGAAATTCCGCTGATCATTCCGGAACAAGGTGTCTACCTCAATTTCATCTCCAATCCGGTAAAAGACCTACCGGCTCAGCAGTAACTCAGGTCCTTCCCTCCTCAGGCCAGCCCTTCAGGGCTGGCCTTTTTTGTTTCTACCGCCTGATATATCCAACAATCACTTTTTCACCTTGCTCTCATTTCCTGCTAATCTGGTTTCACTTTGAAACCAAGCTCAGCGTAGCCATCGAAATCAGCACAAGAATAATTCGGGAGATTCCATGGAAAACGGCATCCACTACCGCACCTGCCACCTTTGCGAAGCCATGTGCGGCGTTGCCATTGAGGTTCAAAATGGCACCATTGCTAACATCAGGGGCGATGACAATGACCCACTGAGCCGCGGTCATATCTGTCCGAAAGCGGTGGCTTTACAGGATCTGCATGAAGATCCCGACAGGCTGCGCAAACCCGTGCGTAAAACGGCTACGGGGTGGCAGGAGATATCCTGGAACGACGCCTTTGAGCTGGTTGCACGGCGTTTGCACGAAGTGCGTAAGGCCCACGGCAAGAACAGTGTGGGGGTCTATCTGGGCAATCCGAATGTTCATAACCATGGCGCACTGATGACCACCACCACATTACTGAGAGCGATTGGCACCCAGAACCGCTTTTCTGCCACGTCTAACGATCAGTTACCTCATATGCTGGCCAGCCTGGAGATGTTCGGGCACCAGATCCTGTTTCCGGTTCCGGATATCGATAACACCGACCTGTTCATCTGCATCGGTGGCAACCCCGTGGCCTCAAATGGGAGCCTGATGACCGTGCCGGATGTACGCGGCCGGTTGAAGGAACTCAAGCAGCGGGGCGGCAAACTGGTGGTTATCGATCCACGCCGCACAGAAACTGCCCGTATTGCCGACTCATTCCATTTTATTCGCCCGGGTACCGATGCCCTGTTGCTGATGGCGATGGTACATACCCTGTTTTCGGAGAACCTGGTCAGCCTGGGAGCCATCACCCAACTGGCGAAAGACGCAGACTTGCTGCGCCTCGCTTCCCTGAGCTTCACGCCGGAGGCCGTGGCGGAACACACAGGCATCGGCGCCGAGGCAATCCGCCAGCTGGCCCGGGACCTGGCCACCACTCCTAAAGCCGTGCTGTACAGCCGGATGGGCACCAGCACGCAAGCCTTTGGCGGCACCACCACCTGGCTGGCCTATTGCCTGAACATCCTCACCGGTAAACTGGACCGGCCGGGCGGGGTGATGTTTACCCAACCGGCTGTGGATCTGGTGGCCCTGGGTGCCATGTCCGGCCAGGCCGGACACTTCGGCAAACGCTATAGCCGGGTTCGCAAGCTGCCGGAGTTTGGGGGCGAGTACCCCTCCAGCACCATGGCTGATGAGATGCTGACGCCAGGCGAAGGACAAATCCGTGCCTTTGTATCCGTTGCCGGTAATCCCGTGCTTTCCAGCCCCGACGGCCAGCGCCTTGATAACGCATTGGCGGATTTGGATTTCATGGTATCGATTGATTACTACCTGAACGAAACTACCCGCCACGCCGACGTCATTCTACCGCCGACCGCCGCGCTGGAGCGCAGCCACTACGATCTGATCTTCAACATGGTCGCGGTACGGAATGTGGCCAAATACAGCGAAGCCCTGTTCGAGCCGGCGCCGGACGCTCGCCATGACTGGCAGATCATGCTGGAACTGGCGCACCGATTGGAGCAACAGCGCAAAGGTGGAAAACTACCGTTAAGATCCGAGCTGGGCTGGAAGGCTTTCAAGAAACTGGGGCCAGACCCGCTCCTGGATTTAATGCTTCGTTCCGGCCCTTACGGCGCCCATCCGGGCAAGCTTGGCGCACTATTCCAGCCGGCGGTGGACCTGGTGCTGGATATTCTGCCAAACCGCCACCCACTCAAGCAGCTCGCCAACCTGAGCCCGCTCAACCGGCGCTGGCAGCATCTGCCCAAAGGTCTTTCACTCTCGGCCCTGAAACAGAACCCCAGCGGTGTTGATCTCGGCCCGCTGCAACCAACGCTGCCAGATCGGCTGTACACACGGGACGGCAAGATCAATCTGGCGCCACGGCGATACCTTACCGACGTAGAACGATTGCAGGCACTACTTGCATCCCCCGCCCCCTCGAAAGGGTCGTGCCTGAAACTGATCGGCAGACGCCATGTCCGCAGCAACAACTCCTGGATGCACAACAGCCACCGACTGGTGAAAGGCAAAGATCGGTGCACCCTGATCATTCATCCTGACGATGCCAGGGCGCGGAAACTCAAAAACGGAATGCAGGCACAGATACTCAAGGGAAAGAAATCCATCGTTCTGCCGATTGAGATTTCCGATGACATCATGCCAGGGGTGGTTTCTATTCCTCACGGCTGGGGCCACAACCGCCCCGGCACCGGGCAATCGGTGGCCGCCGCCCATGCAGGTGCCAGTATCAACGATCTGCTGGATGATACAGATATAGATCCGGTATCCGGCACCTCTGTACTGAACGGACAAGCAGTGGAGGTGAAAGTCTGGCAAACTGACGCCCTTGCCAAGCAGGCCTGAGCGAATTCGCCGCGGGCCTGACTCATCCAGTACAGGGAGACGAACCATGCCGAGAGGCCTGCAACTGACCTTTATCATTATCGGGCTCGTCGTTATCGGCGTATTGCTGTTCTATATCTGGCGGCAATCACGCGCACTGACCGAGGAACGGTTGCGTCAGAAAAAGGCAGAAGAGTTCCAGACCAAGCGCCGGGATGAAATGATCGAAAGTATCCGGATCATTGCCATGGCCGTTGAGGAGAAGCAGGTTGAGTATTCAGAAGCCTGTTTGCGCCTCAAGGGTCTGCTGGACCACGTGGCTCCGGAGCTCCTTGCCAAGGAGCCCTACCGTGTTTTTCAAGAGGTTCATGACAAGCTCCAGCACATGCCCACGCACCGCGCGAGAAAGGCAGCAGAACCCGACCTGGTTCAGAAAATGGACGCCGAGCGATACGCGGTTGAGAAGGAACATGCCGATGAAATTCGCCAAGCCGCGACTGCAATCCGTCACGTTCGCTTTGACTAACGCCTGAGTTTTGTAATTTTTTGCAACCTGAAAGCAAGGGACTTCCAGCTTTCACAAACGAATTCAAAGAGTTTGCCGCCCGACAGAAACTGAGACGCCGTTCACCTTTTTTCTGGTGTCCCGGGATCCTTTCCTTTTCAGAAGCTTTGTCTAAATTTAAAGCAGGAGTGTTGCCCATGGTGCTGCGGGCGCGGCTCCTGTGTTGTTTTCTCCTGATAAGTTGGGACGACTCTGCGAAAAACGGGTGATATTGCCGGCCATTCAGGCCGGCTTTTTTTGGTCAGCTCGGCGACATCATGCCGGCCATAGCCATGATGCTGTCTTTATTTTGGACCAGCTCATCAAATTGGCGCTCCACCGCATCGCGCTCGAGCCCCAGCTCTTCAAACACCTCTTCACTGACAGCCTCTCCGGCACCGAGGGCAATACCACGGCTGGTCAGCATCTGACGGCCCAGCCATAGCAGGCGGGCATACACACTGTGTGGACCGTGATAGGTAGGGTTCTTCTGGTAACGAATCGCCAAGGTAACTTCGTCTGGTATGCCCCAGTTTTCCATCAATTGTGCGGCAATTTGCTCACGGGTAATGCCCAGCAGGTAATGCTCAATCACACTGGAATCAATGTTCGGATTAACCTCGAGTGAGCGGCAAACCAGTTTGAAATGCGGCGGAAACACCTGAGCCAGCACAAGGTGACCAAAGTTGTGAAGTAATCCGGCAAGATACGCCAGGCCAAACAGCGGGCGCTTGCCCCGAGGCATCATGCTGGCCAATATGCCAGCAGACTGCGCTTGCCAGATGGCTTGCTGCCAGTAATCGACGTAGCCGTCCGGGTGATCACTCGGGTGTTTCAGGGCACGGCCAAGCGCCAGCCCCATGGCCAGGTTCATGACCAGATCAAAACCAAGAACCCGTGAGACGGCATCGTGTACGGAACGCACCTGCCCCGCAGCGGCATAGAACGACGACGAAGCCCAGCTGACAACCTGCGCAGCCAGGCTCGGGTCGCTTTCGACCACGTCGACCAAGTCCCCCATAACGGCATTGGGGTTTACTCGTAAATGAATGATGCGCTGGGCTGTTTCCGGCAGAGGCGGCAATTCCAACGTGTCTTCAAGGCGCTGCTGAATGCGCAGGCCGGTGAATTTCTTCAGGGCCGTGTGCAGTTGATCCCGGTCGGCGCTGTGATTATCCAGATTTACGGAAATCGACTGGGTATCGACCGAAAAATCCCCCCGGTCCGCCTTTGCAGTCAGCTGTTGAAAATCCTCAGCCGGCATCATGATGGCAAGGCTCTGCTCGGCCAGCTCAAGCGCTATGCATTCCTGCTGGTCCACCCGGCGGTCAATGACCGTCGGCCAGCCTGTCAGCGACGGCAAGGCCGGCAACTCCTGCAAACCCGCACGCTGGCGTACCCGCATCTGCTCTCGGCGCTGCATCATTCGGAAATCCCGGCCAAGACTTTTATTCAGCGCTTCCAGGTCCAGCATGTCGTCGCGACGACAAATGGCTTGCAGGTTGCCCTGACTGTCATTCAGCAGAACCATCCGCAACAGGTATTCTGGCTTAACCTGGTTCACACTTCGCAGAGACACGCCCATGGCGTTCTCACCCAAAGCTTGCTGAACCACAACGGGGAGTTCCATCAATACCTCCGTAGGTGCATTTCAAAACTATATCTATGCATTCTGCAATGAGTATACGGCTATTAACAGGCAAATATCGGGTTTGCATCAACCCGGTTCAAATTTTCCCTGTGCGTCACACCTCGCCATACCGGATTTTTTCACCCAGCCAACGGCGAATCAGGGCATCAACGGCCCGGGGATGCTTCATGAGGCCTGGCGCCATCTTCCTGATCGGCTCTATCCACCCCTTATCGCGCTCAAAATTGGCGAGCCGGAACTGCATCAGGCCGGTTTGTCGGGTGCCCAGAACTTCACCCGGGCCACGTATTTCCAGGTCCTTTTCCGCAATAACGAAGCCATCCTGGCTGTCTCGCAATGCCTGCAGCCGGGCCTTACCATTATTCGACAATGGGGGGTGATACATCAGCACACAGAAACTGGCCTGCTCTCCCCGGCCGACTCGCCCCCGGAGCTGATGCAGCTGGGCCAGGCCCAGGCGCTCCGGATTTTCGATAATGATCAGGGAGGCATTGGGCACATCCACCCCCACCTCGATCACCGTGGTTGCCACCAGGAGGTCCAGCTCACCGTTTTTAAAGCGTTCCATCACCTCCGCCTTTTCCTGAGCCTTGAGCCGGCCGTGCACCAGGCCTACCTTCAAGTCAGACAAGCGTTCGGACAATTCCTGCGCCGTCACTTCGGCCGCCTGACATTGCAGGGCTTCAGACTCTTCAATCAGGGTACAGACCCAATAGGCCTGACGGCCTTCGCGGCAGGCACTTCGCACGCGTTCAATGATGTCTTCCCGCCGACTGTCCGGTAACACGATGGTTTCGATGGGTTTACGGCCCGGCGGCAATTCATCAATGATGGAGGTATCCAGGTCGGCGTATGCGCTCATGGCCAGTGTGCGCGGAATTGGCGTCGCGGTCATGATCAGCTGGTGCGGGGCCAACGCGCTTCCAACACCCTTTTCCCGCAACGCCAGGCGCTGATGCACACCAAACCGGTGCTGTTCATCGACAATCACCAGTGCCAGGCGCTGAAACTGCACATCATCCTGGAACAGAGCGTGGGTACCAATGGCGACCTGAGCGGTGCCGCTTGCAACGGCTTCAAGAGCCTGGAGGCGGGCTTTGCCTTTAACCTTGCCGGATAGCCACGCCAACTGAATGCCCATGGGCTCCAGCCAGCCCCGGAAGTTGTTGTAATGTTGCTCTGCCAGTATCTCTGTCGGTGCCATCAACGCAACCTGAGCGCCAGCGCCCACCGACTGGAGTGCAGCCAGTGCCGCCACCACGGTTTTGCCAGAGCCCACATCCCCCTGAACCAAGCGCAGCATGGGGATGGGCTGACTCAGGTCCTGCCGGATCTCCCCCACGACGTTTCGCTGCGCGCCGGTAAGGCTGAACGGCAGCTCCTCCAGAAAACGCCTGGTCAAGTCTCCGGTTGGAAGCAGCGGCAGGGCTGCCCTTGCCTGAATCTGCTCACGCACCTGCAAAAGACTGAGCTGGTGAGCCAGCAACTCCTCCATCACCAGCCTTTGCTGGGCCGGATGGCGGCCTTCCACCAACTGATTCACCGGTGCCCCGGCCGGTGGCGAGTGCACCAGCTTCACCGCGTCAGTAATGCCAGGCAATTGGTAATCCGCGAGCAACTCGGGAGGCAGCCAGTCCTTGATGGGGTGCCGGTCCAGATACTGCAGGGCTTGCTGGCACAGGCTGCGTACCCTGGGCTGCTGAATACCCTCGGTCAGCGGGTAGACGGGGGTGAGTGTTGCCTCGGAAGCCGATGGCATAGGGGGTGGATTGACCTGATATTCCGGATGGTAAAACTCGTATCCGGCCCGGCCGGGGCGGACTTCCCCAAAGCAGCGTACCAGAGCACCCTCACTGAGTTGGTTTTTCTGGGCCGCATTGAAATGAAAAAACCGCATGACCAGAAAACCACTGTTGTCACGCAAAGTCACCTGAAGGCTTCGGCGTCGCCCCATGACCAGGTCGGTTTTCATCACCTCCCCTTCCACTACTGCAATATCGCCGATTCGCAAACTGCCCATGGGTACCACCCGGGTGCGGTCTTCGTACCGGTACGGCAGATGGAACAGCAGATCCTGCATGGAGTGGATACCCAGCTTGGCAAGCTTTTCGGCCAGGGCGCTTCCTACGCCCTTGATCTGGGTTACCGAGATGTCTTCCAGTGACGCCATGGTCGCCTCAGGCTTTTGTTGCAGCCACCGGAGTGTCGGTTTTGGCCTTTTCAATGACACGACACTGGCTGGCCGCCAGAGACAGCACATCAATAGCCTTGGGCCGGGGGAAAGTGACCCGCCAGGCCAGGGCCACCGTACGGAAGGGCACCGGGGCCGCAAACGGCCGCACGGCCAGAATGTCTTCCTGGTATTTGATCGCTGTGGCCGCGGAGAGCGGCAGAACGGTAATGCCAAGACCGGAAGCTACCATGTGACGGATGGTTTCCAGTGAGCTGCCCTCGGTAACCAGTGCCGGCCGGTCGTTGTCGGCACGCTTGGTGATGGCGTCCACCAGCGGCGGGCAGGATTCGAGCACCTGATCCCGGAAGCAATGGCCCGGGCCCAGCAATAACAGTTGCTCCTTGGACATTTCCTCGGCCGTGATCTCGTCCTTTTTGGTCAGCGGGTGGCCGGCCGGCAACAAGACGACGAAGGGTTCGTCATACAGCGGAAGCGTAACCACCTCCGGCTCTTCAAACGGCAGCGCGATAATGATCGCGTCGAGATCTGAGTGCCGCAACTTCTGGCGCAGATTCGCGGTGTAGTTTTCCTCAATGTACAGCGGCATTTCCGGGGCCGCCCGGCGCAACTCAGGTAACAGGTGGGGGAACAGGTAGGGGCCGATGGTATAAATGGCACCCACTTTCAGCGGCGAGTTGAGCTGATTCTTGCCGTCCTGGGCCATATCCCGGATCACGCCGACCTGATCCAGAACCCGCTGAGACTGCTCGATGATCCGCTGGCCCACTTCGGTGACCCGAATACTGCTTTTGCTGCGCTCAAACAGGGAGATTCCGAGCTCGTCTTCCAGCTTTTTCACGGCCACGCTCAGGGTAGGCTGGCTGACGTGACAACGCTCCGCGGCGCGGCCAAAATGCCTTTCCCGGGCAAGCGTAACAACGTATCGTAACTCGGTGAGGGTCATGGTGGGCTCCGGTCGGATGTTTCGGGTCGAAGTTGCACTTACTTTATCAGCCAAAGGATAAGGATTGAAATTGTCTATGGCAATGACGGAGCACAAGCAAATTGCACGAATTCTGGTGGCCGGCTGCGGCAAGCTCGGTGGAGACATTGCCACGGCACTTGCCGGCAGTGGGCAGGTTTTCGGATTGCGCCGCAACCCGGATAAGGTGCCAGAGGGCATAACCGGCATCGGCGCTGACCTCACGCGCCCGGAAACCCTTCAGGACAAGGTCCCTGATAACCTGGACATCGTCATCTACTGCCTGACGCCATCCGGGTACGACGAGCAGGGCTACCACGACGCTTATGTAACGGGACTGCAGAATCTACTGGACGCTATCGGCGACAAGCCCCTGACCCGGCTGTTCTTTATCAGCAGCACCAGTGTCTATGCCCAGAACGATGACAGCTGGGTGGACGAATCCAGCCCCACCCAACCGGACCGTTTCACCGGCGCCCAGATTCTGCAGGGTGAACAAACCGCTCTGAACAGCCGTCATCCCGCGACCGTGGTGCGCTTCAGCGGGATTTACGGTCCCACACGCCAGCGTTTTCTCGAGGAAGTTCTTGAAGGCGGGATGAACCCGCAACCACCGGCTCCGTTCAGCAATCGAATTCATGAACAGGATGCGGCCCGGGTGGTCGCTTACCTGAGCGAACAGGCACTGAAAGGTCGGGAGCTGGAAAATCTGTATATTGCCAGCGACTGCGAGCCGGTAAGGTTAGACGAGGTTGTTGAGTGGGTTCGGCAGCAGGTGCCGTGCAAAGATCCGGTAGAGAGCGCTCGTAAAGGGGGCCGGGCCGGCAGTAAGCGATGCAACAACCAGCGTTTGCTGGCCAGCGGATTCGAATTCCGGTACCCCGACTTTCGCGCAGGGTACCGGGAGATGATCAACAACCTTAGCTGAGCACCATCACGGCTTCCATTTCCACCGGTACACCTTTCGGCAGCGCTGCCACACCCACGGCGGCGCGAGCCGGATACGGCTCCTGGAAATAGGTCGCCATGACTTCATTGACGGTGGCAAAATTGGCAAGATCGGTCATGTAAATGTTCAGCTTTACAATGTCCTTGAGTTCACCACCGGCTGCCTCACATACCGCCTTGAGGTTTTCAAACACCTGCCGGGTTTTGGTGGCAAAGTCACCCGCCACCACTTCCATGGTTGCCGGGTCCAGCGGAATCTGGCCAGACAGATACACCGTATCCCCCGCCTTGACGGCCTGGGAGTATGTGCCAATCGCTTGCGGCGCGTTTTCGGTCTGGATGACAGATTTATTGGTCATGACCTGTAATTTCCTCTCGTGCAAAACGCCAATCGTCACCCTTGAGCGTGGCCACTGTCAACCACGCTAAGGTCGCAATCAATGGCGAACCCGGCTTATGTGGGTTACGGCACGAATGTTACGTACCCGACGCATCACTCTGGCCAGGTGGCGACGCCCATTTACGTGAACCACCAGGCTGACGATGCCGAATTTCGCATTCTGGTCTTCAACGTTGATACGCTCGATGTTGCCATCGGCCATGGCGACGGCGTTGGCCACTTCAGCAATGACGCCTCGCTGCCGCTCGAGCTCAACTCTCAACTCTACCGAAAACTCGTCGGTAATATCCTTGGCCCACTTCAAATGGGTCAACCGGGCGCGACCATCATCGTCCTCCGGCAGCCTGGCACAGGTGTCTGAATGAATCACCATGCCATTTCCCGAATCCATAACGCCGACGACCGGGTCACCCGGTATCGGCTTGCAGCAGGAGGCAAACCGTAACAGCAAGCCCTCTGTTCCCCTGATGGTTACCGGCCCTGGCTGATCTGCCCTGGCATTCTCGAGGCTCACCGTTGATTCTGAACCTTCATTACCGGTTATCAGCTGGCGGGCAACCAGATAGGCCATCCGGTTACCGAGGCCGATGTCACTGATCAGGTCATCAAAACTGTTCACCTGGTTGTGATTGACCACGGCCTGCTTCTGGCCATCGCTGATATCCGCCAACTTGGCGCCAAAGCCTTTCAGGGATTTCTTGAGCAATGCACGCCCAAGCTCCAGCGACTCGGCACGCTTTCGGGTTTTCAGCACGTGACGAATACTGCTGCGCGCCTTTCCGGTCGTGACAAAACTGAGCCAGGCGGGATTCGGTCGGGCACCGGGGGCAGTAATCACTTCCACCGTCTGGCCGCTTTGCAGCGGCTGACTGAGTGATGCCAGGTTCCGGTTGATACGGCAGGCTACGGTGGCGTTACCGATATCGGTGTGGATGGCGTAGGCAAAATCCACCGGTGTTGCGCCACTGGGCAACTCCATAATCCGGCCCTTGGGCGTAAAAACATAAATCTCATCAGGGAACAGGTCTACTTTGACGTTCTCGATGAATTCCATGGAATCATCGGCCCGCTCCCGCATTTCCATAAGCCCTTTCACCCAACGATCAACACGAGACTGATTGATGTTGGTGACACCGGGCTCCTCGTGCTTGTACATCCAATGGGCCGCGATGCCGTTGTTGGCAATGTGCTCCATTTCTTCGGTACGAATCTGGATTTCGATGTTCACGTGCATACCGAACAAGGTGGTGTGCAACGACTGGTAGCCGTTCGCTTTGGGCATGGCAATGTAGTCTTTGAAGCGCCCGGGGAGCGGCTTGTACAGGCTATGAACGGCGCCCAGAATGCGATAGCAGTCATCTTCGGTGTCGGTGATGATGCGAAAGGCGTACACGTCCATGATTTCATGGAAAGATTTCTGTTTGAACTTCATCTTGTTGTAGATGGAATTCAGGTGTTTTTCACGACCGAGAATTCGCCCCGGAAGCCCTCGTTCTTCCAGCTTCTCCTGCAACTTGCCGCGGATATCATCGATGATTTCCCGGTGACTGCCCCGCAGCTTTTCTACTGCCTTGGAGATGTACTTGGAGCGCATGGGATAGAGGGAGCAGAACCCCAGGTCTTCGAGTTCGGTGGAGATGGAATGCATGCCCAACCGGTTGGCGATGGGGGCATATATGTCGAGAGTTTCAGTCGCAATCCGCTGGCGTTTTTCGTATGGCATGGGCCCCAGCGTGCGCATGTTATGGAGGCGATCCGCCAACTTAACCAGAATCACACGGATGTCCTTGGCCATGGCCAGAGTCATTTTCTGGAAATTCTCCGCCTGCGCCTCAGCCCGGGAACGAAACTCTATCTGGGTAAGTTTGGACACGCCATCCACCAGCTCGGCCACGTCATCCCCAAACTGCTCTGAGAGCGCATCCTTGGCAATGCCGGTGTCCTCGATGACATCATGCAGCATGGCCGCCATCAGGCTTTGGTGATCCAGCCTCAGCTCGGCAAGGATATGAGCAACCGCCAACGGGTGGGTAATGTAGCGGTCACCGCTTTTGCGCATTTGCCCTTCGTGGGCTTGTTCGGCGTAATAGTAGGCCCTGCGCACCTGATTAATGCGACTGGTATCAAGATATGAACTGAGCTCTTGGGCCAGCTCTTCAACCGTTGCCTCTAACGACACCGTGCCTCCACCAAGTTCTGTTTGCCAGGGACAAAAAAGCCCGAATGCGTGCATCCGGGCTCTTCCTTGTCTTTCCGGCGGGTTTCTATAGCTACACTATAAAACCGCAGAGACAGATTTCAATGCTTCTTGACGCTCTGCAGGTAATTCTACGAATACCGGCAGACGCTGACTTTACTCGTCGTCTTCTTCGGTCAGCAGACTACGGGATACCTTGCCTGCGGCAATTTCGCGCAGAGCGATAACCGTTGGCTTGTCGTTCTCCTCCGGCACCATTGGCTCAGCACCTTTGGTCGCAATCTGGCGGGCGCGCTTGGTAGCCAGCATGACCAGCTGGAAGCGGTTATCTACGTGTTCCAGACAATCTTCAACGGTAACTCGTGCCATTATCATCCCCGAAAAATAACAAGTGCTTTTACAAGACCGCGTAGTTTACTGCCCGCGGCTCAATTTGTATACAGTGAAAGCCGCTATCGGCATGCTAACCACACGGTTCTATCCACGTGATGACAATCCAGCCAGCAGGCTGCCGTAGCGCACTTGCTGCACAGACATTTTTAGCCGATGACTGCGAACGATCGACAGCAGATCCGCCAGCGCCACGCCGAAGTCGTCATTGACCACCAGGTAATCAAACTCCACCGCGTGGCGACACTCCTCCTCGGCTTCGGCCAGGCGGCGTTCAACCACGTCCGGGGCATCAGTGCCCCGGCCAACCAGGCGATCACGCAGAATCTCTCCCGATGGAGGAACAATGAAGATGCTGACGCATTCCGGCAGCAGCCGCCGCACCTGCTCCGCACCCTGCCAGTCGATTTCCAGAATAACATCCCGTCCTTTGGCCAGGGTTTCACGCACCCACACCTGAGAGGTTCCGTAGTAATTGCCGAAAACATCAGCGTGCTCCAGAAACTCGCCCCGGCTAATCATGGCCTCAAATTCGCCCCGGCTGACGAAGTGGTAGTTCACACCATCCTGCTCGCCTTCGCGCATCGGACGAGTGGTGTGGGACACCGACACACCCAGCTGTGAATCCTGGCGGAGCATATCCGACACAAGGCTGGTTTTACCCGCTCCCGACGGCGCGGAAATCACAAACAGGGTACCCTGCCCACCGGCCTGACTCATGGCTTGACCTCTTCTGAACGGCGATTTGCGGCCTCTGATACGGCCAGAAAGCGGCAAATTATACGGGGTTTGACTTATCTACGCATCCCGGCCGGATTGCAACTGGTACTATTGCCAGAAATTCCCCAAGAACGGACGGATTACGCACATGGAAAAACTCCTGATCATCATGGACCCTGCCCACAAAAACCAGACCGCCCTGAGCCGCGGCATCGAACTGGCCCGAGCGGTCGGTGCCAGCCTGGAAGTGGTGGCCTTCGTGCATGAGTATCTGGACGCACTGCCGGCAGACCGGGCGGTTCAGGAAACGGCAAAAGAAGCATTGATTGAGCACCGGCAGAAATGGCTGGAGCAGATGCTGGCACTCGCCAACTGCAACGACCTGAGCATATCCGCCCACACCGTGTGGGAGAAACAGATTCATTTGTGGATTATTGCCCACTGCCAACAAGAGCACATCAGCACGGTAGTCAAAACCGGCAACCGGTCCGAAACCTTTATGTACACGCCCACCGACTGGCACCTTATCCGCGAATGTGCCGCTCCCGTAATGCTGGT
>DATGQY010000069.1:0-28181 GCA_035303925.1 Marinobacter sp. | reverse complement strand
CTCGAACTTTCAGGCTTCGCCTTTGAGCTACCAGATCCGGCGCATACCCGGCGACCGTGGCAGGTGGGAGACTCCGTGCGTTTTGGCAGTAGCCAGAATGAGAAACAGGGTAAGGTCATCCGGGTAAACCGCAAAACCTGTACCGTTGCGGTCATCCACCAGGCGCGACATCTGCGTTATCGAGTACCCTTGTCGCTACTGACGCACCTGGACTGAAGAATCCCCGTGGCCGGCTCAAGCTGTCACCCCGGAGGCCAGCAAGCCCCGCAATTCAGGGAGACAGGAGCCACAGTTGCTGCCGCATTTCAGCTTCGAACCCAGTGATTCCACACTGGTACACCCTTCACTGATAGCGCGGCGAATGTCGTTTTCACCCACCTGAAAGCAACTACACACCAGCGGACCAGTGGTCGCCACGTCGCTGGCGCCGCCGGCCAGCAACGACCAGCGCTGTTCCTGCATCAGGCCGGTTTCGGCAAAGCATTGATCCAGCCACTCGACCCCCGGAAGGGTGCTGACATCCGGCTCCACCAGAAGCACTGCCTCCAACTGATTTTCCGTTAGCCACACTGCCCGGAATCGGCGCCGCGCATCGTCCTGCATGATGAGCTCGGGCTCACGCCCGAAACATTGAGAGGCCAGCGTCAGCCAGTCTACCCGGTGGCGGCCTGCCAGCCACCAGCCGTTGCTGTTGGGTAGCACCTGACGACTCCAGTAATCCAGAACAGCCCTCATTGGCCCGGGCAGGGTCGCCCGCCGCCTGGGTAGCAGCATTCGAGCCTGCCATCGAGCCAGCAGTGGCTTGATGCTGGCTATGCCGTGCTTGCTTTCAGGTTGGCCTGAGATCGGGTCAACCACCGGCGCAATCAAGTCGGATGCCAGGGCAGATGAGGCGAACTGGCTGCTCCAGTGAATTGGTACAAAAGCCTCGCTCCGCCTCTGGCTGTATGAGCTTCGCACTCTGCCCACGAACCGTTGTTTCGACGGCCCGGTCAGTTCTGCCAAACCGCCATCCTCCAACCCCGCACGGGCCAGGCTGTCGGGGTGCAGCTCGATGAACGGTTCATCCCTGTGGGCAAACAGCCTCGCAGCAAGCGCGGTGCGGGTCATGGTATGCCACTGGTCCCGGATACGACCCGTATTGACCACCAGCGGAAAGCGTTCACTCGGTTGCTGGCCTGCCGGCAACCCGAGAATCGGCACCAGCCGGGCGCGACCGTCCGGAGTCGGAAAGCAGCCGTCTGTAAACAGCCGGGAACTTTGCTGCCAGGCCCCCGGCCGGCCCGCTGTGACTGGCCATTGAACGGGTTCCAGCTGGTCATACTCGTCTTCTGTCAGATTACCCAGCCCGGCAATATTGAACACCCTCTCGCCACCATTACCGTAGCCAGACAACACCGCATGCTCCCGGAAGATTTCCGACGGGTGCTGATAGCCGAACGCGTGGGCATGCCCCAACGCACGGCCGACCTCACTGATAATTTGCCAATCCGGTTTCACGCCCGGCGGCAGGGGCAGGAACCGGCGTTGCCGTGATATTCGCCGTTCGGAGTTGGTCACGGTGCCGTCCTTCTCACCCCAGCCGGCTGCGGGCAGCAGTATATCGGCAAAGTCCGTGGTGTCGGTTTGACCCACGCAGTCCGACACGATCACCACTTCACAGCGGGCGAGTGCCTCACGAACCCGCGTGCTGTCAGGCAGGCTGACCGCGGGGTTGGTGCCCATGATCCAGAGCACCTTGATGTCCCCCCGGTGCACCGCCTCAAACAGTTCCACGGCCTTGTATCCCGGCCCGTTTGCCAGGGTCTCGGTATGCCAGTAGTCTGCCACTCGTTGCCGTGCCCCCGGGGTGTCGTAGTCCATATGCGCGGCCAGGGTATTTGCCAGGCCACCCACTTCCCGGCCGCCCATGGCGTTGGGTTGGCCGGTGAGAGAAAAAGGGCTGGCACCGGGTTTGCCGACACGGCCGGTCGCCAGATGACAATTAATGATGGCGTTGGCCTTGTCGGTGCCGGCAATGGACTGGTTGATGCCCTGGGAAAAAGCCGTGACCGTTCGCTCGGTTTCCATAAACCATTGATAGAAGGTTTCCACTTCCCCGACCTCAAGATCACAGTCTCGGGCGACAACCCCTGAGTCTGGCGCCGACAGCTTCGCGGCGTTCAGGGTTTCTTCGAATCCGTTGCAGTGTTGTGCGAGGTAGTCCACGTCCAGTGCGCGCTGCTCATAGAGCCACACCAACAAGCCATTGAAGAGCAGGGTGTCTGTGCCGGGCCGGAGCTTGAGGTGCAGATCAGCCAGTTCAGCGGTGGCGGTTTGCCTGGGGTCAATCACCACCACCTTGCGGCCAGACCGGTGCGACGCTTTCATGCGTTGATAGAGTACCGGGTGGGCCCAGGCTGCATTGCTGCCCGCCAACACCAGCAGGTCTGCCAGCTCCAGGTCTTCGTAACAACCCGGCACGCAGTCTTCGCCAAAGGCCCGTTTGTGAGCAGCCACCGCCGACGACATGCAAAGCCTGGAGTTGGTGTCCACATGGGGCGTACCGATGAACCCCTTTGCCAGCTTGTTGGCGACGTAGTAGTCCTCGGTCAGAAGCTGTCCGGACAAATAGAAGGCGACCGACTCCGGCCCGTGGTCCCGCACGGACGCGGCAATCGCCCCGGCCACACGGGCGATGGCTTCATCCCAGCTTTGCTCCCGGCCACCTATCCTGGGGCCGGGTAAGCGACCCGGCGCCGACAGCGTTTCATGCAGCGCCGAACCCTTCACGCACAACCGGCCTTCATTCGCCGGATGGTGGCGGTCGCCCTCCACACCATCTGCCCGGGCAATGACACCACAGCCTACGCCACAGTATGGACAGGTGGTGGCAACGGATGATGGCAGATTCTGGCGACGCTTCATGTTCAATCCTCTTCTATAAAAAAAGCCCGCCATCCGGTGACCATGTCTGGCTCCGGGGCGGGCTTCTTTGCCTGTATGTACTGATCATCGTGAAGCAATTTAAGGGCCAGCTGCCGAACGCGCGCAGAACCTCACTCTTTGCAAAACAGGAGGGAGTCACACTGGTGCAAGCCGGTCCGTTTTGCACCAAAACACACCGACAAGCTGGCTAAATTTCGCGGCAAACGCTCAAGCAAGCCGCCCACCACTATGATTTTCAATAACATCGTGAGCTGGCACGGCTTGTGCTGAATATCTTTTGTAACACCAAGACATCACATCTCTCTGTCAGGCATCGGCGCCTGCTTTCCGGTAACGGAGGGCAGGCGTTTTTTTTGTTTGGAGAGGGCGCTGAAGATCAAAGCGAGGCAAACCATGACGATCATCCTGAGACAACTCCGGTTGAGCACAACAGCACTTCTGCTGGGGTTAGCAACCCTGGCACACGGCGCCATCGGGCCGGCGGAGAAACCGGACCTTAAACTGGGTTTTATCAAACTCACCGATATGGCGCCCCTGGCCATTGCCTGGGAGCAAGGTTACTTCCTTGACGAAGGGTTGTTTGTTGAGCTCGAGGCCCAGGCCAACTGGAAAGTATTGCTGGACCGCGTGATCACCGGCGAACTGGATGGCGCCCATATGCTGGCAGGCCAGCCGCTCGGCGCCTCCATTGGCTACGGCACCCAGGCGAACATCATCACGGCGTTCAGCATGGACCTGAACGGTAACGGCATTACCGTCTCCAACCAGGTCTGGGAGGTTATGAAAACCTCACTCGCGATGAATGGCGACAAGCCGGCGCACCCGATCAGCGCTGCCGCCCTGAAACCCGTGATCGAGCAATACCGGGAGCGCGGCGAGCGTTTCACCATGGGCATGGTGTTCCCGGTGTCGACCCACAACTACGAACTGCGTTACTGGTTGGCGGCGGGCGGGCTGAACCCCGGCTACTACGCTCCCCAGCGAGGTGATACCAGCGGCACCCTTCAGGCTGACGTGCACTTGTCTGTCACGCCACCGCCGCAGATGCCGGCCACCATGGAGGCCGGCACCATTCAGGGCTACTGCGTGGGCGAACCCTGGAACCAGCAGGCGGTGTTCAAGGGCATTGGCGTACCAGTGATCACCGACTACGAGATATGGCCCAACAATCCGGAAAAGGTGTTCGGTGTCACCGAGGAATGGGCGAAGGAGCACCCCAACACGCACCTGCGCCTGGTTCGCGCCCTCATCCGCGCCGCCTACTGGCTGGATGAGAACGACAACGCCAACCGCCAGGAAGCCGTCAAGATCCTTGCCCGTTCAAGCTATGTCGGTGCGGACCAGAATGTCATCGCCAACTCCATGACCGGCACCTTTGAATACGAGAAGGGTGATGTCCGCGAGGTCCCCGACTTCAACGTTTTCTTCCGCTATCACGCCACTTACCCCTATCCGTCTGATGCCATCTGGTATCTGTCCCAGATGCGCCGTTGGGGCCAGATTGCCGAGCCTAAACCGGACAACTGGTACATGGAAACTGCCGCGAAAGTCTATCGGGGTGACATCTACGCCCAGGCCGCTCGTTCCCTCATTGACGATGGTCTGATGGCCGCGAGCGATTTCCCGGATTTTACCGGGGAGAACTTCGAGCGTCCGTTCCAGGGCAAGCTGATTGACGGTGTGCCATTCACACCCCGGGAGCCGAATGCCTATATCGACCGCTTCGAGATCGGCCTGAAAGCTGACCAGACACCCTGAGGGAGAACCCAGATGAGTTCGTTTACCGGAAAGCTCAGTCAATCCATCGATTTCAGTCTGAGGCAGGTGCTCGATGCCTTCACGATATCGAGCATGATATCCGCCGGCCGGCAGCTGATACTGCCCTTCGTGGGCATTCTGGTGTTCGTGGGGTTCTGGCATCTGGCGGCACCTCAGGTGAACACCTCCCTGGGCACCTTCCCCGGGCCAGTGCAGGTTTGGGAGCAAACGGGGCAGCTGTGGCAGGAGCATGCGAACCAGCGGGCGAAAGCCGATAAATTCCTCACCATGCAGGAAGACCGCAACGCCCGGATTCTGGCCGACAACCCGGACGCCGAGGTTCGTCTGCGCGCCTATCCTGGCGCACCCACCTTCATCGACCAGATCGGCACCAGCCTGATCACGGTGCTGTCGGGCTTTCTGGTCGCAGCGTTGATCGCCGTGCCTTTGGGCATCCTGTTCGGGCTCAACCGGCACTTCCAGGCGGCCGTGAACCCGCTGATCCAGATCTTCAAACCGGTATCTCCGCTGGCCTGGCTGCCCCTGGTCACCATGGTGGTATCGGCCACCTATGTCAGTGACGATCCGATGTTCGACAAATCCTTCCTGACCTCAATGATCACCGTCACGTTATGCAGCCTGTGGCCCACGCTGATCAACACCAGTGTCGGAGTAGCTGCGGTGAATCCGGACCTGCTGAACGTGTCACGGGTACTCAATCTGTCGTTCTGGACCCACGTTCGCAAAGTGGTGCTGCCGTCATCAGTACCGATGATATTTACCGGACTGCGGGTGTCCCTGGGGATTGCCTGGATGGTGTTGATTGCAGCCGAGATGCTGGCCCAGAGCCCGGGGCTGGGCAAGTTTGTCTGGGACGAATTCCAGAACGGCAGCAGCCAGTCCCTGAGCCGGATTATGGTGGCGGTGCTAGCCATCGGGTTTATCGGGTTCTTGCTGGACCGGGTGATGCTGTTGATTCAGAAGAAGGTGGCCTGGAACGAGTGATCGAGCTTTGGAGCATGCCGCACCGGGTGGGTTACGCCTCCCGAAACACGCGGCGAGTACATCCCTGTACGCTCCGCAAAAACATCCATGTTTTTGAGGGGTTCGGGAGGCGTAACCCACCCGGTGCTCCGCTTGCTTTTGAGGTGATTTCCATGAGTAAAACGCATTTAGAACTAACCGGTGTTGAGATGGCCTTTGACACGGCCAAGGGGCCGTTTATTGCGCTGGAGAATGTCGATCTTAAAATCCAGAAGGGCGAGTTTGTCTCGCTGATCGGGCACTCGGGCTGTGGTAAGTCGACGGTGCTGAATATTGTTGCCGGGCTGTTGCAGGCCACCAAAGGTGGCTGTGTGCTGGATGGGCATGAGGTGAATTCACCGGGGCCGGAGCGGGCGGTGGTGTTTCAGAATCACGCCCTGATGCCCTGGCTGACGGTGTACGAGAACGTCGAGCTGGCGGTGCGCCAGGTGTTTCGCAAGTCCATGAAGCGCCAGGAGCGCAAGGACTGGATTCTGCACAATCTGGAACTGGTCAACATGGCCCACGCGGCCGGTAAGCGACCGGGGGAGATTTCCGGCGGCATGGCTCAGCGGGTGGGGATTGCCCGGGCACTGGCGATGAAGCCCAGTGTGCTGCTGATGGATGAACCCTTCGGTGCCCTGGATGCACTGACCCGGGCCCATCTTCAGGATTCGCTGATGGAAATCCAACAGGAACTGAACAATACCGTGATCATGATTACCCACGATGTGGACGAAGCCGTGCTGCTATCTGACCGCATCATCATGATGACCAACGGGCCTTCAGCCACCGTAGGCGAGGATCTGAGAATAGACCTGCCGCGACCACGTAACCGGGTAGCACTGGCAGACGATCCCGATTACGTGCACTACCGTCAGGCGGTGCTCTCGTTCCTTTACGAAAAGCAGCGCAAGTTCGAGTCACTCAGTGCCCGGCGAAACAATCCGCGTATGCGTGTTGGCGATACGCTCAGGTCGGAAGCCAGCGCCTGATCAGCACGCGCTTCCGTGAAACGGGGCCTGCCCGGTCTCCTCAGGTCAGAACACCCGCCATGGAGATCAGGGCACGGGCCACGTCGGGCAGGCGCTTACCCTGGTCCATGGCGAGTTTGCGAAGCAATCGGTGAGCTTCATCGTTGTTGATGCCTCGGTGCTCCATCAACAACAGCACCGCCTTTTCCTGGCTTCTCCGGTCTTCCAGGGCCTCTTTGGCACTCTGCAGCTCTTCGGACATCTGCCGCAGCCGGCGGGTCTGTTCCTGAACCAGATCAAAGATCGAGCGGCCCGATTGCTGGCCGACACCTTCGCCCCCCCAGGCACCGACCGTGCCGGTTTCCAGGCCGTTGTCGCAGACCACCAACACCGGAGAGTCGGCCGCCGGGCGGTCTTCCAGTGAGGCCAGCAACGTTTCCTGATGTGCCAGGGAGTGCCGGGCTTCGGCATAGCGCTCCGCGCACCGATGGTGAAACGCGCTTTCGACCGCGTCTTCAACCTTTTTCAGTTCGTCCATCCGATCGTTCATCAGGGTAAACCAGCGATCGGCAAGCGCCTCATCCAGCTGTTTGTAGGGCCCAACGGACACCCCCATCTGGCGCATGCGTTCAATTTCCAGTTCCCGGGGATGGGCGCGCACGCTCTGCCAGAGGGCAAGGCTTTCGGCGTTGGCAAATGACACGAAGACCTCAAAGCACCGTTCCTGTGCCTCAACCAGGTGCATCATGCGCCGAGACAGTGCGTTATCGAACCGTCCGCTGGAGAATCCGGCGGAACCGGCCGCCCGTTCCTGGCCGCAATACTCCTTGCCATTCATCACATGCACCATGGCCACCAGCAGGCCGGCAATCGAGGGTTCCACAACAGTATCCGCAGCTTCAAACACGACCGTGATTAACTGATGAATCGTGTCGCAGAACCAGTCGGTCGCCTCAATCACCGTGACCTTCTGACCGGTGACCCGCTTCCGCAAATCCGCCAACTGATCCAGGCAATGCAGGGCACTGGCAATATGACTGAGTAGCGGACTGCTGACCGGATGCGTGGTCAGCTCCTCCTGGATATCGGTCAGTGCCCGGTTGAAGGCTGCAACCAGCTGATCGGTCTGCTTGATGATCTCTGCCCGCTCACCCACAAATCGCTGGCACCCCGAACCCAGAAACAGGTTGGTCACACCCCGCTCCCACTGCAGCCCATGCACCAGATTGCCCACGCTCTGCACGAGCCGCCCCATGAGCAGGAAATACTCCAGGTTGCGGACCTCGCACTGCCGGGAGGCCATCAGAAAATCAGCGGCGGTTGCAGCCGGTGTCAGGCGAGGATGGGTTTTCGTATTCATGATCTGGCTCCTGAAGTGTTCAGCGCTGGCCGGCACAGTTCCTGTCACTCAAATTCAGGTACAGGCGCCAACGCTTTGTGTTCCTTTGACGAATAGACGGAGCAATTAACAGGCCAGGCCGGATGGCCTCATCTTCGTGCATGTCGCCCCATCAAAGGGCAGGAATCCGGGGCCGTTCGCCGGGCCAACGTTACGGAGAATCACCAACTCACTGAAATAACTGAGCTTTTAAAACTGGCACGGAGATCGCATTACCATTCTCAAGGACGACTGTCCCGGCCAAGGAACCGGCCGGACCATCAGATCATTGTTGTTGGCATTGGCGCCGGACCATCTGTTCTCTCAGGAGAACACGATGCTCCGGCTTTTTTTGTTGGATTCGGGAGCGAGGTTCACCATGCACACGACTCAGGATGCCCCTCTGGTGATCTGTGGCCACGGCATGGTCGCGCAGCGCCTGATTGAACAACTGGTGGCTCTGGGCCACCCGTTCAGCCGGATTGTGGTGTTCAACGGTGAGCCCTATCCGGCCTACAACCGCATCCAGCTGTCCTCTCTGCTCGCCAACGAAAGCACCGAGGCCGACCTTGAGCTCAAGCCCCGGCGCTGGTTCTCGCAACACCGGGTAGATGTCTTCAATCACGAACCGGTTACCCACATCGATACCGAGCAGAACCGGGTCGTGACCGCCCGGGGCCGGGTGCAGCCTTACAGCCAGCTGGTACTGGCAACCGGATCGCGCCCGACAACGCTGGGCATCGAGGGCGAACAGCTGAGCGGTGTAATGAACTTCCGCAACCTGACCGACACCCGGGAACTGATTGACCGGGCCAGCAAGCACCGGCGCGCCCTGGTGGTCGGCGGCGGCTTTTTGGGACTGGAGGCGGCTGAAGGCCTGCGAGCCAGGGGCATGGCCGTGACGGTGCTGCATCGAAGTGGCCACTTACTGAACCGGCAGCTGGATGAGACCGCCGGCGACCTGCTCAAAACACTGTTGCAGCAGCGTGGTCTGGAAATTCTGACCGGCTGTTCACCCGCTGCGCTGTTGGGCCGGGAGCAGGTCAACGCCGTTCAGCTGAGCGACGACACCGTTCTCGCCACCGACCTGGTGGTCATCGCCACCGGTATAACACCCAATACCGGGCTGGCGCTCAGCGCGGGCCTGGAGTGCGATAAAGGCATTTGTGTCGATGGCCAGATGCGCACATCCAACCCAGCCATCTACGCCCTCGGCGAGTGCTGCCAGTTTGGTGCTAACACCTTCGGGCTGGTTGAGCCCGGCTTTGCTCAGGCACACGTCCTCGCCGAACACCTGTGCCAGCTCCCCGAGGCGCGGGCATTCACGCCTGGCGACGTACCTACCCGCCTGAAAATCAGTGGCATCCCGATTTTTTCCTGCGGCCGCGTGCAGCCCGGCCCGGAGACCGAAAACATTCAGTGGCAGGACCGCCCAAAACACCGCTACGGCCGGCTTCTGGTCGAACAAGGACGCCTGGTCGGTGCCATGTTACTGGGCGACACCAGCAGCGGCCCCTGGTACGCCGAGCTGATTGGCGGCGCCCGGGACATTTCCGACTATCGCGACGCCATCGCTTTCGGCAAACCCTATTGTGAAGCAGCAGCCTGAGCGCTGCCTTGAGAGAGGAACACACCATGAGTAAACAAACCCTGATCGTGATTGGCAACGGCATGGTCGGCCACCACTTCCTGGAGCAGTTTATCCAGACTCCGGCACGCGAAACGTTCCAGATCATCGTCTTCGGTGAGGAAAAACAGCGGGCCTACGATCGGGTGCACCTGTCGGAATACTTCTCTGGTTCCAGCCACGACGATCTCGCCATGGGCACGGCAGACTGGTACGCCGACAACGGCATCGATCTGTATCTGAATGAGCAGGTCACGGCCATTGACCGGGATAACCGGATTGTGACCACCTCCAAAGGGGCTTATCAGTACGAGCAACTGGTTCTGGCTACTGGTTCTTATCCCTTCGTGCCACCCATCGCGGGCAATGATCATAACGGCTGCTTTGTGTACCGCACCCTGGAGGATCTGGATGCCATTCGTGCCTGTGCCAACGACGCCCGCACTGGTGTGGTAGTGGGCGGCGGTCTGCTGGGGCTGGAAGCCGCGAATGCCCTCAAGAGTCTGGGCCTGCAGGCCAGTGTGGTGGAATTTGCCCCACGCCTGATGCCGGTGCAGCTGGATGATCAGGGTGGCGCCCTGTTGCGGCAGAAGATCGAAGAACTGGGCGTGCAGGTGCACACCGAGAAAGCCACCACCGCCATCGTACCGGGCACGGAGGCCCGCCTGCGAATGATCTTCTCCGATGACAGCCACCTGGAAACCGACCTGATTGTGTTCTCCGCCGGCATCCGGCCCCAGGACACCCTGGCCCGGGTCTGCGGCCTGGAGGTGGGTGAGCGAGGCGGCATAGTGATCGACAACCACTGCGCCACCTCGGACCCCCATATCCATGCCATTGGTGAGTGCGCCCTGTGGAATAACCGCATCTTTGGCCTGGTGGCCCCCGGCTACACCATGGCCCGCACGTTAGCAGCTGCCCTGAATGGCGACACCGAGTCAGTCTTTACCGGCGCCGACATGAGCACTAAGCTCAAGTTGCTGGGGGTAGATGTCGGTTCCATCGGCGATGCCCACGGCCAGACCCCCGGTACCCGCAACATCCGGTTCCACGATGAACAGGCCGGTCATTACCGGCGCATGGTGATCAGCCAGGATGGCAAGACTCTGCTGGGTGCCATTCTGGTGGGGGACAACAGCCATTACGACACACTGCTGCAATACGCGCTCAATGGCATCACCCTGCCAAAGAATCCGGAGGCGTTGATTCTGCCGGAAAGCGAAGGCGGCGCACCGCTGCTCGGGGCCGACGCCCTGCCCGATACCGCCTCCATCTGTTCCTGCCACAACGTCACCAAGGGTGATATTTGCTGCGCCATTGATGCCGGCTGTTCGGATCTGGGCGGCGTCAAGGCCGAGACCAAGGCCAGCACCGGCTGCGGAGGTTGTGCGGCACTGCTCAAGAAGGTGGTGGACAGCGAGCTGGAGAAGCGGGGCGTGGAGGTGTGTACCGATCTGTGCGAACACTTCCCCTACACCCGCCAGGAGCTGTTCCATCTGGTGAAGGTCAACGGCATCCGCACTTTCCGGGGCCTGCTGAAGCAATACGGCAAGGGCCAGGGCTGTGATATCTGCAAGCCGACCGTGGGTTCGATTCTGGCCACTTGCTGGAACGAGCACATTCTGGCCACCGACCACGTACCCCTGCAGGACACCAACGATACCTTCATGGCCAACATGCAGAAGAACGGCACTTACTCGATTGTGCCGCGCATTCCCGGCGGCGAGATCACCCCGGACAAGCTGATTGTGCTGGGGCAGGTGGCCAAGGAGTACGACCTCTATACGAAGATCACCGGCGGTCAGCGGGTGGACCTGTTCGGGGCGACCCTGAGCCAGTTGCCAGAGATCTGGGAGAAGCTGATTGCCGCCGGCTTTGAGACCGGTCACGCCTATGGCAAGTCATTGCGTACGGTGAAGTCCTGCGTCGGTAGCACCTGGTGCCGCTATGGCGTGCAGGACAGCGTGGGTATGGCGATCACGCTGGAGCATCGTTACAAGGGTCTGCGGGCGCCCCATAAGGTGAAGATGGGGGTGTCTGGCTGTACCCGTGAGTGTGCAGAGGCCCAGAGCAAGGACTTCGGGGTGATTGCCACGGAGAAGGGCTGGAATCTGTATGTCTGTGGCAACGGCGGTATGCGGCCGCGCCATGCGGATTTGTTTGCCACGGATCTGTCCGATGAGGAACTGATCCGGACGATTGATCGGGTGGTGATGTTCTATGTGCGCACGGCGGACCGCTTGCAGCGCACCAGTGTCTGGCTGGAGAACCTGGAGGGTGGCCTGGAGTATCTGAAGCAGGTAGTGCTGGAGGACAGTCTGGGCATTGGCAACGAGCTGGAGCAGCACATGGCCGATATTGTCGACACGTATCAGTGTGAGTGGAAGACAGCGGTGGAGGATTCGGAGAAGCGTCGGCGGTTCCGGGAGTTTGTGAATGCGCCGGAGCAGAAGGACCCGGTGCAGGTGTGGACTTCGGAACGGGGGCAGCGTCGGCCGGCTTTGGAGGTGGTTTCTTTGTAGCCTTTTTGTTCTGGGGGCGGAGCAAGGCGGCATGGGGGTGCTTTCCTTTCGGAAAAAACAACTCGCTTTGCTCAGACATCTTTTTTCCTGCAGGAAAGCACCCCCACACCACCTTGCTCTTTAAGCTCGGTGGAATAGCCGTTCGAAACTGACTGGATATATGGAGACTCTAATATGAAAACTCGTACCCGTTGGGAAGCCGTTTGTAGCGTGGAGGATCTGGTGGCCGATTCCGGCATTGCCGTGTGGACGGTGGACGGGCCGGTGGCGGTGTTTTATCTGCCGCACCGGTTGCCGGCATTGTTTGCCGTCAGCCATACCGATCCGTTTACCGGGGCCAATGTGCTGGCACGGGGGATTACCGGGGATGTCCGGGGGGAGCCGGTGGTGGCTTCGCCGTTGTACAAGCAACATTTCAGCCTGCGTTCCGGGGCTTGCCTGGAAGATGACAGTGCCAGGGTGAAGGTGTATCCGGTGCTGCTGGATGGCAACCGGATACGGCTTGAGCTGCCGGTGGATCAGGCGGCGTCTGTGGCCGCCTGAAGCTGCTGCTACCGTTGGGTTCGGGCCTGTTCAGTCACGGCGGAATTCAACGAGCTCGTCGAATGCAGCCCGGGGAGCGCTGATCTGGTTCACCGGGCTGTCGGGGTTGGCGTAGCCGATGGCCATGCCCGCGAAGACTTTCCGGCCTTCGGGCAGGTTGAGGAATTTGGCGATGGTTTTCGGGTACACCGACCAGGATTCCTGGGCGCAGCTGTCCAGGCCTTCGCCCCGGAGCAGGAGCATGATGGTCTGCAGGATCATGCCGAGGTCGGACCACTGGGGCGGGCCCATGTTGTCATCCACGGTGCAGAAAAGTCCGACCGGGGCGCCGAAGAATTCGAAGTTGCGCTGGAACCATTTGAAGCGGGCGGCTTTGTCTTCTCTGGGGATGCCGAGCTGGCTGTACATGAGCTCACCGATTTCAAAACGACGATCCCGGTAGGGGGATTGCAGTTTGGGTGGGTAGATCTGGTATTCGGGAACTTCGTTGAAGCCCTGGCTGACTTTCTCCTGCATCAGGGTTTTCAGCCGGTTCAATGCCTCACCGGTGACCACGTGCAGGTGCCAGGGTTGCAGGTTGCCGCCGGAGGGCGCTCGCAACGCGATGTCCAGCACCTTCCGGAGCACCGGCTCCGGTACCGGGGTGTCGAGAAAATCCCGCACGGATTTGCGGGTGGTCACAGCCTGTTGTATGTCCATTTCGGGTTCTCCGGGGGGCGCTTTGTTGTCGGTGTTTTTCAAGCCTGAGGAGAACGATGTGGCCACAGGTTTGGCGGCAATGCAATTCCGGACGGCGCTCCCCCGATTATTGCGACCAATCCGGAAGTCCGGGCCTGCTTGACCAGTTTTCAGACCGGGTATAGTCTGCGGCGACCTCTTAACGGATTCGGAGTGCCTCGGGTTATGGAAGATCACAGCCAGTTTCGCTTGTTGTCGGAGCGGCGGTTTGCACCGTTTTTTGTTACCCAGTTTGCCGGGGCTTTTAACGACAACCTGTTCAAGAACGCGCTGCTGTTGCTGGTTACCTACAACGCCGGCGGTATGTTTGGTTTGTCTTCCGGTGTGGTGGTCAACCTGGCGGCCATGCTGTTCATCCTGCCCTTTTTCCTGTTCTCAGCCATCGCCGGCCAGATCGCCGACCGCTACGAAAAATCCGCCGTGATCCGCTGGATCAAGTTTGCGGAAGTGCTGATCATGGGGGTTGCCGCCGTTGGCCTGTGGTTTGGCTGGCATGAGGTATTGCTGCTGCTGTTGTTCATGACCGGTGTGCAGTCCGCATTTTTCGGCCCGGTGAAATACGCCATTCTGCCTCAGACGCTGGACCGTTCCGAACTGATCGGCGGCAACGCGCTGGTTGAAATGGGCACCTTTGTCGCCATTCTGTTGGGCACTCTGATGGCCGGAGTGCTGATGAAAGCTCCGTTGCCCGGGCCAATGATGGCGGTTGCGGTGGCGCTGGTGGCCGTCATCGGGCTGGTATCTGCCCTGAAAATCCCGAAAGCGGAAGCGGCCGCTCCCGAACTGAAAATCCGTTTCCGGCCACTTCAGGAAACCTGGAAACTGATGGCCATTGCCAGAGAGAACCGCAATGTCCTGCTGAGTGTATTGGCCATTTCCTGGTTCTGGTTTCTGGGCGCCGCCTACCTCACCCAGTTCCCCGGCTTTGCCAAGGATGAATTGCTGGGTGATGAAACCGTGGTCACTATTCTGCTGGCCATTTTCACCATTGGCATTGCGGTTGGCTCTATGGCCTGTGAGCGGATGTCCGGCCACAAGATCGAACTGGGCATTGTGCCCATTGGCTCCATCGGCCTGAGCCTTTTCGGTATCGATCTGTACCTGAACATGCCGGTACAGCCGGTCCCTTCCGACTGGTGGATGATCATCAAAGAGGCTGAATACCGCCGGGTGGCGCTCGATCTTCTGGCCATCGGTATTTTTGGTGGCCTGTTCATCGTGCCGCTGTATGCCTTCGTGCAGCAGGAAACCCCGCCGGAAACCCGGGCCCGGGTTATTGCCGCCCTGAACGTGTTCAATGCGCTGTTTATGGTGGTCAGTGCCCTGCTGGGCATGCTGGTTCTGGGGGTGATCGGGCTCAGCATTCCGGAGTTCTTCCTGGTGCTGTCGATCATGAATCTGGTGGTCGCCGGTTACGTGTATCAGCAGATGCCCGAGTTCGCCCTGCGTTTTATCATCTGGATCATGTCTCACACCCTTTACCGGGTTACCCACCACAACCTGAGCCGGATTCCTGAGGAGGGGCCTGTACTGCTGGTGTGCAACCACGTGTCCTACATGGACGCCCCGGTGATTGCCGGTGCGGTGAGACGACCGGTGCGCTTTGTAATGGATCACAACATTTTCTCGACACCGGTTATGGGCACCTTTTTCAGGATGGCCAAAACCATTCCCATCGGCCCGAAGCTGAAAGTGCCCGAGATCTACAATGCCGCCTTTGACCGCATCGATGAGGAACTCGCTGCCGGCCACGTGGTGTGCATTTTCCCGGAAGGCCGGCTGACTTCCGACGGCGAGGTGGCACCGTTCAAATCCGGTGTGGATCTGATTCTTCAGCGCCGGCCAGTCACTGTTGTGCCGCTGGCCCTTCGAGGCCTGTGGGGCAGTTTCTTCAGCCACTGCGGCGGGCCGGCGTTCAGCCACCTGCCCAAGCGGTTCTGGTCCCGTATTCACCTTCTGGCTGATTATCCGGTCAGCCCGAAAGACGCAACCGCCCAGGCACTGGAAGATAAGGTCAAGGCATTGCGGGGCCCGCATCCCTGACCATTATCAAGCAGCCACTCGCCGTCAGAGCGGAACCCCGGGGTAATACAGTCAATCAAGCAACGCGAGAAGTGCGTTACTATTTACCCGTACTGTCCTCCCCAGACCGTCGGATCAAACACCAATAAAAAGGGACCCGCCGTGAAGCCGCTGAATCCAACCGATCAACTGTTCCTGTGGCTGGAAAAACGCCAGCAGCCCATGCATGTGGGCGGCCTTCAGCTGTTTTCGTTTCCGGAAGGTGCTCCTGACGACTATGTGGCACAACTGGCGGATCAGCTGAGGAATCATGAGCTGGTGACCCCGCCGTTCAACCAGCATTTGAGCTACAAACTGGGCCAGCCAGTGTGGGTGGAAGACAAACATCTGGATCTCGAGCACCACTTCCGCTTCGAGGCTCTGCCAACCCCCGGGCGCATCCGGGAATTACTGTCGTTCGTGTCGGCCGAGCATTCACACCTGATGGACCGGGAGCGGCCGATGTGGGAAGTGCATCTGATCGAAGGGCTGAAAGACCGCCAGTTCGCGCTCTACACCAAAATCCATCACTCCCTGGTGGATGGCGTGTCAGCCATGAAAATGGCAACCCGAATGCTCAGCGAAGACCCCCATGAAACCGGCTTGCCACCCATCTGGGCGCTACCGGGACGGGTAAGATCCGGGGACATCGACGACGGGCCATCGTTATGGCGCAGCGTGGCCCATTTGCTGGGAAGCTCCGGCCGACAGCTGGGCACCATCCCGACGGTAGCAAAGGAACTGCTGAAAACCATCAACCAGGCCCGCAAAGACCCGGCCTACGATTCCATTTTCCATGCCCCGAGAAGCGTGCTGAACCAGAAAATCACCGGTTCACGACGCTTTGCTGCCCAATCCTACTGCCTGACGCGCATCAAAGCGGTCTGCGAAGCCTACGGCACCACGGTGAACGACGTGGTCACCGCTATGTGCGCGTCGGCTCTGCGCACCTACCTGATGAACCAGGACGCCCTGCCGGCAAAACCGCTTATCGCCTTTGTGCCGGTCTCCCTGCGCCATGACGACAGCGCCGAGGGCAACCAGGTGGGGGTAATTCTGGCCAACCTGCACACCGACGAACACGACCCTGGCCAACGTCTGATCAAGATCCATCATGGCATGCAGGAAGCCAAAGACCGCTACCGCGATATGTCACCCGAAGAAATCGTCAACTACACCGCCCTGACCCTGGCTCCGGCGGCGTTTCACCTGCTGACCGGCATGGCGCCCAACTGGCAGACATTCAACGTGGTGATCTCGAACGTACCCGGCCCCTCCGAACCCCGCTACTGGAACGGCGCCAGGCTCGAAGGCATGTACCCGGTCTCCATCGCCATGGACCGCCTGGCCCTGAACATGACCCTGACCAGCTACAACGGTCAGGTAGAATTCGGCCTCATCGGCTGCCGCCGAACCCTGCCAAGCCTGCAGCGGATGCTGGACTATCTGGAAGACGCCCTGACGGAACTGGAAGCTTCCGCCGGGTTGTAATCAGCCGAAACGGACCTCGTTATTGCGTTCGGAGATCTGGCTATTGAGGGTCCAGAAGTCGTACAGCACACCGATGAAAAACAGGCCACCGGTAAACAGATAAATGATGCCGGTGATCCACTTACCCATGTACATCCGGTGTAAACCAAACACCCCCAGGAAGGTCAGCAGAATCCAGCCAATGTTGTAGTTGATCTCACCATCCTGAAACCGCCTGTCGGCCTCACGGTCCATGGCAGGTATCAGAAACAGATCGATGATCCAGCCAATAAACAACAGCCCCAGAGTAAAGAACCAGATGGTGCCGGTGATCGGTTTGCCATAGTAAAACCGGTGCGAGCCCAGGAATCCGAAGATCCAGAGCAGATAGCCAATGAGTTTGCTGTGGGTGTCTGGTTTTGTTTCCATCTTCGGTGGTTTCCTTCTGGGTATGTTCTTTGGGTCTGGTTCCGGCCCTGGCCTTTTTGGGTTGGGGGCTGGCCGGGAGATTGGATTATTTTTCCCTTGGAAAAAACAACTCGCTGCGCTCAGACATCTTTTTTCTGGCGGGAAAAATAATCCAACCCCCCGTCCGGCAAACTATCAGGGCATAGTCGGGGAAAGACAACAGCAAAAAAATGAAGAACGCAAAAAACAGTCAATTAATTCAAGGTACGCCTTCTCAGGAGTTAACAGGGCGTGGGGTGGTGCCAGAGTTTTTTCTCTGAAAAAGATGTCTGAGCGCAGCGAGTTGTTTTTCAGAGAAAAAACTCTGGCACCACCCTGCGACCAAACTCCAAAGAACGAGGCGCCACAAATCAGGGCCCAACCTCCGGCGCCGGATCCGGTCCATCTTCCCGGAACTCAGAAGCCGATTTCCCGGTCCATTTACGGAACGCCCGACTGAAATTCGACAAGTCCGCGTAGCCCAGTTCATAGGCAATCTCGCTGACCGATTGAGTGGTATAGCGCAATAACTGGATGGCCCGGTCTTTCAGAACCGCTTCCACGATTTCGCGGTAGTTGGTGTCTCGATCCGCCAGCCGGCGCTTCAACGTCCGGGACGACACACAGAATCGCTCCGCCATGGCCTCCAGCGACGGCAAGGGCCCCGGGGTCATTCTCAGCATGTTGCGGATCGCCAGCACGATGTCGCCCTGTTCCTTCAGGGCCTTCTGCAACTCGAACTCGCACTGATCCCTTGCCATCCGGGAGGCATCCGCATCCGCCAGGCGCATGCGGACATCCAGCAACTGGCGCGGAAAAATCAGCATTTCTTCCGGTTGGCCATAGTCGAAGCGCACCGGTAGCTGGCTGGCAAAACGCTGATAATAGGCCGGTTCCGACGTGGTCAGGCGAACCGACACGCCCGGCAGCTTGCCGTCTTCCAGAGCAAAACCCCGGGCTTCTGCATCCGCACGATCAAGCAGCTGCTCGGTGAGCAGAATCAGAGTCGCGCTGACGGTTTCCGCCAGAAAATCGTACAACCCCGGCACATCAAACTCGGTACAAAGCTGCACCAGTACCTGATCACCAGCCAGCGACTGCTTCATGCTCAGAAAAGGCGCCCGCAGCTGCAAGTAGCGGCGAACCGAATCCAGCGCACCTTCAAAGGTCGGGCTGGTCAGGGCGGCAAATCCGAGAGTGCCGTGAATGGTCAGGCGCAGTTCCTTGGCCAGCAGAAAGCTTAACCCATCCTTTCCCGCCAGTTGCAACGCGCGCTGGGCCATTAACACCGCATCGGTCACAAAAATACGGCTGTCGTTGGCCTTGAGATCCTCCGCGGTAAAGTCTAACCCTTCGTAGAGCGTCCGGTCGTTGTAGCCCAACTGGCGCACCGTTTCGGCCAATACCCGCAGGTACACGCCAGGCACCAGAAACAAGCCCAGCATCTGCCGTTCGGTGTCTGCTCCCGTTGCTGCCATAGTGTGTCCCTGATATTGATATTTGTCTTGTTCCAGACTGTACCAGAAGCTCCGTTCAGCCACAGTGGGGCGGTTCGCACTTGCCAGGCCGTCACTCAGGCCAATCTATTCTGGGCTGCTGGCCTATTGTGAACGATGGCCGTCCCATTCGCGCATTCTGATGTTCCCTCGACTCCGCCACACTGGACCTATGACATCAGCCAACGCGCTCTGGCGCAAAGGAGTAGGAACATGCTGACAACAACCCAATCGAAACAAGGTGCCCGGGCCTCACACACCCCGGACAATGTCGCCATCAAACCTCAGCGCATGGGCTTCGAGTTTGGCAAAGAAGTACCGCGTTACTGGCTGGACAACAACTACCTGATCAGCCATACCATGAACGCGCTGTCTGTGCTCTTCCCCGAAGGTGAGCAGTTCTTTGTGGACTCTGTGCGCGCATTTCGTGATCAGATCAATGACCCCAAGCTGAAAGAGGACGTGCGAGGCTTCATCGGTCAGGAAGCAATGCATTCCCTTGAGCACATCGCCATGAACCAGCATGTACGCGATCAGGGCATGCCGGTTGAGGAAATGGAAAGAGACCTGAAAGTCATCCTGGACCTGGCACGCAAGCTGCCCAAACGGCATCAGTTGGCGGTGACCTGCGCTCTGGAGCATATTACGGCGATGATGGCCGATATGCTGCTGGAGCGGGACGACGTTCGCGAAGACATGCACGAATCCATGCGCCCGCTGTGGGTGTGGCACGCCATTGAGGAAACCGAGCACAAGGCGGTCGCCTACGACGTCTTCCAGCAAGTGGGGGGCACCTATGCCGAGCGAGCCTTCTATCAGTTGTTTGCCACCGCCGCGCTGGGCGTGGTGGCCACCTGGTACACCGGCCGCATGGTGATGAAGGACCGCAAACATTTTACTGTGAAAGATTCCGCCAAGGGCATGTGGCGCATGTGGGGCAGAAACGGCGCCTTTTCCAGTCTGATTCCAGCCTGGGCAGAATATTTCAAGCCCGGCTTCCATCCCTGGGATAAAGATAACAGTGAACTGATCGGTCGTTTCAAGAGCCAGATCCAGCAGTACATCGCACCGCAATACAAGAAGGGTAACCGTCGCACGCTGCAGTGAACAAAAGTCCCCGGGACCAATAACTGCCAGCGGCCGTTCAGTTCATCAAGCCCATCTCCCGGGCCCGGGAGATGGCCCGCACCCTGTTGTCAGCCTGCAATTTGCCATAGATATTGCTGAGATGAGATTTCACTGTTGCCACCGTGATACCCAGTTGCTCGCTCATGGCTTTGTTGCTCAACCCCGCAGATAACAGCGCCAGTACATCATGTTCCCGCTGGCTCAGAGGCTCGGGCATATCGGTTTCCGAGCAGGGCCGATCGGCCGATGACCCTGACCGGAGCGAAAGCTCCTGATCATGACGCAGTTCAAGAACCCTGCAGGCTTCCTGCCGGGACCAGCCTTGTCGACGGCACTCTTCAAGAACATCATCGAGCCGGAGCTCGGCATCGAGAAAGGGCCGCAGCAGGCCTCTGGGCACCGAAACCGACAGTTGTTCCGCCAGCAACCTGGCAGCGCCGGGCAGGTCCTGATCACGAAATGCGCAAAGCAACACCCGAACCAGGTTCACGTGGCACACGACCAGCTGAACACCACCGGCCATGGCGTCTGCTTCCAGTTGTTGCAGCGCCTCGGTCACGTCTGCGCCTGTCAGTAACTCGCCAACGAGCCTGAGCAATCGCTCATGCAGGCTGCTGAAACGACTGGTGGTGCGGGCGCTCCCGTCCGAGCCGGCCCAAACCATCAACGGGAAGGCGTTGCCGGCACTCAGCTGGGCCAGCGACTCCAGCGCAGCCGGTTGAGGAATGTTGTGGGACCAGTCCTCAAGAGCCATCTGCTGATGCAGCTCCCGGATCTCTTGCAACTGGCTCCGCCATTGCTCTTCATTGCCGGTAATCATGCCGAGCCGAAATAACTCAAACGCCAGGTACAACCGGTCGAGCAATGTCATCCGTTCGGGGGCCAGTTGACTAGCCTCTTCCAGGCACATACGAGCACGTTCAAGCTCATGTCGCTCCAGCGCCAGCAAGCCTTCCAGGTAGGCCAACAAACCCGCCTGCTCTTTCGCCGGCGGCCCACCCACCAGGCGTTCACAAGCTCGCTGAAAAACCCGCTGGGCGTCGTCTGCGCAGCCACCCTGCACCATGACCGGCACCAGAATCGCCAGGCACCGAATGGCACACAGCCCGTCTTCCAGCTCCAGTGCGCCGGCAAGCGCTTTACCGAGCATCATCCGGGCGGAATCCATCCGCGCATCCATAAAGGCGTCAGCACCCAGGGTGTACAGCCCCCAGTTATGCAGGCTGCCACGCCCCGGCGTCAGCTGTTCCGACACCTGAACAATTGAGGTCTGAGCAGCAGCTTCCCTTCCGGTGAAGCGGGCCGCAGGCCAGGTCAACAGCAGTGCAATAAACCGCAAAGTGTCTGGCTCAGAGCCAGGGCGCTGGTCCAGCAGCGTGCCGGCCTGTTCCACCTTGCTCAGCACCGAGTCATATCGGCCATCCATGAAGTCAAACAGTGCCTCCAACAGGACGATGGCCGGAGAAACATTTCGCACCGTTTCCGGAAAGCGTTTCGGCAGGGCCCTGTGCCCGGCCAGTTCATCACTCTGCAAAAGCGCCGGCACCAAGGCTTCCGCTTCGGAATAGCAGTCGGTCACCAGAAACAGTTCAAGGGCCTCGGCTATCAACCCCGCCTGTTCAAAGGCTCTGGCGCCCGCCATTTGAATCTCTCTGGCCCTGTCCGGATCGGACTGACGGGCTCTCAACCATTCCGCCAGCAAATCGTGTAACCGGTACCAGGCCTGTCCGGAGCCGTAGCGCTGAAACAGCAGGTTGCGCTCACGCATCATTGCGATCAGAGCGGTGGCATCTTCGGCGCTCCGGGCCTGGTTGGCGATATCTGCTGAAAATAGTGGCAGTAGGCTCATATCCATCAGAAACTGCTGCAGGTCCGGCTCCAGCCCGATGAATACCTCCTCCAGCAGGTACTCGGCCAGCGCTGTCCGGCCCCGGAGGTCGTCAGAATCCTGCCCGGGACCGCTCAACCGGCCAGACAGCGCAGACAATTGCAGCGCTGCCGGCCATCCTCCGGTTCGCTCGTGCAAGTGCGTGATGTCGGCATCCGAAATCTCTGGCTGCCGGCCCCGAATGAACTTGCGGGTGAGCTCCAGATCAAAACACAGATCGGCCGGGCCCAGTTTGAACATTCGATCCCGGGCCAGTAACTGCGCTGTCCGTATCGGTGGGTCGGTTCTGGAAAGGCACAGGATTCTGAGCAGACCCGGTGCAAAGTCGATAAACCGACGGACCTGTTCCAGCAAATCAGGCTGGTCGATCAGATGAAAATCATCGAGCACCAGATAGAGCCTGAGGGGTGCCTGCCAGGTACGCGCATAATCCGCCAGCCGGTTGACCAGCAAGGCGACCGGATCCACCACGGCGTTCGGCTCAAGGGCTGCCAATAGTGTGCTTTCCCGAATGGCAAAGCGTGTGTCCACCCGTGCCAGGGCACTGGCCACAGAGTTCCAGAACAGCGCCGGGGTGTTATCCCTCTGGTCCAGGCTCAACCAGGCGTGGACCGGTTTTCGCTCCTCCAACCACTGGCTGACCAGGGTGGTCTTGCCAAACCCGGCAGGTGCCGAAATCAGCGTGAACGGAACGTCTTCCGCCCCGTCCAGCAGCTGTAACCGGGACATTTCGCTCAATAGTCTGGAGGACAGTCCCGGCCGGGACAGTTTGGTTTCGGCAACCATGGGGCTCATCGTCGGTGGTGGATGAGCTTCAGCATAGTCACAGGGTGGCGGCCCGACCAGAGTCATTCCCCCGTTCTGAGAGCCAGGTTCCGAAATCCTGCTCATGGCACTGGCAACAGGCCGGTTCCTTTGAGAAGGGTGGCAACCACCCGGGCACTGCTCATGTTCTTCGTGCAGACAAACCAGGGTGTTTCCCGTCCGCGGTACCGGGACTTGTGATAGGCCAGGGGTGCAAATGCATACAGTCGATTGCCGTATCGATAGAGACCATGCTGAGCCCAGCGCAGGCCCTTGCGGTCGCCAGCCCACGGCCGTACTCCATGCAACGGGGCAATACCCAGAGACACCTCTGGCACGCCTTCATCCCGGAACTGGCTCATGGCCTGAAGCACAATATGATCCAGAACACCCAGGCGATTCATCTCCGGTGACGCTCTGAGGATATTGGCGCAGTAGCCCCCGATCCGCCCGTCATGAAACCAGGGATCAAAAAACACATAGCCAGCAAGCTGGCCATCAATATAGGCGTAGAATTTTCGTACGCCCCACTCATCGCCGAACACCGGCGGACGGGTCAGTAATCCCAGTTCCCGCTCCTTGACCGCTTTGCGCTTACGCCAGGCGTCGGAAACACCGGCCACCTGATGCCAGTCAACGTCCTGCCCCTCCTGCTCCCGCACTGTCACCGCACAGCGCCGGTGCAGGTTGCGGGCATGGCGAAGTTGTTTCATGGCCTTGCCCCGCAAGGAAAAGCCCGCCAGATCCACCGAAAACTCGGTGCCCATCATGGTGGCGTCGTAGCCCAGGGCCTTTAACGGCCTGAGCACCGAATCGTCGACACCCACATACATCGGCTGCCCGGGCAGATTACGTTCGAACGCGTGCAGAAGCTCCGTCATCGCCTGCTTCGGGGCCAGTGGCCGGGTAGGCACTACGTTCACTCTCTGGCCAAGCACCGATACCGCAACATAGGGCACCAGTCCCAGGCCCTGGCTGTAGTAATGGCGGCACGCGGGCTGCAGAGCAAAATAGCTGCTGGACTGACCACCATGCTTGCGAATCAGGAGCTCAGACGTTCGGGGATCACACTGGCCGACCTCCGGAATTCCGGGGCGCTCCAGCAGATCGACCGGGTGCCGGGCTAGCGTTACGGACAGATTGGAAGCAGGCATGGTAAATCCCTTTGTTGTTCTGATACCGCCATTGAGCAAAGCTCTTGGCAGCATCCTAACGACAAGGGAGCGGCCGGCCATCCACCAAAGGGTTGAGCCGGGCCCGGCAAAAGCTCGACCAGATCACAGTTCGGGGCAACCTTCAGTTTTCCGGCTGGCCCTTCATAATCACCTCACCTTTGTGCCAGAGCCGCCATTCCCCGGGCTGATAGATATCCCAGGTTTCGTCGGTGGTAAGCGGCTCGGTGACAATCACACTGACAATATCGTTGGGCGTGGTTTCAGCTTCAAAATCCACGGTTACATCGGTGTCTTTGAGCCGCGCCGGCCCGAAAGGTGCGCGGCGAGTGATGCTGGCCATCTTGGTGGTGCAGTAGGTGAACAGCCAGTCGCCGTTGCTCAGCAACAGGTTAAACACACCTTCGCGGGCGTAGGCTCTGGCGAGCGCTACCAGCGTCGCCACAATCTGGTCAGTGGTGTCGTCTCGCTGGCAATGGCTCCGGAGGTGGTTGAGCAGATCACAAAACAGCGCTTCGCTGTCGGTACTGCCAACCGGCTCATAGAATCCTTCTGGTGCCCTGAACCCGGACAGCTGCCCGTTATGGGCAAATACCCAGTAGCGCCCCCAAAGTTCCCGGATGAACGGATGGGTATTGGCCAGACAGATCTCGCCCACATTGGCCTGGCGGATATGGCAGATGGCCACTTCACTTTTAATCGGGTGGGTTTGCACGACCTGGGCAAGACGGGAACTGGCACTGGCATCAGAATCATGAAAGCAGCGAACACCCTTGCCTTCATAGAACGCCACGCCCCAGCCATCCTTGTGGGGTCCCGTTTCGCCACCACGTCGGGTCAGGCCGGTAAAGCTGAAACAGAGGTCCGTGGGGGTATTGGCGCTCATGGCCAGCAATTCACACATGGTCGATCGGTCCTTGGCGGAATAGGCTATCTGCCTAAGGATACCCGATTCAGCGGACACCTCCAGCCAACGTACCTCTGGCGCCAGAGGGCCGGGGAGGGTGGGCAGGAGCAACCTGGTTACGGCCCGCGCGTTTGCCCCGATACAGATAGCGGTCTGCCACCGAGAACAGGGCTTCGGCCTCACGGCCGTGCTCCGGCCACTGGGCAATACCAAATGACGCCGTCACCCGGATACCCGCCTCACCGTAGCGAAGTTCACGACCCGCAATGCGGAGCCGGAGCTCTTCCATCAGTTCGAAGGCATCGTCCGGCCGAACATCCCGCAGAATCAGGCCAAACTCCTCACCACCTAGGCGCCCGACGAAGTCGGTCGTGCGCAAGCGCTCACTCAGGCACTGACTGATGTGGCGCAGCACATAGTCTCCTGCATCATGGCCCAGGGTATCGTTGACGCTCTTGAAGTGATCAATATCCATGATCACCAGCGCAAACGCGGTACTGCTGCGTTCACTCTCGGCAATCGTGCGCGCCAGCGTGGACTGGAAACTTGCCCGGTTGGCCAGGCCGGTCAGCGAATCTGTCTGGGCCACTTCGACCAGCCGCTGCTCTGCTTCCTCACGCCGGGCTTCGTACATGTGCATGAACATCTGCATCAGGCTGCCGCACAACACCATGTTGAGAAGATCAATCATGCCATGAGCAGAGCCCACATCTTCTAGAAAGAAGTAGTACACCACACCGCCCAGCAACATGAACGGTACACTCAGGATCATACCTTCATGTTTGCCCAACAGCAGATAAGCCAGCACCGGCATCATCAACACCCAGACGAACGCGGCTACAGAGGCATCGGGTAACAGCATGATGACAATAAAAAACGAGAACAGGGCAACGAGATAGGCGTAAACCCACTGCTGCAGATGAGGCGTGGTTTTCAACCGGGCAGCACCGAAGAACACCAGTGCGCTGGCACTCAATTCAAGCGCCGCCACCCAGGCGTAGCCATTAAAGATCTGGAGGCAAGCAAACGCAACCAGAGCTGAACCCGTCACCAGGAACAGCAGGCGCGCGAGTGACCGACGATGATTATCCCTGAGACCCGAGCGACTCTGTTCCAGTGTCTTGCCCAGGTCCGGATGTTTTAAAATGTTCATGCTGACTCTTCCCTGGATCAGCCTCTGAGTATAGATGGGAAAATCTGACTGTAAAATAACCAACCCGTTTTTCCCGAACGATTCCCGAAACCGTCAGATATAAAGATTCTTACGGGAAAAACGTTCAACCAGCGGCTGGTATGCCGAACCCAGCAGTCGGTTGATGGCGTCAATACCCCACGCATCAGGGCCTACCAGTATGCGGGACTCGTTTTTCAGAATGCCTTTCACGATGATCTCCGCGGCTTTGTCCGGCGTCGTCATGGCCAGTTTGTCGAAGCCCTTGCGTTGCGCTTCGCCGTTCTCGGACTTGCCCATGCGGGCGGCGTTGGCGATGTTGGTGCGGATACCACCAGGGTGCACGCAGCTCACGCTCACCGGTTGGTTCTCCAGTTTCATCTCCTGCCGCAGTGACTCGGTAAACCCACGCACGGCAAACTTGGCCGCGTTATAGGCGCTCTGCTTGGGCACGCCAATCAGGCCGAAGACACTGGAAATATTCACCACATGGCCGTCCCCGGACGCAATCAGGTGTGGCAAGAATGCCCGGGTGCCGTGCGCCACACCCCAGAAGTCGATATCCATGACCCATTTGAAGTCGTCATCGGTCATCTCCCGCACGGTCGCCGACAGTGCGACACCGGCATTGTTGATCACCAGATTGACCTGACCAAAATCTGCCCGTACCTGCTCGGCATGAGCGTATATCGCATCACGGTCAGAGACGTCAAGGCGATAGGAGCGAACTTCGGCACCACCACACGCTGCAACGGTTTCTGCCAGCCCCGCTTCATTGACGTCAGACAGCGCCAGCCGGCAGCCTTTGGCGGCCAACACACTGGCAAGGGCCCGGCCGATTCCGGAACCGGCTCCGGTTACTACAGCCACTTTGTTCTTGAGATCCTTCATGATTACGACCCTCTGTCTTGTTTTTGCCACTGATGCAGGTACTTTAGTACTCCGGTACTGTAACAGTTAGGCTGCCATGCAAAATGGCATCACGTGCCCTCTGAAACGGGCGCTCCGGCCACTTGATTCAACAACGGGATAAAACTGACTATGGAATGGAGTCTTACCCACTTCTGGCTGATTCTTGCCCTGGCCCTCAGCCTGGCCGAACTCACCTCCGGCGTCCTGCTGTTGCTTGCCCTGGGCGTGGCGGCAGCACTGACAGCGGTGGTGGCCTTTCTCGGCGCACCTTTTGAATGGCAACTGGTGGCGATGGGGGTTCTGTCCGGCATTCTGGTTCCGGTAGCCATCCGCTGGATACGTCCCAGGTTCTCTCCCAAAGGCGTCGCTTATGGCACCACCGGTACCGGCGTAGAGCATGGCAAGCTCTACCAGACCCAATTGCGTGACTTTGACGGCGCCACTGGCATCAAGGTCAATGGCGACTTCTACCGCCTGAAGCTGGGGGACGGCAGCAGCCCGGCCTTGCCAGAAGGCACCCAGGTGGTTTTTGAAACGTTTGATGGCACGACCGCCATCGTGCATCTCGCACACCCTATCAAGGAGTAATAATCATGGAAGCACTGATCACCCCGGGGCTGGTCATCAGCCTTATCGTTGTCGCCGTTGGTATTTTCATCATTGCCAAGGGGCTGGTGATTATTCGCCAGTCCGAAGTCATGGTCATCGAGCGTCTGGGCTCGTTCAACCGAGTACTTGAGAGCGGCATCAACATCATCATTCCATTCATCGAGAAACCCCGCCCGATCAGCATGATCCGCTACATGCGCATGGGCGATGAGTATCACCCGGTCACCAGTGACGAGATTCGCATTGACCGCCGGGAAACGGTAATGGACTTTCCCGGCCAGCCGGTGGTGACTACCGATAACGTCACGGTAAAAATCAACGGTGCGCTGTATTACCAGATCATCGACCCCCGACGGGCCGTGTACGAAGTCGCCAACATGAGCCAGGCGGTGGAAGTACTGGCCAAAACCACACTGCGTTCTGTGGTGGGCAAGATGGAGCTGGACAAGCTGTTCGAGTCCCGCAGTGAGGTCAACAATGCCATCCAGGCGGAAATGGAAGATGCCGCTTCGAAATGGGGCGTCAAGCTGACCCGGGTGGAAGTGCAGGACATCAGCATGCCCGAAGAAGTGGAAGAAGCCATGCGCCTGCAAATGGCCGCTGAGCGTAAGCGCCGGGCCACCGT
>DATGQY010000068.1:0-7099 GCA_035303925.1 Marinobacter sp. | reverse complement strand
ATGCCACGCTTGTTCCCCAATACCGCTGCGCGTCAGTTCCGGATTCTCACCGGATTCCCGACTACCCTATGTCAATGGTGATCAATGAATGATCACAACATATGGTAGTCAACCAAGGATTTGATCACTATATACGGAGTTAAAAGTACAAACAAGGTACGTTCCGCCCTAAGAGCGGACGGAAGGTGGTGTGCGGACTGTCAGGCTTTTCGGGCAAGGGGTCAGCGATACGCTTCGGGAAACCCCGGTAACATAAAGGTTTTTCCGAGCTCCCTTACCGGTGGCACCTCACCTCGCTCGGCGAGGCGCATATAGGCTTCATCAAAGGCCTCGCGCAATTCACTGGCTCGGGGGCTGGCGAGCGAAAACAGCCAGGCTGCATTACGGCTACGAACCTCGGATTCGCGAACCGTCGAATCGGATGGCTTGGTCAGAACCTCACGCACGGGCTGGCGATAATCCAGCAGGTAATCGCCTCGACGACGTTTCAGCATATCGACCGCCGATCGGTGGTTGGGTGCTTCGGTAATACGAATATCTGGCTGTTTCTCCAGCCAATAACGAAGGCCACCATAGGTATAGCCGCCGATCAGTATCACTATTTTGCCATGCAACTGATCGATGTGATTCAGCGCCGGGGCGCTTTCCCGGTACCAGGCACTCAACTCCACCGGCAGCGGGCTGATCCAGCTTTCCAGCACATCGTCATTCAATACCGGTGTCGCCGACAGGCCCAGCCAAAGATCAACCGTGCCGTTTTGCAGGTACAGATAGGTACGCGCGACCGGTAGATACAGAAATTCGAGCTCGAAACCGGCTTCCTTCGCCACTTTGCGGGTGATATCGACAAACTCACCCTCCGGCTCTCCCTTCGCATTGCGGTAGGTAATGGGAGGAAATTCAACATAGGCAACCCGAACCGGCTTGGCGCTGTCCATTGCTGGCTCTGTTGCGTAAGCCTGAGAGAGTTGAAGCAGGCAAATCAGAAGAATAAAAAACCCCGCGAGTGCCTTAACACTGCGGGGTATGTCTGTGTAATCAGGTTGGCAACTTCGCATGACTACCGCTTTTCGTTGGCTGTATCTTTGAAGCTTAACAGATACCCAAAAAACTGTGAGGCCAAACGCAAAAAATGTTGGTTCAGAACGCGTGGGTGACCATATACAGGCCAACGCCACCCATCACTATGGTGTAGGGAAAAGCCATGATGACCATTTTGCCGTAGGACAGCCGCACTAATGGTGCAATGGCGGAAGTCAGCAGGAACAGAAATGCGGCCTGGCCATTTGGTGTGGCGACACTGGGCAGGTTGGTGCCGGTATTGATGGCTACCGCGAGCGTCTGGAAGTGGTCGTAACTGATACTGCCGGCATCCAGTGCCTGTTTTACCTCACTGATGTACACCGTTGCTACGAACACGTTATCACTGATCATGGAGAGCAAGCCATTGGCGATAAAGAACATGCCCGGCTGCTGACCTTCGGGCAGGCTCAGTACATACTCGATAATCGGCTTGAACAGATGCTGTTCGTGAATCACGGCGACCACCGCAAAAAACACCACCAGCAAAGAAGTAAACGGCAAGGATTCCTGGAAGGCCTTACCGATCTGGTGTTCATCAATCACGCCAGTGAAGGACGTGATGAGGATTATCACCAACAGGCCAATCAGACCGACTTCGGCAATATGAAACGCCAGGCCAAGCACCAGAATGACGGCCGCAGCAGCCTGAACCCAGAGCGCCGCCTTAGCTGATTTGGTGCGGCTGACCCGCTCATTCTCGGCAAACTCCTCCAGCACCTGGCGCACGGGCTTCGGTAACCGACCCCCGTAGCCAAACCAACGCAGCTTTTCCAGTGCCCAACAGGTACACAAGCCGGCAATCAACACTGGAATACTGACCGGCGCCATGTGCAGAAAAAAGCCCACAAAATCCCAGCCCACCACTTTGGCAATCAACAGGTTCTGCGGCTCTCCGACCATGGTTGCCACCCCGCCCAATGCCGTGCCGATGGCACCGTGCATCAGCAGGCTGCGAAGGAAGGCCCGGAAGTTCTCAAGATCTTCCCGATGCAGCTCTACCACTTCTGCGTCGCTGCTGGCATTGTGGTCTTTCTGCTGATAGCCCTTGCCGGATGCCACCTTGTGGTAGACCGAGTAGAAACCCACCGCCACGCTGATGATAACGGCAGTCACGGTTAAGGCATCCAGGAACGCCGAGAGTAACGCCGCTGCGCCACAGAACAGCAATGACAGAGCCGACTTGGACCGCACGCCCACCAGAATCTGGGTGAAGGTCACCAGCAGCAGCTCTTTCATGAAATAGATACCTGCCACCATGAACATCAGCAGCAGAATAACCGGGAAGTTGATCAGTACTTCGTTGTAAACCGCATCCGCAGTTGTCAGGCCAATCAACAGGGCCTCAACCGCCAGCAGGCCGCCGGGCAGCAAGGGATAGCACTTCAGCGCCATGGCCAGCGTGAAAATGAACTCGGCAATCAGTAGCCAGCCCGCAACTCCCGGTCCGAACACGTACATCACCAAAGGGTTGGCAACCAGAAACAGCAAAATGACCTGTTTGTACCAGACAGGCGCGTTACCAAGAAAGTTGTTCGTAAAGCCGGAAAATACGGTATTGGGCATTGCTGATTTCTTCTGAAGGTGGTCGCCGGGAAGACTACGGCATCAAGCCACTATCTTCCTTGATATTTGTGCTCCGGGTAATGACTCGAAAGTGGTAGCCAGGTCCGCAATTAGACCTACCAGATCGCCTCAGAATACGCGGGTTGTAGCCTGAGGCGATCTGACCGGAGCGGATTATTCCACAGTCACACTTTTTGCCAGGTTCCGGGGCTGGTCAACATCTGTGCCCTTAAGCACGGCCACGTGATAGGACAGCAACTGCAAAGGTACGGTGTACACAATGGGTGCCGTGATTTCGTGCACTGATGGAAGCTGCATCACGTGGATGCCATCCTCAGGCGCTACACCCGCTGCCCGGTCCGCAAACACAAACAATTCACCGCCGCGGGCCCGAACTTCTTCCAGGTTGGATTTGAGTTTTTCCACCAGGTCGTTATTCGGAGCAACAGTGACCACGGGCATTTCGCTGTCAACCAGTGCCAGCGGGCCGTGCTTGAGTTCACCGGCTGGATAGGCCTCAGCGTGGATGTAGGAGATTTCCTTGAGCTTGAGAGCCCCTTCCATGGCCACCGGGTACTGGGAGCCACGGCCCAGGAACAGGCTGTGATTCTTGTCCATGAAGGCTTTGGACATTTCCTCGATTTCGCCATCCAGTGCCAGCACATCGCTCACCTGGCCGGGAACCTGATGAATCGCTTTGACAATCTCGGCTTCCCGCTCGTCGCTCAGGCCGTTGTGGCGGGCCAGTGCGAGGGTGAAGATCAACAAGGCGGTGAGCTGGGTGGTAAAGGCTTTGGTAGAGGCCACACCGATTTCAGGGCCGGCCTGGGTCATGATGACCAGGTCGGATTCGCGCACCAGCGAGCTGCCAGGCACGTTACAGATAGCCAGTGCGGCACGGAAACCGGCTTTTTTGGCCTGGCGCAGTGCCGCCAGGGTGTCAGCGGTTTCACCGGACTGGGAGATGCACAGAAACAGGGTGTCTGGCTGAATCACATGCTTGCGGTAGCGGAACTCTGACGCCACCTCGACGGAGCAAGGTACGCCTGCGAGTTCTTCGATCCAGTAGCGGGCCACCATACCAGCGTGAAAAGACGTGCCACAGGCAATGATCTGTACGTGACGAACGTTATCCAGCAGATTGGCCGCCTCGGTACCCAGAGCCTGCTCCAATACACGACTTTCTGTGATGCGGCCTTCCATGGTGGCTTTGATCACTTTCGGTTGCTCGTAGATTTCCTTGAGCATGTAGTGGCGGTATTCGCCCTTTTCAGCCGAATCCGATCCGTGTTCAAAACGGGTAATGGTGCGCTCGACCGCATTGCCTTCCCGGTCATGAATCTCGACCTTCTCCCGGCGGATGTCGGCAATGTCACCTTCTTCCAGGAACATGAAACGATCGGTCACCGGAAGCAGGGCCAGCTGGTCAGAGGCAATGAAGTTCTCACCAATGCCGACACCCACCACCAGCGGGCTGCCTTCGCGGGAGACCACCAGATGATCCGGCTCATCCGCGTGCACTACGGCCAGAGCGTAGGCACCACGCAGGCGGGTGATGGCTGTTTTCACCGCGTTATACAGGTCACCGCCGGCCTTGTAGTGCTTACCGATCAGGTGGGCCACCACTTCGGTGTCGGTCTGAGAGGTAAACTCAAAGCCTTCGGCTTTCAGCTCTTCCCGAAGTTCCTGGTAGTTTTCAATAATGCCATTGTGAACGATGGCCAGCCGGTCACCCGACATGTGCGGATGGGCATTGAGCTGGGATGGTTCACCATGAGTGGCCCAGCGGGTATGGGCAATACCCATGTGACCATTCAATGGATTGGCGTTGATGGCATCCGCCAGCGCTGCTACCTTGCCCAGTTCCCGGGCACGCTGAACCTGGTTTTCACCGTTAATAACGGCCATACCGGCAGAGTCGTACCCCCGGTATTCAAGGCGGCGAAGACCTTCCAGCAGAATACCCTGGACATCCCGTTCAGATACCGCTCCTACAATCCCACACATGCTGATGTCACCTGTTCGTTAATCGGTCTTTAGGCTTTTTTCGGCCGTTCCCAGCCGGCAATGTTTCGCTGCTTGCCACGTGCTACAGCAAGCTCACTTTCAGCTACGTTCCGGGTGATGGTAGAGCCAGCGCCGATGGTGGACTGGGCCGCGATCACGACCGGCGCCACCAGTGACGTATTGGACCCCACAAACACACCATCACCAATCTCGGTCCGGAACTTGTTTACGCCATCATAGTTGCAGGTAATGGTGCCTGCACCCACATTCACATTACGTCCCAGAGAAGCGTCGCCCACATAGCTCAGGTGGTTGATCTTGCTACCCTCGCCCACCACCGCTTTCTTGGTTTCAACAAAATTGCCGACCTTGGTGTTGGCCGCCAGTTCGGTGCCGGGACGAAGCCGCGCGAACGGGCCGATCTGGGCATTGGCGCCAACCACTGCGCCGTCGATCAGGCTGTGTGCTTTGATCTCGGCGCCATCAGCAATGCTGGCGTCCTTGATCACACAACCCGGACCAATGCTGACATTGCTGCCCAGGGTAACCTTACCTTCGAACACCACGTTCACATCGATCCAGAGGTCATTGCCAATGGTCAGTTCACCACGAACATCAATGCGGGACGGGTCGGCCAGGGTGGCACCCTCAGTCATCAACCGCTCGGCTTGCTGACGCTGATACCAGCGCTCAAGTTCCGCCAGTTGCAGGCGGTTATTCACACCCTGCACTTCAAACGGGTTCAACGGTTGTGACACAGTCACAGACAGGCCGTTGTTGACGGCCATCGCGATGATGTCCGTCAGGTAGTATTCACCTTGGGCATTGCTGTTGGAGAGTGCCGGCAACCAGCTTTTCAGGTGCCGGGCGGAAACCGCCAGAATGCCGGTGTTCACTTCCTTGATATCTTGCTGTTCGGCGGTGGCATCTTTCTGTTCGACAATGGCCTGTACCTGGCCATCCGTATCCCGAACAATCCGGCCATAGCCATGGGGGTTGTCCATGTCGACCGTGAGCAGTGCCAGATTTCGGTCGTCCAGACCACTGACCATGGCCTCCAGGGTGTCTTTGCGGGTCAACGGTACATCCCCGTAGAGAATCAACACCCTTGCTTCGTCCGGTAGGTCTGGTAACGCCTGTGCAACGGCGTGGCCGGTACCCAGCTGTTCGGTCTGCAATACCCAGTTTACGGTGACATCTTCAAGCGATGCCCGAACCTGATCCGCGCCGTGGCCGATTACCGTGTGTATCCTTTCCGCGCCCAACTGCCTGGCGGTATCAATCACATGGTGCAGCATGGCTTTACCGGCGACCGGATGCAGTACCTTGGGCAGAGCGGATTTCATCCTTGAACCCTGGCCAGCAGCCAGGATCACAACGTGTAACGGACTCATGGGGCTGTCAGCTCCAAATTCGTTGTTTGACTCAAAATAAAAAACCGCGTCCCGGTGAACAGCTCTGTGTTTCCTATAGGAAACCAGGAGCCCTTCACCTGCGGATGCGGTTCACGGTCAGGCCAGTCCGGGCACTGACGCAAGCCCTGCTTATCGCAGGTTCTTGCGCAGTTTCTGGATGGTACGCAACTGAGCGGCGGCTTCTGCCAGCTCTGCTGCGGCCCGGGAGTACTCAAACTCGCCTGTTTTATTCGCCAGTGCCTTTTCGGCTTCTTTCTGGGCTTCCAGTGCTGCGGCTTCGTCAACATCTTTTGCACGAACCGCAGAGTCAGCCATCAGGGTGACCAGGTTTGGCTGCACTTCCAGATAGCCTCCGGAAACGTACAGAATCTCCTCGGTGCCACCCTGCTTGATGATCCGCACTGCGCCCGGCTTGAGCGCAGACAATAGCGGAGCATGGCCAAACTGGATACCAAGCTCACCCTCAGTACCGGTGGCGATCAACATCTCCACCAGACCAGAGTAGATTTTTTCCTCGGCACTTACGACGTCACAATGTACGGTCATAGCCATTTCTTACGCCTCTTGGGTCAGAAAGTGAAGAAAGGTGTTATTTACCTTCCTTCGCCTTCATTGCCTTAGCTTTCTCAATCGCTTCCTCGATGCCGCCGCACATGTAGAACGCCTGCTCGGGCATGTCATCGTAATCGCCGTTGAGAATACCCTCGAAGCTGGCGATGGTCTCTTTCAGAGACACGTACTTACCGGGGGAACCGGTGAATACTTCAGCAACGTGGAAAGGCTGAGACAGGAAACGCTCAATCTTACGGGCCCGGGATACGATCAGCTTGTCGTCTTCTGACAGCTCATCCATACCCAGGATGGCGATGATGTCCTTCAGTTCCTTGTACCGCTGCAGAACGTTCTGAACGCCACGGGCAACATTGTAGTGCTGCTCGCCGATCACCAGCGGATCCAGCTGACGGGAAGTGGAGTCGAGCGGATCGATCGCCGGGTAGATACCCTTGGAAGCGATGTCACGGCTCAGTACC
>DATGQY010000067.1:0-12505 GCA_035303925.1 Marinobacter sp. | reverse complement strand
ACCAGCACCTACCGGGGCTACAAATCAAAGGCCCAATCGGTTCTGGATAAATGGCCTCACCGGCGCATTGCAGATATTCCCAAGTCTGAAATTGAACTCTTCCAGGCAGAACTTCTCGGGCGGGGCCTGAGCCCGAAAACCGTCAACGACACGTTCACCGTGATTCGTGGTGTCTGGGCCACTGCCTTTGAAGACGGCATCATCCGCACCAACCCGTTGGACAGAATCGCCAACGCAGAGCGGGATGAAATCAAAGACTACGCCGATCCGTTCACGCTGAAAGAGCTCGACCGTATTCAGGGCGTGAAGACAATGCGCCAGCAAGACATCAACATGATCATGTTCGCCTGCTGGTGCGGGTTGTCTGTTTCAGAGCTGATCGCCCTATCATGGGATGATGTGGACACTGTGGAATGGGTGATTCACGTGCGCCGGGCGCGGGTGGATGGCCAGTTCAAGGTACCGAAAGAACGTGCTCGAGTTCGCCGGGTTGAACTGATTGAGCCAGCGAAGTACTGGCTGAAGCGCCAACAGGCGTCAACTTTCATGCTCCCGCCGATGATTATTCAGGTGAAACAGCGGGACAACGTAACCATCAAGGATGACACGCTGCGCCTGGTATTCCGGAACGGGCTCAGTAATCTGGCCTGGAACGATGCCAGCCTTCGCCGCTGGTTCAAAGGCCACCTGTCGAGGGCGAAAGTCCGGCACCGCGGCCCGAACCAATGCCGCCACACCTTCGCCAGTCAGATGCTTTCCAACTTTGTCAGCATGGAATGGGTAGCCAGGCAGCTGGGCCATACCGACACAACAATGGTGAAAAAGCACTACGGCCGGTGGATCCACACCGACACGCCGAATATGGCAGACCAGGTGTCAAAAATGCTCGGCTATAACACGGACAAAGGCGGACAAAAAACCCCGGATTCTGCCCCAATTTTGCCCCAAAAATAAAAAAGCCCTGACTTTCTATAAGAAAATCAGGGCTTTGATATGGCGGAGAGGGAGGGATTCGAACCCTCGATACGCTATTAACGTATACACACTTTCCAGGCGTGCGCCTTCAGCCACTCGGCCACCTCTCCAATAAACTGTTTCAAATCAGCGACGTCGTCGCCTATTTGAGGGCGCAAACTTTAATGGTTTTACCGACGTTTGGCAACTGTCTGGGAAAGATTGTATGAAAAATTATTCGAAACCCGCTCATCCTGGTGATTGGCTGAACATATTGGCTATGCTTGTCGGCATCTGCCATCCCCTTACGGAGAATTCCCATGCTGATGAAAGCCGAGCAATCCACCCTACTGCTCATTGATGTTCAGGAAAAACTGATGCCTGCCATCAGTCAGGGAGATGAAGTCATCGACCGCTGCACAACACTGGCCACCATTGCAGGGCTTCTGCAGGTGCCCATCGTCGGCACCGAACAGCTGCCTGAGAAGCTGGGGCCCAATGTTGAGTCGGTCCGGGAGCTTTGCGACACCATTGTGGGCAAATCCCATTTCGATGCCTGCCCGGATGGCCTGATTGAAGAGTTACCGGAGGGCCGCCAGCAAATTGTCATCGGTGGCTGCGAAACCCACGTATGTATGCTGCAAACCGCCCTGAGCCTTCTTGATGCGGGCTATAAGGTCTGGGTGGTGGCAGATGCCACCGGCTCCCGAAATGATTTTGACCGGGATGTGGCCCTCGATCGCCTGCACCAGAGCGGTGCCCGGATTGTCACAACCGAAATGGTCGCCTTCGAATGGATGGTGCACTGCCGGCATCCCCACTTCCGGGACATTCAGGCGCTGATCAAATAACGTACTCTCGAGGTTTTCTATGCTGAATATGGATTTCTCCAAGCGGGTTGTGATTCGTACCCAGGAACAAGATTGGGTTCCCAGCCCTGCTGCCGGGGTTGAACGAAAGCCGCTGGCCCGAGAAGAGGCAGAACGAGGCCACGCCACCAGCGTTGTTCGCTACGCACCCGGCGCATCGTTCTCACGCCACGAACACCCCCTCGGTGAGGAAATCCTGGTGCTTGAAGGTGTGTTTTCCGATGAAACCGGCCACTACCCGGCCGGTACCTACATTCGCAATCCGCCCGGCAGTGGGCACGCTCCGTTCAGCAGGGAGGGCTGCACACTGCTGGTTAAGCTCCACCAGTTCGACCCAAAGGACACGGCCACCGTTCGTATCGACACCAACACCGCCCCGTGGTTACCTGGAATCGGCGGCCTTGAGGTAATGCCGCTCCATGATTTCGAACACGAACACGTCGCCCTGGTAAAGTGGCCGGCCAACGAAGTGTTTCAACCGCACCGACATTTTGGCGGCGAAGAAATATGGGTACTGTCCGGCGAGTTCTGCGATGAACATGACCGCTACCCGGAAGGCACCTGGATCCGGAGCCCTCACATGAGCCAACACCATCCCTTTGTGGATCAGGAAACCGTGATCTGGGTGAAGACGGGCCACCTGCCACTGAAATGAAAAAGGCCCCCGAAGGGGCCAAGAGTGGCAAACTAGGAGGCCATTCGACCGTGCCAGTCGGTGTGATCGAACTGGCTTACCTCGTCAGCGGGGACCGCAAACACGTGGTAGGCTTCAGGCCCGAACGGGTCGAGCGCCGTATCGATGTACTCATAGCGATCGGGAACCGGCTCCCCTGACATCGCGACTCTGAACTGCCGCTCAAGAGTCGGGGTCGTAACATTTAGCGGCTGCTCAACCCAAGGGAACACGGATTTTTGAGGCACCAGGCTCATGCGTACATTATTGACAGTAAACCAGTTCATCAACTGGCCGCTGAGCGTTTGAGGGGCAAGATCCAATAATTCACTGGCTTTTGCGATGGAGCCCTCTCTGCTGATCACCCAGAACTAATACAGATGCCTGACATTGAGCTGCTCCATAAGATTTCTACCCCGCTCGCACTTTGCCTGTCCGCAATCCCAGTAACCAGGCCGCCATGAACAGGCTGTGGAGAATCAGGAGGGGTATCGCGACCAGAACCAGAGAGGCCCAACCATAGGACGTCAACACGGCGCCTGCGCTGAGTGCGGCTGTCGCCTGGGCACCGAAGACCAGCATGTCATTCAGGCCCTGAACGCGGAACCTTTCGGCGTCTCGGTAACCCTTGGGCAACAGTGTGGTGCCGCCCACAAACAGGAAGTTCCATCCGATACCCAGGAGAACCAGTGCCCACAGATAATGATGGAAGCTGATACCGCTTGCAGCCAACACAATACAACCAAGGTAAGCCAGCAAACCCGCTGCCATCATCAGCGGGATACCGACCACCCGGGTCAGCCACCCGGAAATAAGAGAAGGCAGGTACATCGCCATGATATGCAACTGGATAACCCGTTTGGCATCATCAAAATCATGGCCCGCCATTTCGGTCATGCTCAGGGGCGTCGCGGTCATGATAAAGCTCATCACCGCATAACCAATAGCCGCGCCACTGATGGCCGTCCAGACCAACGGGTTCGCCAGAATCTCTTTCATCGGGCGCCCGCCACCCACTGCGGTCTCTGGTACCCGCTCTCGTGATGGCCGATAACCGATCACCAGAATAATCAACGCCAGCGCCTGTATTACGGCCAGGCCTGCCCAGCTCAGGAGAAACGGAAACGCCTCCGTCGCGCTGCTGCCCAATCCGGCCACTTCAGGCCCCAACCAGGCCGCCACCAGGCCACCGAGCAGAACTCTGGCTGCCGCTGAACCGGCCATATCCGGTGCAACAGATTCCATCGCCGCAAAACGATACTGATGCACAACCGCCAACCCTGCCCCACCTGTGACGGCTGCAAGGCACATGACTGTGAAAGCAGATTGCCAGGATGCGTAAACACCAAGACCGCCAGCCACCAAACCCATCAGCGTGCCCAGCAGCATCACCCGCTTGCGCCCTACCCGCTCCATCAGCCAGGTCGCAGGCTTGATCGACAGCACGGTTCCGACCACCACCAGGCCCACCGGCAAGGTGGCATATTCCGGCGCAGGTGCCAGTAAACGGCCCTGAATACTGCCTATAAAGACAATGAAGGGAGCGGTGCACATGGCCAGCGCCTGGGCGGCCACCAATATCCAGACGTTAAGCGGCATGACTTATTTTTTCCGGTAGATGATGCCGGGGTGGCACTGCACCATTTCGTACAGATCAGGCAGACCGTTTAATGACTCCGAAGCACCCAGAATCAGATAGCCACCAGGGTTAAGCGCGCCGTGCAATCGGGTGAGGATGTCTTTCTTGAGTTCCGCGGAAAAGTAGATCAGAACGTTGCGACACAGGATGATATCGAACTTTCCGAGCATATAGCGCTCCAGAAGGTTCAGCTCCTTGAATTCCACCATGGTTTTGATCTGTGGGTTGATCTGCCAGCCACCGTTCTGGGAGGGTTTGAAAAAATGCTTCTGGCGCTCAGGCGACAGGCCCCGGCCAATGGCGATCATCTCGTACTCGCCCCGGCGAGCAACTTCCAACACGCTCTTCGAAATGTCCGTCGCCGTAATTTTTACATCCCGCAACTTTCCTGGGCGGGCACGGCGGAACTCATCCACAACCATGGACACCGAGTATGGCTCCTGCCCTGTCGAACAAGCAGCTGACCAAATACGCAAAGGTTGCAACAACTTGCGCTCGGCAAACTCCGGCAGCAGTTTATCCTGAAGAATCCGGAACGGATGGTTATCCCGAAACCACAGCGTCTCGTTAGTGGTCATCGCATCGATAACCACCTCACGGAGACTGGTTCGCCCGGGACGCTTGAGCCGTCCGAGCAGCTCACCAAGCGTGTTGAGGCTGTTCTCTTCAAGAATTCTGCGCAGGCGGCTTTTCACCAGATACTGCTTGTTATCTCCCAACAGAATGCCGCACGCATCCTGCAGGAATGTTTTGAACTCTTCGTATTCCTGGGGCGTTATATCCGCTTTCATTGGATCTCTATCGTGGGTAGATCTGTGAACCGAGGCATCAATGCTGATCTATCACTTCCATCACGCGCTCGGCCAGTTCATCTGGACTGAATTTCGCCATAAAGTCGTCGGCCCCTACCTTTTGCACCATAGCACGGTTGAAAACGCCACTGAGTGATGTGTGCAACATGATGAAGACATCTCGGAGGGCTGCGTCTTCCTTGATTCGTGTCACCAGGGTGTAGCCATCCATCTCAGGCATTTCCACGTCGGAAATGATCAGCGAGAGATGGTCCCGCACCGTTGTGCCGTCCTGGGTAATTTCTTTCAGATACTGAAGTGCCTGCTTGCCATCATTCTTCGTTACCACGTTCATACCGATGGCCGTAAGGCAGCGTTCGATTTGCCTGCGTGCGACGGCTGAGTCATCCACCACAAGAACCGGGAGATGCCCCGGAACACGCTCCGCGCTCCGCGCAACCAACTCATCAGTGACATCTTCACGAAGCGGAGAAACTTCTGAAAGAATCTTCTCCACATCAATGATTTCAATCAGCTTTTCATCAATTTTTGTGACCGCGGTCAGATAGACATCCTTACCCGCACCCTTGGGTGGCGGAACGATGTCTTCCCAGTTCATGTTCATGATCCGATCAACGCCAGTAACGAGAAAGCCCTGGGTTTTACGGTTGTATTCCGTAATGATCACGAAGCTGGTGGCCAGTTGCTCCTGCGGAATACCGGGCAGTCCAATGGCCATGCTGAGATCGATAATCGGGATGGTCTCGCCACGGATGTGAGACACACCGCGGACCACAGTACGACTGTTGGGTATAGAGGACAGCTTCGGGCACTGAAGCACCTCTTTTACCTTGAACACATTAATGCCGTATACCTGCTTCCCACGCAACCGGAACAATAACAGTTCGAGTCGGTTCTGACCGACCAGCTGGGTGCGCTGATTAACGCTGTCTAATACCCCTGCCATGATGTTTCACTCCTGGCGTGCCGAAGCCGGCATCAAAATTGCTTAAGTACCCACATAAACGTAGATGTCTGCGAAACAGGGCCACTTTATTGACGCCCCGAGTCATTTGGGTTTAACGGCCGCAACGCAGTTTCTTTAACCCGTTAAGCACAAACATGCACTTAACGACAGCATAGGACAAAGCGACACAGATGCGAATCATCTTTTTAGCCACCTTATGCCTCTTTACCAGTTTGCCAGCACTGGCCGGGGATGCAACAACGGCGGCCGATATACGACTAATTACCGGACAATTTCTGAAGCAGTGGGCGGAGGCTCAGGCCGAAGCCGGCTACCGCATCGAATACACCATCGGAAACGTCGACAGCAGGCTGTCACTGGCCCCTTGCGAGGGTTCTCCCGACATCACTTTTGCCAGCGATCCAATGCAGACAACCACCCCTTCGGTTCTGGTTGCCTGCGCTGGCACCCGCCCCTGGCGAATGTATGTAACGACCAATGTGGAAGTCTATGGCAACGCTCTGGTTGCCGCACGCCCACTTGCCCGAGGTGAACGCCTTTCTGATACGGCGATCACCACGAGCCAGGTACAGATCAATGCCAGCCACCGGGGCACCCTGAACAAGCCGGAGGCCATCGCCGGCATGATGGTCCGCAGGCCAGTGCGAACCGGCACGCTGATCACGCCGGATTTGCTCGAAGCACCCAATGCCATAGAGCGGGGCGACCATGTTATTATCGTCGCCCGATCGGGCTCTTTTTCAGTAAGTTCACGTGGCAAAGCACTCGCCAGTGCCGGCATTGGCGAACAGGTACTGGTTGAGAACCTCCGCTCATCCCGAACCGTGAGAGCGACGGCAGTCGCACCGGGCCGGGTCGAAATTCCGATGTAGCGCTGTTTATACAGGGCGCCGGAAATTTTTTTCCGGATTGGACTAAAGTACGGCAACAGATTGCCGATAAGCAGATATAAACCCGAATCCGCCACACTTACGATGTGGCCCCAGGCAAGCAGGTAACGTTATGTCAGTTGACTTAAATGGAATTGGCCCAGGCCAGGTCAACACCACCCGGACCACGGCCGATAAACCCGCGGGCAGCCAAAGCACCAGCTCCACAGCAGCGGAGCAGGCCAAGGCTCAGAGCCCGGCGGCACGCGGTGAGAGCGTTAGCCTCAGCAACCAGGCCAAGAACCTGAAACAGCTGGAGCAAAAACTTGGCGATTATCCGGAAATGGATGACGATCGCATCGCCCAGATTCGCACCGCCCTCGAAAACGGCACCTACAAGATTGATGCTGAGAAATTGGCCCAGAAAATGCTTGAGATGGATGAAAGCATTTTTGGGTGAGTAGGATATGGCAGCAATCGATGAGTTGAAGACCCTTCTTTCAGAAGACATCCGCCAGCTTGAAACCCTGGCGGATGCCCTCCAACGGGAAAAGCAGGTATTGTCATCCCCCGACATCACACCCCTGCAGCAAATCACTGAGCAGAAGAACGCCCTTCTTGGCAATATACGCGAACGTGCCCGGCTGAAAATTCGCCTGCTGGTCAGCATGGGATACCGCCCGGATTCCGGAGAGCCCTCCCGCTTCATTCGTGCTGGCGGCATGGAAGAGCTGTACACACTTTGGAAAGCGGCAGACCAGAAACTTCGTGAATGCCAGACGGTCAACCAGAACAACGGCCGCGTGGTCGGACACCTTCAGAAAAGGCTGACCCGGTTGACCGACATCTTTCGGGGCGCATCGGCACAGCAGAAGCTTTATGGTGCTCAAGGACAGCAAACCAGCGTATCCAGCAGAACCATTCTGGCCAGCGCCTGATTCCTGATCGCGGACACAAAAATGCCCGGCATCAAGCCGGGCATTTTTGTGTCACAGGCTGCAGGCTATCGAGTGTAGATGGTCATGTGGGAATCGGGGTGAAAACGGATATCCTGCACACTGATATTTCCCATCGACGGTGATTGGCCGCCCATAACCCGGATGTTGTCCATCCGGATTTCCTCGATGCGTTCGGGCATCGTTAACCGGATGGCGCCGTCATCGCGGATAGAATAACGGGGCTCACCTTCCCGATAATGGACGCCCGAAATGGTGAGATCAGAATCCAGGAAGCTCAACACCGGAACAAACACATTGGCCGCCAGGCGAATTCCCTCCACCGCGTCAAGCCCTGCTGCGTCAGGATCGGTGATATCGCCACCCGCCGCTCGCTCAGACATTGCCGCCACTGTATCAATACGATCCAGAAGACCAACACCGCTCTGAGCAGACACCTCAGACATCTCACCTTCCGTCAGTGGCGCAAAGCCATGGCTCTCATAGAGCTGGCCTGATTCTGCAGTCGCCGCGGAATCTGTGGAGTTGTTACTGGTGGCAGCAAAGGAGACCAGAGGTTGAAACGGCAAGGCCACCATAGTGACCAGGGCCGCAGCGTTGCGGTAGCGGGACTGATGCTTGAGTACCCGGTGCAGCTCTTTCTCGGTGATCCAGCCAGCGGAAATCAGCACCTCACCGAGACGGAGCCCGGAAGACTGCTGTGCATGCAATGCTTCTTCCAGCTGACCTTCAGACAAGTAGCCGCGATTAATCAATAACCGGCCAAGCCGTGACTTCTCTTCAAATCCTTTATGGACTTTCACTAGACTTCTCCTGTGTTCACAATGAACACCGTACAACCCGGCTCGGCATTTCGAATCATCCGTTCAATATAGCCCAAGAGTAGCTGACTGCAGCCCCACGTGCTGTTTGTATTTGCTCTTATCGGGGTAAGGATCTGTTAAGATCCCGTACTGTTTTGTAGCTAGCCTGATTATGTCAGGAGTTCCGACACTAATTGAAACAGCGAGCACCACTGAAATGACAAATTCCGTAAAACTCCACCCGTTTGTGATGTCTATCGTGTTTGTCGTGCTGTCAGCCATCTTTATGGCCAGCCACGCCAAGGCGGAAGCCAGTGACGAGTTGCCCAAGGTGCGCTTTGTGACCTCTGAAGGCGCCTTTGAACTTCAGCTACGGCCCGACGTAGCGCCGAAAACCGTTGAGAACTTCCTCGCCTATGTGGAAGACGGTTTCTATAACGACACCCTTTTCCACCGCGTGATATCCGGCTTCATGATCCAGGGCGGTGGATTCACGGCTGAAATGACCCAAAAGCCCACCAAAGCTCCGATCAAGAATGAAGGCAGCCAGACTCTGCCCAACCTTCGTGGCACCATTGCGATGGCTCGCACCAGCGCGCCGGACTCCGCCACCTCCCAGTTTTTCATCAACGTTGCCGATAATGATTTTCTGAATACCGGCGTTCGCGGAGCAGGCTATGCGGTATTTGGTAAAGTCACCGATGGCATGGGTGTCGTAGATCGAATCGCCTCGGTTGAAACCGGACGGCAGCGCGGTATGGCAGACGTACCCGTCACGCCTGTCATGATTCAAAGCGTCACCCTGGTCGGCTCTGAAGACTGATATTTATGACAGAGGCAACTCATCCGCCGGCCCTGGAGCCGGCGGAATTGTTATGGCGGGATAGTGTTCCCGAGTCAGCGCGTTTCGGCGACGTCTATTTCAGTCGCAAAGACGGCCTGGCAGAATCCCGTTATGTGTTTATCGAACCTAACGCCCTGCCCGACCGTTTTGCCCGTATGCCCTCAGGCAGCCATTTTGTTATTGCAGAGACAGGCTTCGGAACCGGTCTGAACTTCCTGGCCACGTGGGCGGAGTGGCGAAAGCAACATAAACCCGGTGATAACACGGTTCTGCACTTCGTCTCCGTTGAGCGTTACCCCGTGACTCAACAGGACCTTCGCAAAGCCCTTGCGCTCTGGCCTGAACTGGCTGCTCTGGCCAGGGAACTCATCGCCGACTATCCACCATTGATACAAGGTACTCATCGAATCTGCTTCGATGGCGGCCGAGTTCGACTCACTCTGTGTTTTGGCGATGTGCTGGGCGCACTCCGGAATCTTGCCTTCAAAGCCGACGCCTGGTTTCTCGACGGCTTTGACCCATCACACAATCCCGAGATGTGGTCGGATGAAGTCATCCAGTGCGTCCGCATGCACAGTAAGCCAGGGACAACACTCGCCACATTCACGTCGGCAGGCGGCATAAGAAGGTCGCTGGAAGCCTCGGGGTTTACCCTGACCAAATTACCCGGGTTCGGCCATAAGCGGGAAATGCTCGCAGGTAAACGGGATTCGCAACTGCCGTCACCGGATGCAGAATTCGACAAGACCGTCGGCATTATTGGTGCCGGCATTGCAGGCACTCTGTTGGCAAGAAACCTCGCGGAGCGGGGCATCCCCGTTTTGCTGATAGACCAGGCCGACAGTCCCGGGGCTGCTGCCTCCGGAAACCCCCAGGGTGCGCTCTATGCCAAACTTGGCATCGAATACAATGCCCAGGCAGAGCTGGCTGCAACAGCATTGAGCTTTAGCCAGCGTTATTACCGCCCCTGGCAATCCGACTTCTGGCACCCTACCGGGCTACTTCAGCTCGCCACCACCGAGCAGGAAGTCACACGGCAGCAACGATTCCGTGAACGAAACCGGTATCCCGAGTCCTTTCTGATACCGGTTGAGGCTGCCAGGGCATCAGAACTCGCAGGCATTGCCATTGAATCTCCGGGGCTTTGGTTTCCAGAGTCTGGCTGGCTGGAGCCCGCCAGAGCTTGTGAACGACTATCCAGCCATGCGTTGATTGAAACAATGTTCAACCACCGGGTAGCGCAAATTGAGCCACTCAACGGTCACTGGCGCATTCGCAATGAGGACGGTGACTGCCGCACCGTGAACAGACTGGTTATCGCCTGCGGTCATCAGACCGGGGAGGTAGCGCCTGTAAGCGGTGAACTAAGACTGAAACCGATACGGGGCCAGGTATCCTGCCTGCCTGAATCCGGTCTGAACCTTCCGGACACCGTCATCTGCGGGTCGAAATACCTGAACCCCGCCAATCACGGTCAGGCGGTGACCGGCGCAACCTTTGACTTGAAAAGCAACAACCCCCTGCCCACCAGGGAGAGCCATCAGGAAAACGTCGAGGAGCTGTTCCGGATGCTGCCCTCCCTGAATACCGGGGAACTACCGGAGCCGGGCTCACTCACCGGACGGGTAGCATTTCGATGCACCACTCATGACTACCAGCCAGTTGCGGGCGAGCTGTATACAGAGTCCGGCGAAGCGGTTGAAGGCGTTTTCCTGTTTACGGGCCTTGGCAGCAAGGGTCTGGTTTGGGCACCACTGCTCGCGGAATATCTTGCCGACCGGATAACCGGCCAACCAACTTGCCTGCCTCAATACCTGGCCCAGCGTGTTGAAACGCGACGCCTGTACCGGAAGCGTATTAGCTGATGGTAATAAACTCCTCCTGAAGTTATCGGGAGCTGGGCCGATAACACAGGTATACGAGACCCCGCAGCGATTGCGGTCGTCAGTTTCAAGAGGTGGTGTAATGTCAATTCACGTCAGCGAACCGGGCCGCCCCATTGGCACCCGCCTGCCGGAGGTTTTCCGAAACCGCCGGGTTGGCGATGTGACAGAACTGACAGAGTCCGGCGCCATATCAACCGACCACAGCGAGGCAACCGACGCCGAATTCCAACAAGCCGCAAACAGTGGCAGGTATCGGGCACTTCAGGAATACGGCGCTGCAGCTGCTGGAGAACGCCGGGAAGAAAGGGTCTATTTGCCGGTGTCGGAAATCTGCTCACCGGCTCAGTTTTCAGTGCCGGCGGGCGCCACTATGAGCCAGGCATTGTCAGCCATGGAGGACAATGGCGTTCATCACCTTGTGGTGCTTTCCGACGACAATGTGGCCGGGCTGATCGATCTACGCTGGTTGCTGACCTGGGTGCACGAGCATCCCGCAGAAACCGATACCCAGAGCCTGATGCACATTGAATTGCCAGCATTTCTGACGGCATCACCCGAAACCGACGCCCATCAATTAGCCCGGCTGATGCTGGCGCACCGGTTGAATGCGGCACTTGTTGTGGATGCGGGCGGCAAACCGGCAGGCATTGTCACCAGCACCGACTACCTGAAACTGTATGCCAACGCCAGCAGACAGGAGGGCGCGGTTTAAGCCCCCTCCTGTCACCCGGTTAAGGTTGGAGCGCCACCGGTGTTAGCAGCTTACCCTCAGGGCTGAAGACCAGAAGTTGGCGGATTCCAGCGACATCCACCAGCGCCAACACCTCGTCATCCCGGTAGTTCACCAGATCCAGAAACCGAATATCGTAGGGCAGTTGCTTGCCCCAATTCCGGAAGTCGGCGTCCTCTTCATCACTTCGGCGAGCCAGAATACCATCGCTGCTGGTAACGGACGCCACACCGGCTTCAAACTCACCATCGGTGTTACCCGCAACCACAATATCCCCATCAAACAGCACGCTTCGACTCAGGGTTTGATTGGTTGTGTCTGCCGCATCGTTCACAACATACGCTGCATTCGGCTCGCCGCTAGTGTTATACCCCCAGATGAAGCCCGCACTGCTGCTCAGGCTCTGACTTCGGGTAAGCTCGTTATCAGCATCCTCAACTTCGGTGATGGCGTAGGATAATCCGTTGGCATCGCCAATCAACCAGGCATACCCGGCGCCGTAC
>DATGQY010000066.1:0-24777 GCA_035303925.1 Marinobacter sp. | reverse complement strand
ATCATACCGCCCCTGTTCTGTGAGCCAGGCCGACGATCCCTGGCTGCAGGTCATTTCACGTGACGAAAGGTTCGGAAGCAAGCCCATGTCAAATACGTCTCTCGAAAAGAGCAAAATCCGGATCCTGCTGCTGGAAGGCGTTCATCAATCTGCCGTTGATACCCTGAATGCTGCGGGCTACACCAATATCGAGTACCTGAGCCATTCGCTTGGCGAGGAAGAGCTGATCGAGAAGGTCGCTGATGCGCACTTCGTCGGCATCCGCTCCCGCACCCAGCTGACTGCAAATGTATTTGAAGCTGCCAAGAAGCTGGTAGCTGTGGGCTGTTTCTGTATCGGTACCAACCAGGTAGATCTGCAGGCGGCTACCCGTCGCGGTATCGCCGTGTTTAACGCGCCTTTCTCCAACACCCGTTCGGTTGCCGAGCTGGTACTGGCCCAGGCCATTTTGCTTCTGCGCGGCGTGCCTGAAAAGAACGCCAAGGCACACCGTGGCGAGTGGCTGAAGTCCGCCAAGAACAGTTTTGAAATTCGCGGCAAGAAACTGGGCATCATCGGCTATGGCAACATCGGTACCCAGTTCAGTGTTCTGGCCGAAGGCCTGGGCATGGATGTGTATTTCTATGACGTGGTGTCCAAGCTGCCGATCGGCAACGCGACTCAAGTCGGCTCGCTTCAGGAGTTGCTGAACATTGCCGATGTGGTTTCCCTGCACGTTCCGGAAACGCCGGCCACCAAGTACATGTTCAAAGCCGAGCAGCTGGCTCAGATGAAACCCGGCTCCATCCTGATGAACGCTTCCCGTGGCACCGTTGTGGATATTGACGCGCTGGCCGACTCGCTGCGCTCCGGTAAACTGCTGGGTGCTGCCGTCGACGTATTCCCGGTTGAGCCCAAGTCCAACGACGAGGAATTCGTCTCACCACTGCGTGAATTCGATAACGTGATTCTGACCCCCCACGTGGGCGGCTCCACCATCGAAGCGCAGGAAAACATCGGCCGCGAAGTAGCCGAAAAGCTGGCGATGTACAGCGACAACGGCACCTCCGTCTCTTCTGTGAACTTCCCGGAAGTAGCACTGCCATCGCACCCGAACCAGCACCGCTTGCTGCACATCCACGAGAACGTGCCGGGCGTGATGTCCGAGATCAACCAGGTGTTTTCCGAGAACGGCATCAACATTTGTGGCCAATACCTGCAGACCAAAGAGGATATTGGCTACGTCGTTGTTGACGTGGACAAGGCCTACGGTGAACTGGCCCTGGAGAAACTGCGCCAGGTGAAAGGCACTATTCGCTGCCGCGTACTGTTCTGATCTGATCAGTAGCCGTAAAAAAACCCCGCAGGCTTTCGCCTCCGGGGTTTTTCTTTGCCGGTTACGCTGTTACTGCATCGGCACCAGCGTCAGCTCAACCCGACGGTTCTGCTCACGACCCGCAGGCGTGTCGTTGGACGCAACCGGGGATCGCTCACCGTAACCCGTGGCACGGGTACGAGCAGGCTCAATGCCCTGGTTCAGAAGGAAGTCACGAACCGAAGACGCGCGACGCTCACTCAACAGCTGGTTGTAGCTATCAGAGCCAGTACTGTCGGTGTGGCCTTCAATCTGGATGATGGTTTTGTCGAACTCTTTCAGAACCAGACCAACAGATTCCAGTGTGCCGGTAAAACCGGAGCGGATCGTGGACTGGTCCGTATCAAACGTGATGTTGCCAGGCATAACGAGTTCGATCTGATCGCCATTACGAACCACTCGAACCCCGGTGCCTTCCAGCTTCTGGCGCAACTGAGCTTCCTGACGGTCCATGTAGTAACCGATACCGCCACCCACAGCTGCACCGCCAGCGGCGCCAATCAGGGCGCCCTTACCGCGGTCGCTCTTGCTGGAGGTCGCAGCGCCGATCGCAGCACCGCCAAGTGCACCAATGATGCTGCCCTTGGTGGCGCTGGAGGTCTTTTCTTCCCCGGTGTAGGGGTCATAAGTCATACAGCCGCTCAGGCCTACGGTAGCAACTGCAAAGGCAAGGATGGTTTTCTTCACTGTAATCTCCTGCTTCTGTTTTTTTGGTCAGGCCTGAACCGGCCCGGCCACTTTACTCTGAGAATGTATCAATAATGGTGTTAAACACCGTCGCCTGCAAATCCTGGGCTTCGTTCACTAAATGATGACGACCGTCCGGTATTCTTCGTTCCTTTACGGACGAAAATTTGTTTCTGATAATCCGCAAATTATGCTGCCAATCTACTGTCAGGTCTTTTTCACCCTGAACCACCGTGACAGGAAAGTCCACCGGCCGCGCAGATTCAATATGCGGGACCCATTTGCGCAATGCCGTGACCCAGTCCACATGCACCGCTCTGGCCTGCAGGGGATCGTGTTCCCGAAGGAAACTCAGAAAACGCGTGTTACCACTGTTCGCGCCAAAAGCTCTGCGCCAGCGGCTCAGAAACGGTTTTACCAGACTGTGCAGCACCTTCGCACCAAGCCAGCCAACAGGACGCACCAGGGGGGCCAGCAGAACCACTTTCCGGAACGCAGACGTTTCCTGGTTGTGGTGGTTAGACAGCAGATAGTCAATCAGTATCGCTCCACCTGTACTCTGCCCGACCGCATACCATGGACCGCGCAGTTTTCCATCCACCTGCGCCAGCACTTCCGACAGCACAGCCTGGTACTCAAGAAAACTCCCGATAGCTGCCGGCGTGCCACTGGAAAGCCCATGCCCGGGCTGATCGTATGCCAGCACATCGAAACCGGCACCCAGGCAGCGATCGATCAGCTGAGTATAGAGCCCAACATGATCGAAATAGCCGTGCAGAATAAACACGGTCCCTTTGACCGGGGTCGACTCAGGCAACTTGAAGTAATGCACCATCACTTCATGATGCGCTGCGTTAATGTACCCCTGATGGTACGTCACGTCCGGGTGCTCTACCCACAGGTCCAGCCCATAGAACCGACAGTACGCTTCCATTTCAACACTGAGCTCCCGGCGCGCAGCCGGGTTAAACAGCTCAAGCCGTCCCAGCAGGGAATGTCTGTCCCAGTTCGGTATTTCTATGGTATCTGTTTTCCAGTACACGTAGAGTTAAACGCCTGTCATGAGTCAATAATTGATCGTCATCCTAACGCATTCACGAGGGAGAACACAGATGTTCCAGCCGCTTCTTGAGGCCGGGTTACGCCAGACCATGCACCGTCTGGTGCGCCCCCTGCTCTCGAACGCTGTCCCTTTGGCCTTGCAACGCCGCCTGATTCGGCAGGCCTACCGCAGCTCCCTGCCTCCCCGCGAGGTCCGTTTCCGCCAGGATGACCTTGGCAATGTGCCGGTCATCAGAGCCCAGGCCCCGGCCACTCCGGTTGGTACACTCCTGTACCTGCACGGCGGTGGCTACATCATCGGCTCAGCCTCAACCCACAAAGGCATTGCCGGCCACCTGGCCAGGCTGAGTGGGTGCGAGGTCATCATTCCGGATTACCGCCTGGCTCCGGAACATCCTTATCCAGCCGCACCCGATGATGCCGAATCCGTTTATCTGGCACTGCTCAGCCAAGGTAAAGCAGCCTCCCATATCGCCCTGGCGGGAGATTCCGCCGGCGGCGGTCTGTCTCTGGCGCTGGCCATGCGACTGCGCGAGCATGGCCATCCTCTGCCATCGTCCATTACCTGCTTTTCGCCCTGGACCGACCTTTCCGAGCAGCAGCTATACCAGCCGGAATGCGAACCCGTTCTGCACGCCAGCTGGACCCAGAACGCCGCCAAAATGTACGCCGGCAACACTCCACTGACCAACCCAATGATTTCACCGGTGTTTGGCGTTCTGAGCGGCCTGCCCCCTCTGCTGATTCAGGTGGGCAGTCAGGAAATCCTGCTCAACGATGCCACCCGTCTGGCTGACGTGGCCAAACGGGATGGCGTGGAGACCCACCTGGAAATCTATAACAACCTCTGGCACGTGTTTCAGGTTCACAGCGGTCAACTCGATCGCGCTACCGAAGCACTCAAGGTGGCGGCCGAACACATCAGGTGTCATCTGGCAGGCTGATATCACCCCGGAGCAAGGCTTCTTTACGGGTTCGGGGCCAGCGTTTCACCTGCCACTCCAGTTGCAATGCCCGGCTGCGGTCACCGGCCGGTGCCTGGAATTCCAGGATCAAAGGCCCTTTACCCCGCAGGCTGCGCGCGCCTTTGGGTGCGCCTGCCTGATGCTCGGAAAAGCGGCGTTCCACATCGGTGGTGATGCCGGTATACAGGCTTCCGGACGCGGTACGTACCAGATAGAGAAACCAGTGATCAGTCATGGTTCAACACCTGCTCCCTCGCCCTGACTTTCATTTGCTGCAACCACAAACCTGCCAGAATCAGCGCCAGCCCCACATAGGTAGAGGGTAGAATGACTTCACCAAGAATGAAGTAGATAAACACCAGCGACAAAAACGGCGAGATGAAGATCAGATTGCTGACTTTTGAAGTATTTACCGCCTTTTTCATCGCCTGAGACCAAAGAACAAAGGCAACCCCCATCTCGAATACTCCGACGTAGAGAGCCGCCACCAACGACCCGCCCAAAGGCAGTGCCAGACCGGCTGTATACCAGCACGCCAGCGCAATGACCGGCCAACCGAACAAAAAGTTGAGAAACAGGCCCACAACCGGGTCCCGGGTATCCCGGGTGGCAATGATCCAGTAAGACGCCCACACCAATGTGCTGCCCAGGGCAAGAGACACCCCGAGTGGATCGGAGAAGCTCAAGGAGGTGACCGCACCCCGGGTGGCAATCACCACCACACCGGCATAGCACACCAGTCCGGCCAGAATATCGATGCGGCGCAGCTTCTGGCCCAGAAACGGCACAGACAGATAGGCCAGAACCAGCGCCCAGGTATAGTTCAGGGGCTGGGCCTCCTGGGCCGGCAACCGGTCAAAAGCACCGAACAGCAAAAAATAGTACAGGCACGGGTTGATCAACCCCATCCCCACTGACTGCAGGTACTGTCGTTTGCTGAGCTGAAACACCTGCTGCCAGCGGCCCATGATCATCAGAGCCCCGGCCATAACAAAGATCGATGCCGTACACGCAACCAGCAACATCTGCACCGGTGCCAGATCCACCAGAGCCAGCTTGAAGGCGGCGGCCACAGTAGACCAGAGCAGCACCGTGCCAAGGCCGTAAAACATGGCCTGCTTCTGATCAGTCATCACTCGACTCCATTCCGGAGTCCAGCCAGCGATAGAGTGTACGCCGGTTGATACCCAGAATCTGGGCCGCCCGGCGCTTGTTGCCATCGACCGCAGCCATCACCCGGCGTACGTAATCCTGCTGCAGAGTATCCAGCGTCGGCCACTCAGACAAATTGCCCGTCGTCGGCTCAGGCGCAGGATTAGTCTGCAGATTCTGGCGTTTACGGATGCGTTCCGGTAAATGCTCGGGCTGTATGGTGTCGCCATCGCAAAAGGTGACGGCCCGTTCGATAGCGCTGGATAGCTCTCTCACATTTCCGGGAAACGGATAATCTCTGATCACCCTGAGACTCACATCGCTCAACTTGATAAACCCTCGATTATGGCGCCGGCAGGCTTCTTTCAGAAAGTGCATCGCCAGCAGCTCAACATCCTCCCCCCTGTCCCGTAGTGGCGGTACATTCAGTGACAGTGTCTCCAGCCGGTAGTAAAGGTCTTCGCGAAACGCGCCCTCATGCACCGCCTTCATCAGGTCCACATGGGTTGCCGCCAGAATGCGAACATCCACGGTTTCCTCGTGATCCGCGCCGACCGGCTTGATCGAACCTTCCTGCAATACCCGCAACAATTTTGCCTGCAAGGCCAGAGGCATTTCGCCAATCTCATCCAGCAGGAGCGTACCGCCGCTGGCTTCGGCAAACAGACCCTTTCTAGCTTGTCGGGCTCCAGTGAAAGCTCCGGCCTCATGGCCAAAAAACTCACTTTCCATCAGGTCGGGTGGAATACCCGCGCAGTTTACCGCCAGGAACGCTGCGCCAGACCGCTCGCTTTGAGTGTGAATCGCCCGCGCCACCAATTCCTTGCCCGTGCCGCTTTCGCCGTTGATCAGGACCGCTGCCTGACTTCGTGCGACCTGCTGAATCTCGCCTCGCAATCGATCCATGGTCTGGCTCTCGCCGACCAGCCCCATGTTGGTTTGGCCGTGCTGCCGAGACTGAATCTCCGCCAACTGACGGTTCACATCCGCCTGAGCCAGCAGCCGGTGGATCTTGAGCCGCAGATGGTCGGTCGACAGCGGCTTCGTCAGAAAGTCGTCGGCCCCGGCTTTCAGCGCTTCAACCGCCTGATCCACCGTGCCGAAGGCAGTTATCACAATGAACGGAATACCAGGATGCTCTGCTTGCTGAAATGTCAGCACCTGCATGCCATCACCATCGGGCAGGCGCAGGTCCGATACGATCAGGGCCGGCCTCTGTGCTGAGAGGGCTTGCCGTGCATTGGCGACCGTGGCGGCCCGCACAACGGAATAGCCGTCCATTTCCAGCTCTTCCGCCAGCAACTGGCCCAGGCTTGGGTCGTCTTCCACCAACAAGATGGTTGCCGTCTCTGGCATCATTATTTTTGCTCCCTCGGAAAATAAAGGCTCATCCGACAACCACCGAGATCACTGTCATCGACCTCCACACGACCGCCATGCTCCTTTAATACACTGCTGACCACCGCTAGGCCCAACCCGGTGCCTTCACCTGCGGCGCGGGTGCTGTAGAAGGGCTCGAAAATCTGTTCCCGGTCCGATTCGGGGATGCCGGGGCCATCATCTTCCACCCTCACTTCCCAGAAATCACCAGCTTCATGAGCCGATACCCGCAAACACGATTTTGCGGACTGACAGGCATTGCGAATCACATTCAGGCACGCAAGACCAATCCGAAGCGGTTCTGCCCGGGTCGGCATGGAGACCTCAAGACCTTCCGTTGTCACGGACCGGCCGGCACATCGTTCATCCTCAGTAACCCGTTGCATCACATCCGCAAGCACCGTCGCAAGATCCAAAGAACGTCGGGAGTCCGGCACGTGGCGGAAGCAATCCAGCAACTGCTGGATGATGGTGGTCATTCTTCTGACCTGGAGCTCTATGTCGTGCAAATGCCGTTGCTGGTCTGCAGGCAAGCCCGACCGCTCCAGTATTTTCGCCCTGCCCTGAATAACGTTAAGAGGTGCCCCGAGCTCATGGGCCACGCCACCGGCCACCCGGCCGATCATGGCCACTTTCTCCTGGTATTCCAGCTGCTCCGCCAGGGCGCGCTCACGGGCAATACGACCCTCAATTTCCGATTCCGCCGCCTGCATTCGCGCCCCAAGGTCACACACGCCCTGATGAATCTGCCTGAGCTCCCGGGGGCCAGATGCCGGAATCGCCAGCAACCACTGCCCCGGCGCCAGGGTATTCATGGTCTCCAAAAGCCGGTTTACATGCCGACCTACCGTGCGGTAGTGGCCAAGCACAACCACCAGAATAATGATGACGGAAATAGCCGACCAGATAGTCACGGCCCACCAACGAGTGGTGGCTAATAGATTATGGAAGTCACTGCGTTTCCGGGTCACCTGAAGCAGCCCCCGGATACGCCCGTCATCGGCCACCAGGGGCGTGAACTGGGAAAACACCGACTCGCCATCCACTCGCCGGAAAGCTCCGCCGAGCTCGCCACTGGCGATGACCTTTTCGGCGCTCTCACTGTTGGTGACGTCGGTATCTGCAACCCCCAGACTCGCCACCCGATCGCCCTTTTCATCAAATACCGAGGCCCCCGAAATCCGGCCAATCTTGAAAATGGATTTGAGGGACTCGCCGAGTACGAGCTCGTCACCTTCAGCCAGTGCGTTGGCCACCGGCCCACTCACTGCCCGGGCCACCAGTTCAAGATCCTCCCGCAAACGATCGTTCAGCGCCCGCTCTACCGCGCCAAGCCCCACATAAATAGCGATGCCGCTGAACAACAGCAGCGGCACCACGATACTCAGAACCAGGGTGAGTTGTAATGAGCGGAACACATCACGAATTCGACGGGCCACCGATGTCATATGCCAGTCCTTAAGAAAGAGTGTCACACCTTTTGTGCCACATGTGGCATTTTGCCACAACACAGATTACCTCAAGTTAATATCGATAATTTATATCTTATTGTTTTAAAAGATAAAAAATAAAAAACAATAATTGGCACAGCTTCTGCAAATGCTTGGGAGACATTCACTGAAACACGGGAACGAGCTTTTGCATTCCATTGAGCTCAACCCCGATTAAGTCAAACCCAAGGAGCCTGACTTATGAATAAACTTCTCGTATCCCTGACCGCCTCCCTTGCTCTGCTCGCAGCCGCACCGGCCATGGCCCAGCAAGAGCCCGCGCAAGCTGAACAGGGCTCTGGCTATTCCAACCCGGCAGCCGCAGGTACTCAGGACACCAATTTCGACGATGCCGAGCTGAAGCGCTTCATCGACGCCCAGGAAGGCGTGATGAAGGTCCGTGAAGAGTACATCGAGAAAATTGAGGCGGCCGACTCCCAGCAAGAAGCGCAGGAGCTGCAAATGGAAGCCAACGATGAAATGGTTTCTGTAATCGAGGAAGTAGGCATGGACATCCCCACCTACAACTCTATCGCAACGGCCTACAGCAGTGAGCCGAAAGTTCGTAATCGCGTTGACGCCCTGATGTAAACGAGCCTGCATCCGGTTCGTCAGTTTGCCCCGCTTGTGCGGGGCTTTTTCGTTCTACTGAATGCTATGGTGACTCCGCACTCAGCTGGGCAGGGGTGGCCACGACAGTATCCGGACGCCTTCCTCTCTGCACACCTCCGTCGCCCGCGCGGTCAGGTCAGAGATAAAACGAATCTGATCTTTCGGCTCCAGAGGGTAGGCTTTCAGACGATATTCCATGCCTCTGTCGTTTGCCGACACCGCCACAATGACGGGCTGATAGGTTCGGGTCAGCGGGCAGGTGTAGATCACATCGCGGAAAAGCGAACGCAGGCGCGCAACATCGTGATTGGGATCAAGATAGAGCTCGGCGACACACATCAGGTTATCCGTGCCATCGTTGCCATTGGCCAGCAGCGTGTCCCACAGCAGGCCATGGGGGATGACGATCACGGTGTCGTCCAGAGTGACAATTTCCGCCGCCCGGGTTCCAATCGACCGAACCTCACCGTAGTAGCCGTTCACCTCAATCCAGTCACCCGGCCGGTAAGGCATCTCGTAGAGCGTCACGATGCCGGCAATCAGGCTGTTGGCGTAATCCTTGAAGGCAAACCCCAGCGCGAGGCCCAGCGCCCCGAAGATCGCCAGCATATTTTCGAAGGAAGGCTCCACCAGAATCGGCACCACCATCACAATGGTCAATATGATGATCAGCAAGCGGAGCAACGGCACCAGCGCCAGCAGGTATAGACGTGGCTTACCAGACAATTTGCTCGCAACGGCCGGCACCAGTTTCTGAATCGCCAGAATCAGGAGTGACGCCGCCACAACCACCGCAATGGCTTCCAGAATCGCTGTCGAGGTTATGGATGACAATGCATCCTTGAGCCCGAAATCTCCCATCACCCTCTCCTAAAATCCGTCAACCGGATAGCCCCGGGCCTGCAAGTATTTACGCGCTGCCGGATAGCCCAGGGGCGTGACCTGATAGCGGCTGGTTTGCGCATCCTGGTTGATCAGTTCCGCCCTGGTGAGCCGGGCCAGGGTCAGGCTGATTTCCTGTCCCGGAATTCCCGTGACCAGCTCAAGCTGCGCCCGGGACACCCCGTTGTGCAGTAACAGCGCATGCAGAATGTGACCGCACTGCCGGCCTGAACTGTGCGGCACGGAAGGCAGGCTCAGCTGATCTAACGGTGCCACCCAGCATTTGGGGCCATTTGCCGGCGTATCTTCCGCGCCTTCCTGTTCAGCATCTTCTTCCGGCTTCGCCCTCAGCGCTCTCTGCCATATCGCATGAGCCACCCCCCGGTTGCCCCGGGCGACATTCGCAAGATCCTGGGCAAAACTGCTGTACTTATCCTTGGAATCTTTCGACCGGGCAGGCAACACATACAGACCATCGTGGGTCATTCTGGCCGTCAGGTGTCGGCCACTCTTACCCGACGCCAGATAGTCCAGCCACTGCGTAAGCCGATCGCCCGTCAGGCAAGTCAGGGTCACCGGCCCGGTGTGAAGCTCAGGCAGATACTGTATCCAGAACTGCCAGCACCAACTTGAGCAACCCACAACGCCTTCGCCGGCGTTATCCAGTGCCACCCTGGCAAAAAACTCTTTCAGCAAACTGAGGCCAGAGCGGTGTCGCAACCAGAAATCAGCCAGTTCCGGCAACACCCAGTCGTCACCGGCCAGCTGCTCATCCCACCACCCGGAAACCTCCTGCTCTGACATCAACAGATTATCGGGCGGCATAATCACCCGCCGCTTCATCGCGACCAAGGCCTGAGGAACACCGGAAAAGGGAGGCGCGACCAGAAAATTCACCGGCCGATTGTGGTGCCCGTCCTGTCTGAACACCTCTAGTTGCTGATTCAGGGCATTGGCCAATTCTTCAGCGCTGGGCTCTGGTGCGAATTTTTTCAGTTTGGCCGCCGACAGCGCCGGCAGGTTGTCGAGCTTTTCGAAGGCCCGCCCCTCGGGGGTAATGCTGGACCGAAGCTGCTCCAGAATATCCTGAAATCCGGCACGCACGGTTTTGTGTACCGAGGTTTCAGGTGACTTCCATTGATCGAGAGGAATCAGCCCACCAGGCAGGCAGGGATGATCCTGGTCCGTATCAGTTGTCAAAGTGACACTCCACGCCAGATTATTCGGGAACCAGCCAGTCCAGGGACGACGACAGTGCCAGCCTGTCATCCCCCTTCAGATCATCCATCATCGCAGCGAAGCGCTGTTCGAACCCCCATGGAGGATTAATGAGTAACATCCCCGAGCCCACCATGCCCCGCTCCGGGGGGTGGTCAAGCATCACCTCACTGCGCAAAATTTTGCGAACCTCTCCAGCTTGCAGTGCTGCCATTAACGGGTGATGCAAGCCACTGGTAAGAATCGGATACCAAACAAGATAGACCCCATGGCGGCACTTTTTCCATGCCTGAATCAACGTTTCGGCCACGGTGTCGTAGTCGGTTTTGATTTCATAGGAAGGATCAATCAGCGTCAGCAGTCGGGGCTGGGGCGGCGGCAGCTTCTGCAACAAGCCTTTCAGGCCATCCTGATGCAATACCCGGACTCCCGCCGTTTTTGCCCAGACGCCCAGGTGTTGCTCCTCAGCCGGGTGCAGTTCGAACGCCGTAACCGAATCCCCCTCGCGGCAAAATTGCGCCAGCCACGCGGGCGAACCAGGATAGGTTGTCAGTGCAGCGGAGCCTTTATTCAAGCCGGAAAGAATCTCCAGCATGGCCTGCCAATCCGGTGAATTCAGACTGCCCCGCACGGGCCACAAACGCTGTATGCCGCCGTCGGCTTCGGCGGTCTTTCGTGCACGCTCACTGGTCAGGTCGTAGAGGGCGCTGCCGGCATGGGTATCAAAACAGGCAATCGGGGATTTCTTGGCCTGCATCATGACCAGGGCCAGAATCAGTGCGGCGTGTTTCTGTACATCCGCAAAGTTGCCGGCATGGAAGGCGTGAAGGTAACTCAACATATCGGGCTCCTGCTTTCAGGAGCCCATTAAGCCGCAGTCAATCCACCCACGCAAGCGCAAGGCGCTTCCGGCAGAGACCGGCGAGACAGGAAACCGTCGCTGTGAAGCTGACATTCGTCAAAACCTCTTGCTTCCCGACGCCGACAAACTCATAATCTGAACGCTAATGTTTCCTATTTGCAAGTGCATTTAATCAACATGGAGTTTGTAATGAGCACACTGATCCGCCCGCTTCCAATGGTTTTGACGCTCGCCGCCACCCTGACCGCTGGCTGCGCCAGCTCTGAAACACCTGAGGATTCCGGGGCCGCCACCCAAAGTTCTGTGGTTAAACACTATGCCAGTCTGGCTCACGCAACATACGACGACGCCCTGATTACCGCACGCGCCCTGAATGACGCCACAGATCGCTTGATTGCAAATCCGACAGAAGCCAACCTCAAAGCCGCGAAGCAAGCCTGGCTTGCGTCGCGCGTCCCCTACCAGCAGTCTGAAGTGTTCCGTTTCGGTAACGCAATTGTGGACGACTGGGAAGGCCAGCTGAACGCCTGGCCTCTGGACGAAGGCCTGATCGACTACGTCAAGGCCGATGACTACCAGCACGAACTTGGAAACGCCGGCGCAACCGCCAACATCATCGCCAGCAACAGTATCAACGTAGGCGGTGAAACTCTGGAGGTCGCAACCCTCACCCCTGAACTTCTGGCCAATCTGAATGAAGTGGGTGGTTCTGAAGCCAACGTGGCCACCGGCTACCACGCGGTTGAATTCCTGCTCTGGGGGCAGGACCTGCATGGCTTCGACAGCGGCGCGGGTGAGCGCCCGGTGACTGACTTTGCCAAGGGAAGCGACTGCACCAACGGCAACTGTGAGCGCCGCGCCCAATATCTGGATGCCGTTACAGACCTTCTGGTCTCTGATCTTGAGTGGATGGTTGGCCAGTGGGCACCAGGGGTCAGTGACAACTATCGCGCCCAGCTGACTTCAGCAAGTGCCAGCGAAGGTATCCAGAAGATGCTGTTCGGAATGGGGTCCCTGTCTCTGGGCGAACTGGCCGGTGAGCGCATGAAGGTCGCGCTGGAAGCCAACTCCTATGAAGACGAGCATGATTGCTTCAGCGACAACACCCACAACTCCCACTACTACAATGGCCAGGGCATTCAGAACGTTTATACCGGCAGCTATCGCCGTGCAGACGGCTCTGTGGTCGCTGGCCCCTCTCTGGCGGATCTCGTTGAGCAAACCAACCCGGAACTGAATGGCCGGCTGAACCGTCAGCTGGACGCTTCCATGAAGGCGTTGGCCCTGATGAAAGCCCGAGCCGAAAGCAGCGAGAACCCGATGACCTTTGACACCATGATTGCGCCCGGCAACGCCGAAGGCACCCGGATTGTGAACGAAGCCATCATGGCCTTGGTGGCACAGACTGGTTCTATCGAGCAGGCTGCACGGGAACTCGGCATTGACGCCCTGTCTCCGGATGATGCTGGCCACGCATTCTGATCGAACCGGCTGCACTAAAGGGATACCGGGCGTCGTACCCCACCCCGGTATCCCGCCAACAAGAACAAGCCATGGAAAACCCTCCTTCAATCTGCAGGTTGTTTTTCCATGGCTTCTTCCATTCCAATACGCGAGTCGTTATGAAACGAACACTGACCCTCTGTCTGCTGTCACTGGCCTTCAGCACCCAACCACTTCTTGCCGAAACCCACGCCGGTTATCCGATACAAACCACCCCCGCAACCGGCGGCGATGGCACCGTCAACCAATCCGACACCAACGCCTATTCCCTGCCCCAAAGCAACCTGTCCATGACCAAACGCCTGGATTTCAGCGTCGGCAACAGCTTCTTCCGCAATCCTTGGGTTGAAGCACCGGCCAGCACGGATGCCCGGGACGGATTGGGGCCGTTGTTCAATACCAACTCCTGCCAGGGTTGCCACATCAAGGATGGCCGCGGGCACCCACCCGGCATTGACGAGCCGCCGGTCTCCCTGTTCCTGCGCCTGGCCGTGCCCGCCGACCCGGAGCAGGACGCCGATATCCTGCGCTTGCAGGGATTCAAACCTGCACCCGTTTACGGCAGTCAACTGCAAACTGCGGCCTTGCCAGCCGCGAAACCGGAAGCGGACCTGGTGATTGACTGGCAGCCGGTTCAGGAAACCCTGGGTGACGGCACGGTGGTTGAGCTGCGCAAACCGGTGTACCGCATCGAGAACCCCAACTACGGGCCGCTGCCGGAGAACCTGCTGACTTCACCCCGGGTGGCCCCACAAATGATCGGCATGGGCCTTTTGGAAGCCATCCCCATTGCTGACCTCAAAGCGTTGGCAGACCCGAACGATTACGACAACAACGGGCTCTCGGGCAAACTCAACCAAGTGTGGGATGTCGCCAGCCAACAAACTCTGCCCGGCCGGTTCGGCTGGAAGGCCGCAGAACCGGATGTGCATCAGCAAAGCATGGGCGCGTTTGCCGGTGATATGGGCCTGACATCCTCCATTAAACCCACCACCGACTGCACGCCGGAACAACAGTGTGAGCGTTTTAACCACGGAGGCGAACCGGAGGTGAGTGACAAGGTGGCCAACTTTGTCACGTTCTACGCCAGAAGTCTGGCGGTGCCCGCGCGCCGAGATATGAGCTCCGAATCGGTGCATAGGGGAGCCCGGCTGTTCAATGAAACCGGCTGCGCCGGATGCCACACCCCGAGACACCGGACCGGCGAAGTGCCAGACCGACCCGACCTGAGCCACCAGACCATCTGGCCCTACACCGACTTGCTGCTTCACGATATGGGCCCGGCCCTGGCAGACGGCCGGGATGAGTTTCTGGCCAACGGTAACGAATGGCGCACGCCGCCCCTGTGGGGAATGGGTCTGGCCCAGGTGGTAAACCCCCAGTCCGGATTTCTTCATGATGGCCGGGCCCGAACGCCGGAAGAAGCCATTCTCTGGCACGGCGGCGAAGCGCAACCTGCAGCAAGCCGTTACCGTCAGATGTCGGCAGATGACCGCCAGGCCCTGATCAATTTTCTGAATTCGCTCTGAGGAGATGTCATGCCGTCCATTAGCCGATTTCTGTGTGCCTCAGTCCTGGCTTGCACGGTCTCAACCGGATTTGCCGCCGGCAATAATCCATCACAGCCCGATGCCCGAATGCACTGGCACCAGGCCATACAGTCTGGCTACCAGTCCCTGGCCAAAGAGGCCGATGAGCTGAGGCATGCCGCAGAGGCCTACTGCGAGGCTCCGCACACCAAGGCCAAAACCCGCCTGGAACAGGAGTGGCTCGACGCCATGCTGGCCTGGCAGCGGGTGCGGTTTGTGGATTTCGGCCCGGTGGAGCGCAACAATCTGTCCTGGCAGTTCCAGTTCTGGCCAGACCCGAAAAACCTGATCGCCCGCAAAGCCGGAAACCTGCTCGGCTCAGATCAGCCGATCAGCGACGAACGGGTTGACCGGTCCGGGGTTGCCGTCCAGGGTTTCCCGATGCTCGAGTACCTGATTTTTGATGAGGCCTTCGCCGCCAGCGAGCGCGCCCTGCCTGCGAAACGGACCTGCACGCTGCTGACCGCTGTTGCCCGCCACATCCACGCCAACAGCCAGCAGGTAAGCACTGACTGGCAAGACTTCAAAACCCCGTACCTGAACAACGAACCCTATCGGGATACCACCATCAAGGCAGGTATGGCCGCTCTCGAAATACTCGAAGAGCGGCGCCTTGCCCAGCCGATGGGGCTCCGGGGCAACGGCAAACGAAATCTATACATCACTGACGCCTGGCGCAGCGGCACCAGCCTGCAGACTGTCGAAGCCACCGTACAGGGCCTGCAACAGCAGTTCCTGCCCGGGCTGAAGGATCTGCTGGAACAAAGCGGAGAAGCGGCCATCGCTGACCGCATAAACCGCCAGTTCACCGAAGTGCTGGACAACTTCCCCGCGCAGAACCCATCCATGGCAGTGTCGCTGACAGACGGCCAGGCGTTTCGCGCCCTGCAAAACCTTTACGTTGATGTATCCCAATTAACCACTCTGGTGAACGATGAAGCCGCCGTAGCCCTGGGTGTGGTGCGCGGGTTCAACTCCAGCGACGGGGATTGAGGGCGCTACCTGCCATGAACAGAAACCGACGACACTTACTGAAAGCCGCTCTGGCCGGCGGATTGGCCGCCAACCTGACCGGCTGCGGCTTGCTCCCCCGCAAGACCGGCCACCAGCCGGAACACTATTCGGCAGCCGTAGGCCTGCCCGACGGCCGGTTCGGGGTCAGCACCTTCAACCGCCTGGGCACTCCCCTATGGAAAGCCGATGTAGAGTCCCGCTGCCACAGCGGATGCAATCGCCCGGGTGGCAATGAGGTTCTGTTCTTCGAAAGGCGCCCCGGTTGGTCCTTTTATGTCTTTGACGCCACTACCGGCGCTCGCCAGCAGCGCATTCGGGCTGCCAAGGATGAACACTTTGTCGGCCACGGGGTGTTCTCGGGCGACGGCCGCTGGCTGTACGCAACCGCCAGCCGCTATCACGAAGGCGAAGGGATTGTCGCCGTCTACGATGCCGAGCAAGGTTACCAACGGGTGAACACCTTTGATCTGGCGGGTATCGGCCCACACCAGATCACTCTGCATCCGGACGGCGAAACCCTGCTGATCGGTCTTGGCGGTATTCTTACCCACCCGGATTACGATCGCCTGAAGCTCAACCTGGACACCATGGACCCCGCACTGATCCTGATGAACCGGCGCACCGGCAACCTCGTCGGCCGACTGCGCCCTGAACACCCCCGGCAAAGCGTCCGCCATCTTGACGCAAGCCCCTCTGGCCAGGTGTATGTGGCTTATCAGTATCAGGGCCCCCTGCATGAGCGCCCGCCGCTGCTAGCACAACTGGCCAACGGTCGACTGCAGGCGATCCGCTTTGATGACGAAACCCAGGCCGGGCTGGCCAACTACATCGCCAGCGTAATCGCCCATCCGGAAAATGATCTTGTAGCAGCGGCCTCCCCGGTGGGGGGCACGGCCGTGGTCTTCGAAGGCAGCACCGGCAAGCTGGTGGCGCAGGCCTCGATACCGGATTGCGCCGGTGTGCAGGCTCTGGCCGGCGGGGATTTCCTGATTTCCTCCGGCCAGGGCCAGTTGATTCGCCTGGGCGCCCACCGGCCGGCCCGGGAGATTGCCAGCCTCTCCCTGTACTGGGATCACCACCTGATATAACCAACCGGATAAAGCGGGTCAGACTTAAGCAATAACCCGGCAACTGGTATCCTTGGCGCAAAATCGTTCCGGAGCACCCGCTTTGTCAGGAAAGAACCCTTACACCATCAACCAGCTGTACAGCCTGATTGCCAATGAAGAAGACGCCCGTGTCTGCAAGGACATTCCGGCCGAGGCCTGCCAGGAAGTACCCCGGAATTTCTTCCTGATTCTGTTCAGCAATGTGCTGACCAAACTCGGGGATTTGCTGATCAGCCCGAAAACAGTGCTGGCCTGGTTAATGAGTGCGGTAGGGGCACCGGCTTTGGTCGCATGGCTGGTACCAATCCGGGAGTCCGGCTCCATGATCCCGCAAATGGTGATCGGAGCCTGGGTGCGCCGCAAAGCGGTTCGCAAATGGTTCTGGACCCTCGGCAGTTTCGGCCAGGCCGTGAGCGTAATGGCCATGGCCGCCAGCGTGTGGTTTCTGGAAGGCTACGCCGCCGGTGGTGGCATTGTCGCGGCGTTGATTGTGTTTTCCCTGGCCCGGGGCTTCTGTTCGGTTTCCATGAAAGACGTCCAGGGCAAATGCATTCCAAAAACCCGCCGGGGCCGGCTGTCCGGACTGGCCAGCACCCTCGGTGGCACAGCCACGGTGATCCTCACGGCCCTGCTGTTCTGGGACCGGGGCGACCCCACCATTGGTTTCTACGCTCTTCTGCTATTGCTTGCCGCCAGCATGTGGATCATCGCCGGTTTGCTGTTTGCCGGCGTTGAAGAATACGCAGGCGAAACCGGTGGCGGTGGCAATGCCCTGGCAGAAGCCTTCCAGAGCCTGTCCCTGCTAAAAAGCGATGCGCCATTCCGCAACTTCGTCATTACCCGCGCCTTACTGCTTTGCTCCGCCCTCGCCTCGCCCTACTTTGTTGTTATGGCGCAGAAAGAATCGGATATTGGCTGGATGTTGGGGGTTTTCCTGCTCGCCAGCAGCCTGGCCAGTTCACTGAGTGCCAGTTTCTGGGGCTGGGCAGCAGACACCTCCAGCCGGCGCGTGATGATCCGTGGCGCTGCCATGGCCAGCGGCGTCTGCTTACTGGTTGGTTCGATCGCCATTGTGTTCGGTCCTGGCTTTGGCGGCGCCTGGTTCTATCCCGTGGCGTTTTTCATTCTGAGCATTGCCCACGCGGGCGTGCGTCTGGGCCGCAAAACCTATCTGGTGGACATGGCAGGAGGCAATAAACGCACCGATTACACCGCCGTCAGTAACACTGTCATCGGAGTTCTGTTACTGCTGACCGGAGCCTTCACTGCCGCTATCTCGATGATTTCCGATATCGCCGTCATTATGGTGCTGGGATTGATGGGGTTTGCGGGCATGCTGAGCGCGTTGCGCCTTGATGAGGTGACGGAAAGCTAGGGTGCTTTTCCGTCGTTGAGGGCCAGCGCGCCTTTCACCACACGGTAGATCGTCCAGATTCCAATACCCAGAAGGATAAACCAACCAACGATCAGCACGAGCGTGATAATACCAATCACCGTCCAAAGCAACGCGATCCAGAAGGTTCGAATCTGCCAGCGGAAGTGGGCTTCTATCACTGTGCCTCGTACATCCTCAAGCTTTACATAATTGATGATGACGCCCACAAGAGCGGTAACACCACCGAGGAAGAACGACAGCCCCTGCAGGATATAAACGATAACCGCCAGGTTCCTGGCAGGCTCGGCGCCAGGGGTTCTGTCCGGCATTGATCCAGCGGGAATGTACTCGGATTCAGACACAGACAACCTCCTTCAGACTGGTTTCTCAGTCTAGCACAGGCTTTCCTGCGGGATCATTTTGTCGCTGGCCGGTAACCCAGCCGGAACCCCCCCCAGTGTTTGCCATTCACATACACCGGCACCGAGAGATCATGCATGATTTCACCTGTGTCACGCCGATAAGTCTGCAGCAGCATGTCATCAGTGTGGCGACCACATCGAATGCCCGTGCGGTCATTGAACAATCGTTTACTACGGCTTTTCACCAGATCAACCTCACGGTTTCCGGTGGGCGGATGGGCAAAATCACGGTTATGAGTCGGCACATAGCCATCGGGGGCACAGACAATGGCAAACACAACTGCATCATCGGCATTCTTGACGGCCTCCTGCACGACCGGTAACGCCTGATCCGTAAACCGGTCAAAACTGCTGCTGTATTGTTGCGGATCGGTTTTCGGAATAGGCTCACGTTTCTTGTCAAACAGCGCAGCCTCTGTCAGCTTCCCGTCCCGAATCGCCTGCTCAAACAGGTGGCCAATCTGTTCGGCTCCGGATTTCGCATGCTCATAGAATCGTCGGTGATAACTCTGGCTGCTGTTGAGTGCCAGCACTGCGTTCGCCTGCTCAGCCACTTCCATCAACGTAGCGGCCTGTGCAGCCAGCGAGGCAACGCTGGTGTCGCTTTCAGAGATGTGATCTCGCACGGATTTGATCACCGAGAACATCTGCGCCAGACTTTGTTCATTGGCCTTGTCAATTTCGGCGATCCGCGCCACCTGTTGTTGAACCCGATCTGACTGATCGCGAATCTGGTCCAACTGGCCGCCAACGCCTTCAACCGACTGGAGGCCCCGCTCGACGCTCCGGGCCAGGCTTTCAATCCCGGAAACAATCGTTTCGGTGTCGGCCTGAATCTCCTCCAACGTGCCGGCCACTTCATTGGTGGCCTGGGAGGTTCGCCCCGCCAACTGACGCACTTCATCGGCCACAACCGCAAAACCCCGGCCTTGCTCTCCGGCTCTGGCAGCTTCAATAGCAGCGTTCAGCGCCAGCAGGTTGGTTTGCTCAGCAATGCCCTGAATGGTGGCCGTGACACTCTGGATTTTGTTCGATTTTTCATTGAGCTGCTGAATCAGTCGAAGGTTTTCTTCCGACTGGTGGTGAACTTCCCGCACACTCTCAATGGCCGAAACCAACGCCTCACGCCCCTCAACGCTTACTTCACGATTCTGCAACGCCATTGTGGCTGCATCGGTGGCCTGCGCTGAGGATTCGTGGACGGAGTCCATAATCTGACCGGCATAATCTGCCAGCTGACCGGTTTCTGTCACCTGTTGATCAAGACGTTGTTTAACCTGGTCAGCGGCAAAAGCCACCTCCGCTGCCGAGATGGCATTTTCGTCGGAGCTTTCCGAGAGCGTTTCCGCCAGCACGCGCCCTGCACGCGCTTCGGTAAGTAACTGCTGGCATTGGTTGTAGAGAGGGTGCTCAGCAGGGAGAGAGCCATCATTCAGCCCCTGAATACCACGTTCCACAGGCTCAAGTACGCGAATGATGAAATAGCCCGCAGCCGCAACCAGCCCCACCACCAGGCCCACTAGCAATGATGCGAGATCCAGCCCTAACACAGGGGCAACCAGAAAGCAGACAATGCCAAGTGACAGGGCAACGCCACCCCCCCATAAAACCGTTTTGCGATCGAGCAAGCCCATGGAGCCCTCGCTTTTATTGTTATGTCCGCATTCATTCGGAGGTTCAAGTCGGACCCTGAGAGTAGAGAATTAAAGCCAGTTAATAACTGCTACTTTAGTGGATTCATAAAGCCTATGTTCCGGTTATCGGCCATTTCCGGGATGACTGAAATCAAAAAAAACAAAACCCGCATTTTCCGTAGAAGGAAAATGCGGGTTTATGTGGGCTATTCTGCCCTGAGGGAGTGACTTCAGGCGCCGATTACGCCGCCGTCGTCCCGGGTTACGATGACGCAAGCATCGCGGGGCCGTTGCTCTGCAGCATTTGGCCAGAATTCACGCGGGTGCTGAATGTTCACGAACATGGTTTTGCTATCCGGTGTGGTAACCACGCCCGTCACCTCGCAGCCCTTGGGTCCCACGAAGAAACGCTTGATCTCGCGGGTTTCCGGGTTGGCGGCCAGCATCATCTGGTTCCCGAAGGTTTCGTTGCTGTAACCGTCGGTCTGAATCCACAGACGACCGTTATAGTCGAACCACAGGCCGTCAGGGCTGTTGAAAATGTTATCGTCATTCAGGCTGACAACCGCCTCACCATCCACCACGGTTTCTGTGCCCTGCTCACCGGCGAAGACAAAAATATCCCACTCGAAGGAGTTAGCGGTGTAATCGTTACCTGCTTCCTGCCAGCGAATGATATGACCGTTCCGGTTCTCCGCAATCGGGTTAGCCGCATCGGTTTGTTCTTCGGTACGGCCAGAGTTGTTGGTCAGCGTGAAGTAAACCTCACCGGTTCTCGGGTCAACCGCGCCCCACTCCGGACGATCCATGGGTGTCGCGCCGGCAATGTCAGCGGCAAGGCGGGTGTTCAGAACAACGTCTTTCTGGTTCTGGAAACCATCAAACTCGATGTCGCCCACTGTCGTGCCCTTGGCAGCCGACACCTTGGCAGCGAAGCCCTCGTTCGCGAGATCCAGGGGCAACCATTCACCGCTGCCATCCTCGTTGAAGCGAGCGACATAGAGAGTACCCTCATCCAGCAGATGGCCACCGGCTGTGGCCGCGTAGTAAGGCTTGGAAGACACAAACTTGTAGATATACTCGAAGCCGGAGTCATCACCGGAGTAACAAACCACCGGCTCACCTTCTTTGGCTGGCGCAAAAATCACACCTTCATGGCCAAACCGACCAAGCGCCGTGCGCTTCTGGGGTTTACCGGTGGGCGAAAACGGGTCGATCTCGACCATAAAACCGAACGTGTTGGCTTCGTTCCGATAATCTGTTTCGGCAGAACCATCAGCGGTTGGTGTTACGTCAAAACGACGGTACTGGTCCAGGCCGCTGTCAGCTTTTTCCCAGTCATAGCGAGAACCACCGCCTACACCGTGGCGTACATATTCGCGAGGGCGCACAGCCGCGTCGGTGTCAAACGCAAAGTAGCCGTGCCAGTTTTCCTCAGCAGTCAGGTAGGTGCCCCAAGGCGTCGGCCCCATTGAGCAATTATTAAGGGTACCGCGGGTTTCAGACGCGTTCAGGCTGTACGGAGTAACAAGCTTTTCATACCCACGCAGCGGACCACGAATATCCATGGCGGTGCCACCCGTGATTCGACGATTGAAGTCACTTCCGAATACGATATCCCATTCGCCGTTACCGTCCTGTTTAATGTGTACCACGGAAACACCGTGCGCTGCGATTTCCTTACGGACCTCATCCGCCGGGCGGGAGCCGTCCGTATTGACGGTTGCCCCGCTCGGATGGATGGCGCTCTGGTTGATGTACTCATGGTTCATCACCAGAAGACCTTCAGTAGAACTGTTACCGCCACTCTTCTGATCGATCGGGAAAAAATGCATGCCATCGTGGTGCATGCCCATTTGCTGCTCCTGATCGGCACCTGTGTTGGTGCCATCAGCCCGGTAATCCGGATAGGAACCGGTAATGGGCGTACCCCAAGGCAAGAATGCCTTTGCTGAATAACCCGTTGGAACAACTACCTCGTTGGCTGTTGACACTGGAACGGCCTGAAAACCGAGTGTCCTTTCTGGCGTATCCGGCGTGGTCGTGCCCCCGGTAGCCGGCTGATCATCGCCGTCGCTATCGCTGCCACAACCCACAAGGCCAAGCCCCATAACACTTGCCAGGGCGGCACCAACAGTTCCCTTCATCACGGAACGGCGCTGCATGCGGGTAGACAATACTTCATGGAATGGGGTGTTTTCGGAGTGGTTTACAACGGGCTCGTAGTTCGGATCCAGATAATTGGCATCCAGGTCGTGCTTGGCCATGATTTGTCTCTCTCAGGTTGTGGAGTGATTCAGAGCTTTGAGAGAGCAGTTTCACCGGGATATGTGTCAGAAATGCATAGGTTTTATTTCAGTTTCTTTAACATTATTTGACATTAAGACCTGAACACAAAAAAAGGCGCCTAATAGATAGACGCCCTTTTCTGTTTAGAACCCGGACACATGACTTACTTGGTCATCTCGTCATAGGATTCTTCCATCGCATCACCGGCTTCGTCAGCCGCTTCACCTACGCTGTCGGCGGCATCATTGGCGGCATCACCCACGTCGTCCGCAGCTTCCTGAGCGCCTTCCTTCATTTCACCCCAGGCGCTTTCATCCTGGCCTGTGGCTTCTTCGTAGGTTTCCTCTGCAGAGTCGGCGGCGTCATCCATCATTTCCGCGGCATTGTCACCGGCCTTTTCAAAGTCTGCGCCTTCGTCGCTTTCCGAACTGCAGGCAGCAAGGCCCAGGGTCATTAACAGTGCCAATGCACTCAGCGAGAGCTTGTTCATAACATGTCCTTCTGTTCGTAAGTGTTTACAACTCCTACAGAGTAGAACCATGGCACGGTTCAAGGCAATTACCAGCCGATTACTCTTTCGTTAACCGCTGGCCGTCAATCATGATCACGTGTTCAGCGCCCACCACTTTGCCTTTACCCAGGACCAGAAAATCATGCCCCGCCCGGCTGAGAAGGTCGCGAATAACTTCATGCACTACGCAGATTTGCCCAGACGGGTCCTGATAGACGATTTCAGCCAGATGCCTTGAGCGGATGTATTCCCTGAGCATTTCCTGAATGGTCCAGGAGATGGTTTGCGATGTGGGATTAGTGGCACTCATGTCGGGTACTTCCCTGTTCTTGTTGTTGTCAAAAGTCTGGACCAGAAATACGAAATCTGCCACCCGCCGCCAACTTGTCATTTCAGGCCATCATGAAATGACTTTGCTCAATTTTGTTGTATTGCAAGATTGTCAGACATAAATTGATTCGAACAACGAACAAGATGGAGACGCCATTATGAACGCCAAGGTCAACAAAGCAGTCGATCAACTACAGGGAAAACCGTCTGCTACCGCGGAAGGCAAAGACTGGAAAGATCCAAAAAGGTACCTTTGGTTAATGGGCCCTGCTCTTCCCGGTATTGGCCTGGCAGCGCTGACCGGGTATGCCCTGGCACCCAAGAAGCTGAAAGCTCTGGCCTGGACCGGCCCGGCGCTGGTGCACGGCATCATCCCGGCACTGGATCGCGCGATCGGTGAAGACAAAAGCAATCCGCCGGAATCGGCCGTGCAGTCACTGGAGCAGGACAAGTATTACGACCGCATTGTGAAAGCTTTTATTCCGACCCAGTACGCGATGACGTTCATGGGCGCGTGGCTCGCCAGTCGCAAAAACACACCACTGGAAGACAAGATCGGGCTGACGTTGACCGTCGGTGCCATCAATGGCATCGGGATCAATACCGCCCATGAGCTGGGCCACAAATCCAATAAGCTGAACAAGTTAATGGCAATGGCGGCTTTGGCTCCAACGGGCTACACCCACTTCGTGGTTGAGCACAATTTTGGTCACCATAAACGGGTAGCCACCCCGGAAGACCCGGCCAGCAGCAAGATGGGCGAGAGCTTCTGGAAGTTCTTGCCCCGGACGGTATTTGGCGGCATGAAATCTGCGGTAAAGATCGAGAAGGCCCGGCTTGAACGCCGGGGCAAGAGCTTCTGGAGTCTGGACAATGAGTTGTTACAGGGCTGGGCGATGAGCGCCGGTTTCTTCGGGGCTACCACGCTGATCTGTGGGCCACGGGCGATTCCTTTCCTGGCGGGGCAGGCGGTATATGGCGCAAGCTTGCTGGAGAGTGTGAATTACATTGAGCACTATGGTTTGCTGCGCCAGAAGGATAAAAATGGCAAGTATGAACGAACACAGCCGGAGCACAGCTGGAACAGTAACCACATTGTGACCAATCTGTTCTTGTATCAGTTGCAGCGACATTCGGACCATCATGCCCATCCGGCCCGCAGTTTCCAGGCATTGCGCCACTTTGAGAAGGCGCCGCAGTTACCGGGTGGCTATGCGTCGATGTTGTTGCCGGCTTACCTGCCGCAGTGGTGGTACGAGACGATGGATAAGCGGGTGATTGATCACTACGAAGGGGATCTGTCGAAGATTAACTGGGATCCGGATCGCAAGGAGGAG
>DATGQY010000065.1:0-8266 GCA_035303925.1 Marinobacter sp. | reverse complement strand
ACAGCCTGAAGTACATGGCCACCTGGCAGGCCGGGATGTTCCGCCCCACGGACATGATGAAGACCTTCCAGGCCAAAGCCCAGAAGCAGCCACCCTCCTACGATGACCTGTTCCCGATCAAGGATCTGTTTTCCAGCTGATTCATGCCTGGTCGCAGCAGTTCGTCGATCTCAACGCTGACCGCCCTGTTGTTTCAGGGCGGTATCGGTGTGGTCGGCCTGATTGCCATCTGGCTGTTCGACGTTCCGCTGTTGCTGGTCGGTCTCGGTGCCGGTGAAGCTGTCTTTTACGGAATTGTGGGTGCGGGCACGACCTATCTGTTGCTGCTGGTGTTATCGAAGGTCCCAAGGCTGTTTCCAGATAACCTGAGTGGCCAGATGCAGGCGCTCTATAACTTTGCGTCCAGTTACCGCTGGCCAGTGTTGTTGGCACTGTCCGTGCTGGCAGGCGTTGGTGAAGAGCTACTGTTCCGAGGGGCCATTCAAGGCTGGTTGTTTCAGCATATGGGTCCCTGGGCCGCCGTGATGGCTGCGGCAGTGCTGTTCGGCTTGGTTCACTATGTATCTTTCACCTACTTCGTGATGGCCACTGGCCTGGGTGTTGTGCTGGGCGCGGCCTATCAGCTTAGTGGTAGCCTGGCGATGGTGATGATCTGGCACGGGGTATACGACGTGCTGGCGCTATACTGTTTGCTGAATTATCCCCATTGGTTTGGCGTTCACCGCTAAGCCGTTTTTCCTCTGTTTTTCCGGAACCCAACCCGTGCTCGAGAGTTACCTGACAGGATTAGTGGTGTGCGGCGGTATCATCGTGGCCATCGGCGCGCAGAATGCCTATGTGCTTAGCCAGGCTATCCGCCGCGAACATCATTGGTGGTCTGCGGGCTTGTGCATGGCTTCTGACATCATTCTTTTCACACTTGGTATGTTCGGCGTTAGCGCCGCCCTGATGGCGGAGCCTCAGGCACTGGAGGTGCTGCGCTGGCTTGGCGTCGCCTTTTTGGCATGGTTGGCGGTACAGGCCTTTGTGAGGGCAGGTAGAGGGCGGGCTGCACTTAAAGTCGGCCTGGAGACCCGTCGCAGTCTGAAGGGAGTGTTGCTGACGACTTTGGCAGTCACCCTGCTGAACCCGCAGGTCTATCTGGATACCCTTTTACTGATTCCCGCTGTCGGGGCTCAGCAATCCAGTGCACCGGTTTTCGTTGCAGGCGCCAGCAGTGCGTCGATTCTTTGGTTCGGTGGTTTGGCATGGTTCGGAGCCAAGTTGGCGCCGGTTTTGTCACGCCCAGCGGCATGGCGAGTGATTGATGGGGTTATCGGATTAATGATGTCTGCGATTGCGCTGCAGTTGGCATTATCCGGGTCGCTAACAGCGGGCTGATTGGCTAAGCTGATAGTTCCTCTTGTTTCAAAATTGTGTCTATACTCACGTCATAGGCCATGAACTCCTGAAAACAATAATGACTCATTGGCGGGGCTGATTTGACCATCTTCAATCGCAACGTATGGATGCTGTTCTGGCTGGTTGTAGCGATTGGTGTGCTTGTGCTTTCTTCGATTCTGACCAGCATGTGGCAGTCGACGTTAAGAGCGCAGGAATTACACCATAAGTCCCGCGTTCAACTGATCAGCCAGTCGGTTACCAATGTGCTGCGTACCCAGGAGTTGATTCTGGATGTTGCCGCCGCGGAACTTGTGCGGTCCGATCTGATCAACCCCACCCGTGAAGTTCTTCCCTTTCTCGACAACATTATGGAAGCCAGTCCCGCGCTGGCGGGCTTCGGTATGTCAATGCCGGACGGTCAGCTGGTAAAGGTGACATCGACGGTCGATGTCAGTCTGATGCCTAACTTACTGGAGCAGGAAGCTTCCCGTGAGGGTTTCCTGCGCGCTATGGAGTCCGACAAGCTCATTGTTGGCCGCACCTACTATCTGCCAGCAGTGGGTGCGTGGATCATCCCGGCTCGTAAAGCGATAAGGGATGAAAGCGGAGAGGTGATTGCCGTAATGTCTGCGGGGATCCGGGCCGATGGGGAACTTGGAGTCTTCGGCAACAGGCTGCATACGGGGCCGAATGATTCGGTGATGATATTCCGTGAGTACGATGGCTATTTGCAGTTTATGTCCAGTGAGGGTGTGACCCCGGACATGTACGCATCAATCCAAAGAACCCCTGCCGAGCGCGAGGCTGATCGACTCAACCTCATAGAGGCAAACAGCGCCTCCGTAGAGGAACTGAAAGCCCGCGCCACACCCAGCATTTACTACAACCAGCGTGAAGGTGAGCGCTACATTGGTGGCGCCTGGTATTCCCCCGATTATGAACTCTGGATTGTTTCAGAATCCAATATCCGGACCGTGTGGACCGCTTTTCTTGAACGTGGCCTGATTCTGGTGATGGTTTTTCTGGCACTGTTTGCTCTGCTTTTTTACCTGGTTCGACAGATTGAGCGCGCAGAAAAGAAACGCCGCTCCGCATTGATGCACCAGTCAAGGCATGACGATCTTACTTCCCTGCTGAACCGGGTGGGCTTGATCGATCAGATTCAGCGGCTAGTTAACAGTGGTGAGAGCTTCGGGGTTGTTTTGCTGGATATCGATAATTTCCGTGGCATCAACGATCGCTTCGGGCAGGAACACGGCGATAGGGTGTTGAGCGAATTTGCCCGTTGCCTGCGCAAACTTGCCAGTAAACAGCACGGCGCATCTCGATTGGGCGGTGACGAGTTCGCTGTGGTCAGCCCGATCCAGGACCCTTCAAGCCTGCTGACGTTCTGCAGCGAACTGCTTAGGGGGCTAGCCCGGGAAATGGCGGCCGGCCCACTGAAACTGCAACTTGGCGCAAGCGTGGGCGCCGCCGTGTTCCCTGATCACGGAGATTCGTTCAACAGCGTCATTCGTAGCGCCCATCTGGCACTCTACCAGGCCAAGAAAACCCGAAACGATGTATGCCTGTACCGCAACGATTTTGAGGCGAGCTATCTACGCCGTGTCCATATAGAACAGCGGCTTCGCAGTGCCATCAACCAAAGGGCGATATTCATGGCCTATCAGCCGCAACTGGACACCGCGGGCCGGGTGGTGGGGTTGGAAGCGCTGGCTCGCTGGGAGGATGAGGAGTTGGGATATGTGCCACCGAATGAGTTTGTCGAGGTGGCAGAATCCTGCGGTTTGATGGTCGAGTTGGGCAACTATGTGCTCGACAGGAGCCTGGCTGATTTTCGCACGATCCTGGACCAGGTGCGTCTGCCACTGGAATTGTCGGTCAATATTTCGGCCATCCAATTCATGCAGCCCGGGTTCGGTGACCTGGTGCTGGCTGAACTGACGCAACACGGCATTCACCCTCATTATCTGACTCTGGAAATTACCGAAACGGTGTTCATTTCCGGTTTTGACCAGGTCATCACTGTTCTGAAAAAGCTGCGGGCTGCCGGCATAAGTCTATCAATGGACGATTTTGGTACAGGCTATTCTTCCTTGAGCCTGTTGCGTAAGTTGCCTATCGACGAGCTTAAAATTGATAAGAGCTTCGTGGATAACATAATTGAAGATGAGCCTGCCAGAAACATGGTGGAGAGCATCATTGCCATCGGCAAGAACCATCGTATGCGACTGGTTGCCGAGGGTGTAGAGGAAGAGGCACAGTTCACTTCGCTGGTTGCTATGGGTTGCGGGCGCTTTCAGGGGTACCTGTTCAGTCGGCCAGTAAAGGCGGCCGACGTGCCCTCGGTGGTCAGTCAATGCAACGCCCGCACTCGTTCCTGAGGCGCGGGCGTTTTCCTGCCATGACAGCGTCAGTGCTGATTCGATTCAACGCGTTTCAGGAATTCTCTGATATCTTCAAACGCTTCCTCCGCCTCGGGTAGGAGGGGGGTGAAAATGTGCCACACATGGACCATGTTCTGCCAGGTGTGGAGCTCTACCGGTGATCCCTCTGCCTTGGCTTTTGCCGTGTATCGGGCCGAGTTGTCCAGCAGCATTTCTGTGGTGCTGGCATGAATAAGCACCGGTGGCAGGTCGTGCAGGTTGCCGCGTAGCGGTGACGCAATAGGGTTGGTGGGGGAGATGCGGAAGGCCGCCAGGGTGCCCCACCAGAGCACAGGCAGGGGGATTTTCGAAAGCCCGCCAAACACCGGCCCCAGAAGCGGATCGGTGCGGATGTTGTCTCGATTGCTTGGTGCCGTCAGAGTGAGGTCGGTGGACGGAGATAGCGCCACTGCGGCGTTTGGTGGCCGAATGCCATTGTCCCGAATCCAGGCAATCAACGACAGGGTATGGCTTCCGCCTGCGGAATCCCCCGCCACCACCAGGAACTCTGCTTTCGCTTCACCGTCTGGGCCATTCGCCAGCAGCCAGGTATAAGCCTGCCGGCAATCACGGATACCGTCCATGAAACGGTGTTCCGGCATCAATCGATAGTCCAGCGCAAACACTGCGGCATTGGCAAGTCGGGAAAATCGGTCGGTAATGGCCCGGTGGCTGCGTGGACTGCCTGCCGCCCAGGCGCCACCGTGAATGTAGAGTACACGCCGGCGCGTGTCGGCACCCGGCGCGATGACCCATTCACCGCGGGGGTGCTGGGTGTGGCGGATTTCCGATTCAATCTCTACCTCTTCTCCCAAACTGTCCAGGTGATTGCGCAGTGCCATCAATCGGGCTTTGCCCTTCAGCCCTTTGGAAGCTCGCCCCATGTCCTTGATGCGTGCCAGCACCTCGTCGTGAGCGGGATTCGGGGCAACTTCCTTGATGGCCCACTCGCCGCCATCGAACTGTGACAGGTCTTTGACTCGAAACAGCAGGAACGTTGCAGCAACAATGAACACAACAATGGTGAGCAGAATCCAGAGCATGGGCAGTCCTTATCGGGAACCTCGATTGGGTATGGGTACTATGCTGGGGTTAAATCTGTGTCAAGGCAACTATGACAAAGCGTCAGGGTATTGCCATTGGCCGGTCAGGCTGGAATGGCGCGGCTTGCGGAGATGTCAGGCTAGTACAATGAGGGGGGAGCGGTGCAATAGAAAAAGGCCCGGCGTTGCCGGGCCTCTGGAGCAGGTCTTAGTGACCGTAGATGCGCATGGTGGTGTCCTGAACAACGAGGTTGTCCAGCATCACAGAACCGATTGAGGTTCCACCAACCAATACTTCACCGATCGACATGTCAGCCGCGAAGGTATTCAGATCGATAGCGAGAGCATCCCCGGATCCACCCAGGCGGGTCGCTTTATAAACGTCCATATCGATGGTGGCACCCAGCGTCAGAACACTCGGATTGGCCGTTGCACCGTTAAGGCCTTCTCCCATGTAGTTGGCACCGGTCATCTTGAGGTCACGGATGCCCAGGCCCAGGAAGTCGATGTCGACGTCCAGATCAGAGATGCCCACCTGAGTGTTCAGGTTCAGCTTGTCGGTTGCGGTATCAACTGTGATGCCCACTTTGGTGAATGCACCGACCATGTTGAAGTTGCTGGCCAGCAGCGTGGAGTCGGTGGCACCTTGCAGTGTCCACTCGCCAGTGCTTACGCCAAAGTCGATCGGGGCAGCGGTGATCGGGAAGATGTTGATCAACGCATCGCCGTCAGCGGCCACGTCGATGTCAATCTTGATGTTGTCGATCATGTCGCTGGTCTGGCCGAACAGCGCATCACGGAAATCGGTGATTTCTTCAAAGAGGTCGGTACGGTTAGCACCACCGATTTTGATGTCCTTGATGGAGAAAGAGCCTTCATCGGTATAGATGAATTCATCGATGGAAAGCTTGGTCTCCAGTTCGATAGTCACACCGGCCTGACCGGTGATGTTACCCATGTGAACGTCGTCAATGGGCTTGAGGTCTGCCTGGGCGGCAAAAGGGAGCCCGGCAATGGCTAGCACTAACGCGGATTTCTTCAGGCTTTTCATGTCGTTATTCCTTTTTTGATTTTATTTTCGTACTTATTGGTCACAGCCGGCTGGTGCCGACTGTGACCTTTTCTCCGGCGAGGCCGGAACTTCTTAGAGCTGTGGTGTCAGCTGCAGATCAATGGTGTTACCTGGGCCAGACATGAACTGGTTAAGCAGGCTGGTCAGAAGACCACAGTTTTCCAGTGGTGGCAGGTCGTAGACACCGCTTACTGCACCGCCAGTTGCTGGCGAGAAGTTGGTGCCTTCTGCAGACGTCAGCTGGATGTTAACCGGCTCGCTGGTGCGGCACTCGTCGCCACCACCAATACGCAGGGGCAGCCAGCCCAGCTTGATAGCAACCTTGGGCACTTTCACGTACAGCGGGGAGTTAGCTGTCAGCTTGCCATCGATCAGGGAACCCGTAGTGATACCGGCCTGCTCGAATTCAACGTTGGCAGAAGCATTGAGCTTGCTGAACAGCACTTTGACCGAGAAGTTGCCAGAGGTGGGCAGAACCTGGGTGTCGGCTTCGAAGGTTCCGGAAGCCAGGTCAAGCACGGTCGCAATTGAACCGGTCAGCGGCAGGGTGCCGCCAGTGCCCGCGATCAGCGTGGAGCCTTCCAGGCCGAGCAGGAGGTCAAGTTTGCCGCCAGGTGTATCTTCGATGGCTTCAGCAGTAACCGGAACACTGATTTCTGCATTCTCGCCATCGCTGGAACGCACAACCAGAGCGGCGTTGCTTACACCAGCAGCAGCAGCAGTGAAATTCACATCAACCGAGCAGCTGGCACCGGCCGCAACGGTGGTGCAGTTGTTGGTCTGAGTGAAGTCAGAGGCATTGGCACCTTCAAGAGCGATGCTGTCAATTTGCAGAGCAGCGTTGCCGGTATTGCCAATGGTTACCTGAGCAGACTTACTGGTGCCCACGAGAACGCGGCCCAGGTTAACGGAGTCAGGTGTTACCTCGATGATCGGCATTGGAGCCAAAGTTCCGCGACCAGACACAGGCAAATCGATGCTTGGTCTGTCAGCGTCAGTCGACTCGATGGTCAGAGTCGCCACGCGAGCGCCGTCGGTGCTGGGTGCAAAGGTCACATCCACGCTACAGGAGGCATCGGGTGCCAAACCAGCGCTACAGTCGTTGGTCTGAGTAAACACCTGAGCATCATCACCGCTGATGGAGATGTTGTTGATGCCGAGTGCTGCGCTACCCGTGTTGATGATAGTGAGGGACTTCTGGGCAGTCAGACCAGCCTGAACAGAGCCAAAGGCAAGTTCTTCTCCATCTACATCAATGCGAGGTGTTTCAACAGGTACGTCAGCAACCGTAAGGGTTTGCAGCAGATTGTCCTGGTCTGGCAACTGCACACAGTCGGTGGAGATCTCACCGATAGGTGCTGGTGCAATGGCGCCGTTGGCCGTACGGGCAATCAGCTCCAGAGACAGAGAGCCAACACGGATTTCGGCCTGGCCAATGTCGTCCTCGGTAAAGAGGACTTCAGGAGCAATACCGGAGGCCGGTACGTTGAACTCGCCGGTGGTGGCAGGGATCGGTGTGGCCGGGATGTCCAGCGTAACGACCTGCTCCAGGCTACGGTTCGGCGTGATGACGTTGTTGATGCTGGTGGCAACGCCTTCAACAGTCTCTGAGCCAACCAGCTTGAGGCCGGTACGGGCGTTGTCGTTAACGATGGTGATCGCCGTCACTTCAAATTGCGGGGTAGGGTCACCTACGGTTGCAACGTTCGGGATGTCTGCACTGATCTGTGCACGGATAGGCTGGGTGCCGATCAGCGGAAACGGACATTCAAAAGCGAGTTCGGTTGAGACTTGTTCTGCAGCTGCGTTAGACGCGCCGCCCGCCATCAGTGCCGCAGCCGCTACGGCGGCGCCGAGCTTGCTGACACTGGTGTTGAGGTTCCTGAGTTTCATGAGTTCGTCCTCTGTCTTGCGTTCTTTGTTGTAGATAGGGCTGCAGACATCACCGACTAAGGCTGTTCGATCGGACTTGCAAAAATCCCTTTGCCATGGGCATTGAGCCCACGATTGCATGGGTATTAGACGGGCTTATGGTGCCGCGGGTCATTGCTTGGGGCGGCACCATTTTTGTCTAAAGCGGTGGTGGGTAGGGGTTATTGTTCAAACCGTGAACGGCATCAAAGTGAAAGGTGATCAGTGTTCACTTTTTTGGGCGAGCCTGGCGACGAACATCGCCGGGGGTGTTGCCTGTCCAGGAGCGATAAGCTTTGGTGAAACCCGCCTGATCGCTGAAGCCCAGTTTTTCCGAAATGGACTCGAGGGGAACATTGGTGTCTTTCAGGTAAAGCGTGGCGAAGTTTTCCCGGATCTCGTTCCTCAGCTCCCGGAAGGACGTGCCGGCA
>DATGQY010000064.1:0-8970 GCA_035303925.1 Marinobacter sp. | reverse complement strand
CAGGAACATCTGCTCGTCGCTGACCTTGGAGGTGGTGGCTTCGTGTTCCACGATGGCCGATTTGTTCTTGCTTTCGATGTACGGGAAGGTGTGGGCGCCACAGCGGTCGCCGATCAGCAGCGAGTCGCACTGGGTAAAGTTGCGCGCACCTTCCGCACCCGGGCCGAATTTCACCAGCCCGCGGTAGGCGTTGGAGCTCCGTCCTGCCGAGATGCCCTTGGAAATGATGGTGCTCTTGGTGTTTTTGCCAAGGTGGATCATCTTGGTGCCGGTGTCGGCCTGCTGGAAGTTATGGGTCAGCGCGACGGAGTAGAATTCGCCCACGCTGTTTTCACCACGCAACACGCAGCTCGGGTACTTCCAGGTAATGGCTGAACCGGTTTCGACCTGGGTCCAGGAGACTTTGGCGTTCTTGCCGATGCAGGCGGCGCGCTTGGTGACGAAGTTGTAGATGCCGCCTTTGCCGTTTTCGTCGCCGGGGTACCAGTTCTGAACCGTGGAGTATTTGATCTGGGCGTCGTCCAGAATGACCAGTTCCACCACCGCGGCGTGCAGCTGGTTCTCGTCTCGCATGGGGGCGGTGCAGCCTTCAAGGTAGCTGACGTAGCTGCCTTCTTCGGCGATGATCAGAGTGCGTTCGAACTGGCCCGTGTTGGCGGCGTTGATCCGGAAGTAGGTGGACAGCTCCATGGGGCAACGAACGCCCTTCGGGATATACACGAAGGAGCCGTCGGAGAAGACTGCGGAGTTGAGGGCGGCGAAGTAGTTGTCGCCGGCCGGGACCACGCTGCCCAGGTACTTCTTCACCAGCTCAGGATACTTCTGCACCGCTTCGGAGATGGGGCAGAAGATGACGCCGGCTTTTTCCAGCGGTTCCTTGAAGGTGGTGGCTACCGAAACGGAATCGAACACGGCATCAACCGCCACGCCGGCCAGTTTGGCACGCTCGTGCAGGGGGATGCCCAGTTTTTCGTAGGTGCGCAGGAGCTCCGGATCGACTTCGTCCAGACTCTGGGGCATGTCTTCTTTTTTCTTGGGCGCCGAATAGTAGGATATGGCGTTGTAATCCACCTTCGGGAAGTCGACGTGGGCCCACTCGGGCTCGTCCATTTCGAGCCAGCGACGATAGGCTTTCAGGCGCCACTCAAGCATGAACTCGGGTTCCTGCTTGAGTTCAGACAGGCGGCGGATTACATCTTCATTGAGGCCGGGTTCGAAGGTATCGGATTCTATTTCGGTGACAAATCCGTGCTCGTATTCCCGTTTGATCAGCTCTTTCACCTCTTTGTCGGTGGTCGCCATGATCGTCGCTCCGTAATTCTCTCATCTGGGGCTTGGTGCCCTGTGTTTCGCCGGGAGTGCCAAAGGCAGTGTGCACCGGCGGATGTCATTCGGTTTGCTGGCGCTGCAGCGGTCGCTCGTGTCCTTGAGTACGCCCTGCAGTCGGTTTTTGGATGACGGGAGGCTGCTAATGGAGTGCCTTTCCCGTTGCTTCTGGCGAGTGATTATACAATACCATAGTAATTTAGTCAGGTATTAAATCGGTCGTGTAGGGATTATACCTTAATCAGGCGTGCAGCCCTATATGTGGGCTGGAGGTGGCGGTGTTTGCCGCTCAGGGTTAACCACTATGCACAGCGGTTGTCGGCAGCGTGAGACTGGCGCGTAATCCACCCAGGGGGGAGTTGTCCAGGGTGAGCGCGCCGTGATAAAGGTTGGCCAGGTCGCTGACGATGGCCAGTCCCAGACCACTGCCTGGTACGGTTTCATCGGCCCGGGCGCCCCGGGACAGAACAATTTCCCGTTGCTCTTCGGGCAATCCGGGGCCGTCGTCGTCAATGACTATCGTGAAGTGCTCTTCACTGGACTCGATGGTGATGTTGATTTTGCTTTGGCCCCATTTCCAGGCGTTCTCAAGCAAGTTGCCGACCATTTCCTGCAGGTCCTGTTTTTCGCCTCGGAACAGTGGGTCGGTGGTGGCGTGGGAAATGCTTGCCTCGATGGCTTTGTCCGGGTTCAGCCGGTGCATTACTCGCACCAGCGATGCAAGGGTAGGCCGTACCTCCGTTCGCATTCCGGGTACGTTAACCGCAGCGGCTGCGCGGGCGCGGGCCAGGTGGTGCTCAATCTGGCGTCGCGCGGTGGCAACTTGCTCGCTGACCAGTGCCGGCAGGGTATCGTCGGGCCGGGCGGCGGCATTGGAAAGGATGGTCAATGGCGTTTTCAGGGCATGCGCCAGGTTGCCGGCGTGGGTGCGGGCCTGTTCAACCACACGGGTATTCTGGCCAAGTACGGAGTTGAAGTCGTCCACCAGGGGTTGGATTTCCCGAGGGTACTGCTCTTCGACGCGCCGGGTTTTGCCTTCGTGAATCGCCTGAAGCGATTGTCGCAACTGGTTGAGCGGACGAAGACCGATCATCACTTGCATCACCGTGGCAACGAGAAGCCCGAGGCCGAGTGTTGCCAGCGCAAAGCCGAGTATGCCGTTGAACTTCTGTATCGGCTCGGTCACCAGGCTTGCGTCTGCTGCAACCATCAGGCGCAAGCCCTGTTGCGGTGCTTCTGCCGGGTAGATCAGCCGTTCGAGCAGGAGCAGCGGTTGATTATCCGGCCCGGTTGTCTGGTGGCGGTGGAGCGCGCCGTTTGGTGGAAGGTCTTGCGGTACGCTTAATACACTGTCCCAGAGAGAGCGGGAGCGTAACAAGGCTGGCCTGGCTGGCTGTTCATCGTTGCGGACCTGGTCTATTTGCCAATAGAGGCCGGAATACGGACGCTGAAGCCTGGGGTCGTTCAGCTGCGTACTGATGCTGATGTCGCCTTCCGGGTTGGCTCTGGTGGCACCAGCCAGTTGGCTGAGTTGGATTTCCAGTGTTGCGTAGAGTTGTTCGGTGACATGCTGCTGAAACAGGCCGGACAAAAACCAGCCGGTGCCTGCGAGAGTAATCGCGACCCAAACCAGAGTGCCGGCCAGCAGTCTGAGCCGGAGCGAAGGCGCTGAGTGACGGCGAGGCCTCATTCCGGGGTGACCAGCTGGTAGCCCAGGCCCCGGGTGGTTTTGATCAACCCTTCAGGCAGCTTCTTGCGGAGCCTGGCGATGAACACTTCGATGGTGTTGGAGTCCCGGTCGAATTCCTGGGCGTAGATGTGCTCGGTGAGCTCTGTTCGGGAGATCAGGGTGTCAGGGTGGTGCATCAGGTAGGTCAGTACGCGCAATTCGTGGCTGGTAAGTGCCAGCGTGTGTCCATCAACACTGACCTTTCCGCTGCGGGTATCCAGCACCACGGGTCCGCATTGCAGTTCGGCACTGGCGTGGCCGGAGGCCCGGCGAATCAGGGCTCTCAGGCGGGCCAACAGTTCCTGGACGTGAAACGGTTTTACCAGGTAATCGTCTGCACCTGCATCCATGCCGTCGACTTTCTCGTGCCAGGCGTCTCGGGCGGTCAGAATCAGAACCGGCATGGAACGGCCCTCGGCTCGCCATTTTTTCAGTACGGTCAGGCCGTCCAGCTGCGGCAAGCCCAGATCGAGAATGGCGGCATCGAACGGCTCTGTGGCGCCCAGGTGGTGAGCGTCTATGCCGTTCTGTGCGGTTTCGACGATATAGCCGGCTTCCGTGAGTTCCTTTCCCAGTTGCGCACAGAGTGTGGTGTCATCTTCAACCAGCAGTATTCGCATCAGCGCCTGTCGTCCTGTTTCCGGTTGGCTTTGTTGTTTCGTTCTTTGCTGCGCAGAAGCTCACCGTTACTGGCGTCGAGTTCAATCTTTACGAGCTTTCCTCCCTCGCGCAGCTGTTTGATTTCGTAAACCCAGCGGCCGTCCTCCCGCTCCAGTTCCACCTCAAGTATCTGCCCCGGGTGGTCCCGTTCCAGTTGGTTGATGATGGTGCCCAGTGACAGGATCTCTCCCGCCTCCAGGGCATGGCGGGCGCGCTCGTGGTCGTCGTCATCAGCGGTCAGTGGCAGAGCAATGGCCAGCAGGCACAACGTGATGCCTGCGAGACCGTACCGTAAACGGAATGCTTTCATCGTTCGGACTCCTGTGTCATCTGACCATTATAGAGCGGCTTTCTGAATGGCCGATGAATGGCATCTTCAGCAAGGGTTCAGGCAGGGAACGGCAAACTGCAGTCACAGTGGTCAACCGGCCCCTGATTCAATGATTGGAGATTATCACCATGAAAACCAGAACAACCATGCTTGCCGCCACCGTAATAGCTACAGCACTTACCGGTACTGCCTTCGCCCAGTCCCAGAAAGGCGCTGCAGGCTCTGAAAACTGGCTGACCATTCCGGAGGTCTACAATAAGGTATTGGAGGCAGGATACAGCGATATCAGTGAAATTGAGCGTGAAGACCGGAAATACGAGGTCAAAGGGCGTGACGCCGATGGCAACCGCGTGAAACTGTATGTTGACCCGGTCAGCGGTGAGCTTCTGGACTCCCGCAGCAAGGGAGACAAGGGTAGAAAGAACAAATGAAATACGCACTTGCTGCCTTCATTGGCGTTGTCATCCTCGCCTGGGGACAGCAAGTGCTAGTCAGCTAAGCTCTGGTAGGGGCGTTCCAGATGCGTTAGCCCGCAGGCAGAATCCGGGTCAGGTAGCTGAATTCCAGTGATTCGGGCAGCCCCTCGGGTTTCGGAATACGCACGAAGTGGCCGCTGCCCGGCGCGTATTCCATGGCCTCCCCGTTGCGGTTTTCCATCGCGTTGGCAGAAAAGTGCAGGTTGCCCGCCGGGGTGATCAGCTCAAGCTGGTCGCCCGGGGCAAACTTGTTCTTCACGTCGATGGTGAGCCACCGGTCATCCGCCTCGGCAACCGTGCCGACCACCTGCTGGGTGCCAAGGAAGGAGGAACCCTGTTCGTAGGTCTGGTATTCCTGCGGTACGTGGCGGCGCAGGAAGCCTTCGGTGTAGCCCCGGTTCGACAGCGCTTCCAGTTCATTCATCATGTGCATGTCGAACGGCTTTCCTGCCAGGGCGTCGTCGATGGCACGGCGATAGACCTGGGTGGTGCGGGCGACGTAGTAGGTGCTTTTGGTGCGGCCTTCGATCTTCAGAGAGTGCACACCCATCTTGACCAGCTCCGCCACGTGCTGAATGGCCCGAAGGTCCTTGGAGTTCATGATGTAGGTGCCGTGCTCATCTTCGTAGGCGGGAATGTAGCCACCGGGGCGATTGGGTTCTTCCAGCAGGATTTCTTTGGGCTCGAAGGTTTCTACGCTGCTTGCCGAGGTGGCGATGAGGTCGCCTGTCTGGTCGTGGCTGTGCTCGACTTGTTTGTAGTTCCAGCGGCAGGCATTGGTGCAGGCGCCCTGGTTGGCATCGCGGTGGTTCATGTAGCCGGAGAGCAGGCAACGGCCGGAGTAAGCCATGCAAAGTGCGCCATGGACGAACACTTCCAGCTCCATGGCAGGGACTTTTTCGCGAATCTCGCGGATTTCATTCAGGGCCAGCTCCCGGGACAGAATCACGCGGCTGATGCCTTGTCGGCGCCAGAACTCCACGGTGGCCCAGTTGACGGCGTTGGCTTGCACCGAAAGATGAATCGGCTGATCGGGCCAGGCTTCCCGCACCAGCATGATCAGGCCGGGGTCGGACATGATCAGGGCATCTGGTTTCTGTTCCAGTACCGGTGCCAGATCCTTCAGGTAGCTGCGCACCTTGTCGTTGTGGGGCGCTATGTTGGAAACCAGATAGAACTGTTTGCCCAATTCGTGCGCCCGTTCAATACCTGCCCCCAGGGCTGCAACGTCTTTGAAACTGTTGTTTCTTACTCTGAGGGAGTAACGTGGCTGGCCCGCATAAACGGCATCAGCACCGTAGGCGAATGCGGTTTCCAGGTGTTCAGGGGTGCCGGCGGGTGCGAGCAGTTCCGGGGTGGTCATGTTGTCTCCGGGTTTTCAGAAAATCGATGGCTGCAGGTAGGCTATTCTAAAAGTGGTGTATTCTGCAGGAAAGTGGCTGACTTGCGATTGATCTTGCTCAAAGGTCTTATTGATTGTTTTCGGCTAACATGTGTACGCTGACGCACTGGCCTGAGAGGGTCGTAACGGAATATGGTAGCGGGAGGAATGAACATGGCATCAGAGATTCTGGCGCCTGAAGCTTCAAAGCGGACGTTGGGTATGCGGGTCAGTTCCCTGATCAAGATACAGCTGGAGCGCGGTAAGGTTGGGGTTGAAACAGTGTCGGGGCAGTTGAACATGAGCCGCTACACCCTGCACAAGAAGCTGCGGCAGGAAGGGCTGACTTTTGCTTCGTTGCTGGAACAGGTTCGCCGTGAGCAGGCGATTACCTATATGAAAGATAAAACCAAGCCGCTGGTGGAAATTGCCGAGCAGCTTGGCTTTTCTGAACTGAGCGCATTCAGCCGGGCGTTCAAGCGCTGGATGGGCACTCCGCCGGCTGAATACCGCTCTATGAGGCTGTCCTGATCAGACTTTTTTGAAGATCAGGGTGGCGTTGGTGCCGCCAAAGCCGAAGCTGTTGCTCATCACCAGGTCCAGATTCTGGTTGTCCATGCGTTCGCGAACGATGGGGTAGCCAGCGGCGCCTTCGTCCAGGTTCTGGATGTTGGCAGACGGAGCGATAAAGCCTTCCCGTTGCATGATCAGCGAGTAGATGGCTTCGTGCACACCGGCAGCGCCGAGGGCGTGGCCACAGAGCGGTTTGGTGGAGCTCAGCGGCGGAATCTTGTCGCCAAAGGTTTCCCGCAGAGCCTTCAGTTCGGTGATGTCACCGGCCGGGGTGCTGGTGCCGTGGGTATTGATGTAGCTGATCTCACCGTCGATGTTGGCCATGGCCTGCTTCATGCAACGAATGGCGCCTTCGCCGCTGGGTGCAACCATGTCGGCGCCGTCAGACGTCGCACCAAAGCCCACCAGTTCGGCCAGTATGGTCGCGCCGCGAGCTTCCGCATGCTCAAGCGCTTCCAGTACCAAGGCACCGCCGCCACCCGAGATCACGAAACCATCGCGGTCGGCATCATACGTGCGTGAGGCCAGTTCCGGGGTGTCGTTGTACTTGGTAGACAGCGCGCCCATGGCGTCAAACATCAGGCTCAGTGTCCAGTGGATATCTTCACCACCGCCGGCCAGCATAACGTCCTGACGGCCCAGGGCGATCTGGTCCGCGGCGTGGCCGATACAATGAGCACTGGTCGCGCAGGCAGACGTGATGCCGTAGTTGATGCCGGTAATGCCAAAAGCTGTGGTGATGGATGCGTTAATGGCACTGCCCATGGTACGGGGTACCCGGTAAGGGCCTACCCGGCGAATGCCTTTGTCTCGATGGGTGTCGATGGCGTCCAGCAGTTCGACGGTCGAGGCGCCGCCGGTACCAAAGACCGCACCGGTCGTGTTGGCGCGGATCTGCTCGTCAGTCAGACCGGCTTGTTCAATGGCTTCTTTGGCGGCCAGATAGCTGTAACCGGCGGCCGGACACATGAAGCGCCACAGTTTACGGTCAATCAGCTCTGGCAGGTTCAGATCAATGCGGCCACTGATATGGCTGCGCAATCCGCTGTCACGGGCCTCTTCACTGAGGGCGATGCCTGAACGGGACTCCCGCAGAGACTGGGCCACTTCTTTTTGATTGTTGCCAAGGCTGGAGACAATCCCCATGCCGGTAATTACAACACGACGCATCTTGCTAACTCCTAAAAGTCATCAGTAGACGTAAACAGGCCAACCCGCAGGTCTTTGGCGGTGTAGATCTCTTTGCCGTCCACTTCCATACGGGCATCCGCAATCGCCATGGTCAGTTTGCGGCGAATCAGGCGTTTGATATCCAGATGATAGGTGACTTTCTTGTTGGTCGGGAGAACCTGGCCAAAGAATTTCACCTCACCGGCACCCAGAGCGCGGCCTTTGCCTTCGCCGCCACTCCAGGCCAGAAAGAAGCCAACCAGCTGCCACATGGCATCAAGACCCAGGCAGCCGGGCATCACCGGATCGCCCTGAAAGTGAACCTTGAAGAACCAGAGGTCCGGGTTGATGTCCAGTTCAGCCACCAGGCTGCCTTTACCATACAGACCGTCATCAGCACCTACGTGGGTGATGCGGTCTACCATCAGCATTTCATCGATGGGTAGGCGCATGGCGCCAGGGAAAAGTTCGCCATGCCCGCAGCGGATCAGGTCTTCTTTGTCAAAGTGATCAGGGTACATGTTGCCTGTGTCTCTGTTGCAAAATTATGTACTCCTACTTTAGCGCCTGTTCCGGAAACGGCTATTGACCTTTAGTGGATGATTGGCGGTTTGCGGCGGCCTTCTGCTGGCGGTTGATGGTCATCAAGGCGGCCCCCTGAGGGCTTTGCTACCTTGTGTTTACCCATGAACAGTCGCCCGAACAGGTTTGTTGCTGTGGGATTCCGTGGGGGAATTATGCGAGCTATGGCAGCTTAATCGGGTGCTTGCTTGAAAAGATGCAAAATATATGATTGTTCATGGGTGCTTTTTTTGTTGGTTCTGATTGATTGTCCGTATCGAAGGGAGGGCGTATGTCCGGCGAGCAGGAAGTCATAAGTGGTGAGTTATCTGCCGATGAGGGTCGGATAGTCGTCCGGCTGGAGCGGATGACCGAGCACCCACCCGAAACGGTGTGGGGCATGCTGACGGACTCAGTGGATCTGGCCCGCTGGCTGGCGCCTGGTACTCTGGAAGCCAGGCCCGGAGGCCGGGTACAACTGGATTTCGGCAACAGTGGTACTCCGATAGACTGCGAGATTACCGAATGCGAGCAACATCGCTTGCTGGCCTATTCCTGGAGTTCCGGGGACGCACCCGAGCGACCGCTGAGCTGGGAACTTGAGCCGACCGAAGAGGGAACACTGTTGGCGCTGACATTGTCGTTACCAGATGACGAGTTGGTCCCGATCGCCTGTGCTGGCTGGGACGCTCATCTTGAAATGCTGATGGCGGCACTGGAAGGTATCAGTATTCATTTTCCGGCGGAACGATTCCGTTTGGCC
>DATGQY010000063.1:0-6687 GCA_035303925.1 Marinobacter sp. | reverse complement strand
GGCCAGCACCACCTCCGACAGACATCCGATGCCCAGGTCCGTTTCCACGGCGCGCTTGATGGCTTCGGTGTGCTCCAGTTCCAGCAATACGTTCAGGTCTGGCAGCAGGCCGTGCATGCCGCGCTCGAAGCTCTGGCGGGTGCCGGAACCCTGTTCCCGTAAAATCCAGGTGGCGGCGCGCAGGTCGTCGTCGGTCAGTTCGCCTTTTGCAGCCAGCGGGTGTGTGGGTGAGCAGAAGGCTACCAGCCGGTCTTCCCGCCAGGGGATGACTTCCAGCTCTGATGCCTGCAGCTCACCTTCGATCAACCCGATGTCCAGTTCAAAATCCTGCACACGCCTGGCGATGGTGCTGGTGTTGGCAACTTCCAGCGACACCTTTGGCCGGGTAGGGGTATTCATGTATTGGGCCATAACGCCAACGGCCAGATAGTTACCTATGGTCAGCGTTGCACCTACTTTCAGTGCACCGACTTCGGAATGCTTGCTGAAGGCTTGTTCCAGCTCCGTGGCCTGGGCGAGCAAGGCTTCTGCTTTTGGCCGGTAAAGACGCCCCAGTTCGTTCAGCTGCAAGCGCTTGCCGACCCGGTCAAACAGCTGAATGTCGAACTGGTTTTCCAGTTCTTTCAGTGCACTGCTGGCCGCAGACTGCGACATCGATAGCGATTCCGCCGCCCGAGTGATGTTCTGGAAGTGAGCGGCGGCCAGGAAAACTTCAAGCTGGCGAAAACTGTATTTCATGATTCACCTGGCGGTGCAAGGGTGTCTTATTTGTAAAATCGAATAGCTTTATGAAAACATCCTGTTTTGTCGATTTCAAGTAAAACCTTACACTGTAGGCAAGCTAAATATTGACAGATCATGACCTTGTGAGGGCTCCCATGAGCAACTTGATGAAAGAAACGGTAACCAGTGTGCATCACTGGAATGACACATTATTCAGTTTCAAGACCAGTCGGGACCCTGGCTTCCGCTTCAAAAACGGGCACTTTGTCATGATCGGCCTGGAAACCGATGGCAAGCCGCTGATGCGTGCCTACAGCATTGCCAGTGCCAATTACGAGGAAGAGCTGGAGTTCTTCTCGATCAAGGTGCCTGATGGCCCGCTGACCTCACGCCTGCAGCAGATCAAAGTGGGTGATGAAATTCTGGTCAGTCGCAAGCCCACCGGCACTTTGGTGTTGGACAACCTGCTACCCGGCCGGAATCTTTGGTTGATCAGCACCGGCACTGGGCTGGCACCGTTCATGAGTATCATCAAGGACCCGGAGGTCTACGAGGCTTTTGACCGGGTGATCCTGACGCACGGTGTGCGTTACATTTCCGAGTTGGCATACCAGGGTGAGATCGAGGGGCTGCCAGACAACGAATTTTTCGGCGAGATGGTTCAGGGCAAATTGCTCTATTACCCGACGGTAACCCGAGAGCCTTTCCGCAATCAGGGCCGACTGACGGATGCCATGGAAAGCGGCAAAATTACCCGCGACATGGGGCTGCCGGATTTCGACATCGAGCAGGATCGTTTCATGATCTGCGGAAGCCCGAGCATGCTTAAAGACACCTGTGCGATCCTGGATAACAAAGGCTTTAAAGAAGCCCGCGGCGGTGAGCTGGGCCACTACGTCATTGAGCGCGCGTTTGTAGAGCAATAGGTTCTATCCCCTCGCGCGCCTTTTGGAAACCCCCTGAGCTTTCAGTTCAGGGGGTTTCTGTCGTAATGATAACCTGCTTTGTGTGAGGTCGCTGGGTTAGGATCGGTGTCGGTCCTTACTGGGCGGATGTACCGTTTCTCGGGAGGAAAACGATGATAGGTAAACGGCTTTCTCTACCTCTGGTGCTTTTGGTGCTGCTGCTGTCTGGGTGTGACACAGGGTCAGAAACGCAGAGTTCGGGCGGCGCTGAGCCTGCGGTTGAGACCGCTGAAGCGGACGACTCCACGCCAGTTGCTGATATTTCGCTGGCCCTGAAGCCTGCCCAGCTCGATTGGGTGGGTCAGAAGATATTTCAGAATGAGTGTGCGGGCAAGCTGGACTGCCTGGTGCACTGGAACGAGGGCGAGGCCTTTCCTTCGCTGGGAATCGGCCATTTCATCTGGTACCCGGCGGGCGTTAACGGGCGTTTTACGGAAAGTTTTCCTCAGCTTATTCAATATATGGTGCAACGGCAGGCGTCAGTTCCTGACTGGTTGCGAAAACTGGAGCCCTTCGATGCACCCTGGCCAGACCGGGAGGCCTTTCTGAAGTCAGACGACTCCACCAAGGTTGCGGAATTGCGAGAGTTTCTGGCGGGAACCCAGGGATTGCAGGCGGAATACATCTTCCGCAGGGCAAAGGAGTCTCTGGATAAGGTGATTGTTGCCGCGCCGGATTCAAGGCAGGGTGAGGTTAAAGGGTATCTTGAGGAGCTCAGTGCCACACCCGGGGGCGTCTACGCCGTGATGGATTACGTCAATTTCAAGGGTGAGGGCCTGGCGGAAACCGAAAGGTATCGGGGGCAGGGTTGGGGGTTGCTTCAGGTATTGCTGGCGATGGAGGTGGTCCCCGAGCAGCCGGCACTGGATGCTTTTCGGCAAGCCGCTGGCCGGGTGCTGACCCGGCGCGCGGAAAATGCAGAGAAGGCTATCGAGAGGGAGCGCTGGTTGCCGGGTTGGTTAAAACGCCTGGAAACCTATCGGGAACCTGATGAAGGCGTCGGTTCATAACGGGGCTTTCATCAGCTCCGGTGTTTGTCCCGGGTTAGCCTCCAGCCACCAGATGTGCTGATCCCAGTCGCCCAGCACAATGCGGTGCGCCTTCTGGCCATTAGCCTGGAGCTGGTGAACGGCGGGGCGGTGCGTATGGCCGTGGATCATCAGCTGCACTCCGTGATTTTCCAGTTCATTCACCACTTCATCGGGCGTGACATCCATGATGTCTTCGGCTTTGCCCTGATTCTTGGCCATGGACATCTGGCGTAGCTGTCGCGCCATCTGCTGGCGATCTTCCAGCGGGCGGGCCAGCATCATTTTCTGCATCTGCGGGTTGCGCATGCTGGCACGGAACTTCTGGTATTCCACATCGGCGGTGCACAGGCTGTCGCCGTGCATCAGCAGGGCCGGGGTGCCATACAGGTCGATCACTGTGGGGTCGTCGAGCAGGGCTGCGCCGGCACGGTTGCAGAAGTCCTCGCCAATCAGAAAGTCCCGGTTGCCGTGCATCAGGAAAACGTCCGTGCCGCTTTCGCTGACGTTTTTCAGTGCGCTGGCTATCTGCTCCTGAAGCGGCGTGCGTTCGTCATCACCGATCCAGGCCTCAAAAAAGTCGCCGAGGATAAACAGTTTTTCAGCCCCGGCGGCTTTTTCTTTCAGGAAGCCGAGAAACGCGCCGGTAATGTCCGGGCGCGATTCTTCCAGATGCAGATCTGAGATAAACAGCGTGGTCACGCGTCCTCCAGAACCTCGGCCTTCTCGATGATAACGTCCTCGAACGGGACGTCCTGATGGCCGGCATTCATGGTGGTGCGAACGGCGCGGATCTTGTTCACTGTGTCGAGGCCGTCAACCACTTTGCCGAACACGCAATAACCCCAGCCTTCTGCGTTCTTGGCTGTGTGGTCCAGGAAGCCGTTGTCTTGCGCGTTGATGAAAAACTGCGCGGTTGCGGAGTGCGGGTCCATAGTGCGGGCCATGGCGATGGTGCCCATTTTGTTGCTCAGGCCATTGTCTGCTTCGTTCTGGATCGGATCACGGGTTTTTCGGGGAGTCATGCCCGGTTCGAACCCGCCGCCCTGAATCATGAAGTTGCTGATGACACGGTGAAAGATCAGGCCGTCGTAGAAACCGTCACGAACATATTGCTCGAAGTTTTTTGCGGTTTCCGGTGCTTTTTCGTAGTCCAGTTCGAGTTTGATATCACCCAGGTTGGTTTTCAGCAGAATCATCAGGCTTTCCTGTAAATTGGGATAGAAGTGTTCAAAGCGAACATTGTACTCAAGAGTTTCGTCCTGTGCATGAGTCCGGCAAGGATTTGTGAGTATAATAGGCGGTTTAACGGAGCCTCTGAATAGCTCCCCCATGATTCATTTCCCGTTGACAGAGATTGTATGAGCGCCGAGTCGAAGAAAGCCCATAATTTTATTCAGAGCCTGATCGAAGACGCCATCGCCAAGGGTGAACACACCGGCAAGGTCGTTACCCGTTTCCCGCCGGAGCCCAACGGCTATCTGCACGTTGGCCATGCCAAATCCATCTGCCTCAATTTCGGGATTGCCGAAACCTTTGATGGTGAGTGCAATCTTCGATTTGATGACACCAATCCCGAAAAGGAGAGCCAGGAATACATCGATGCAATCAAGCAGGATGTGGAGTGGCTGGGGTATAAATGGGCCGGCGAGGTACGTTACGCCTCGGATTACTTCGATCAGATCTACGGTTTTGCCGAAGAATTGATTGAAAAGGGCAAGGCCTATGTCTGTGCACTGACCGCCGATGAAATGGCCGAGTATCGTGGCTCATTGAAAGAGCCAGGCAGGAACAGCCCGTACCGGGACCGCCCGGCAGCAGAAAGTCTGCAGCTGTTCCGGGACATGCGCGACGGTAAGTTCCAGAATGGTGAGCTGGTGTTGCGGGCGAAGATCGATATGGCCTCGCCGAACATCAATCTGCGTGATCCGATTCTGTACCGGATTCGTTATGCTGACCATCACCAGACCGGTGACAAATGGTGCATCTATCCGATGTACGACTTTACCCATCCGATTTCCGATGCGCTGGAGGGTATTACCCAGTCTCTGTGTACACTGGAGTTCGAAGATCATCGGCCGCTGTACGACTGGGTGCTGGATAACATCACCATTCCTTGTCATCCGCGTCAGATCGAGTTTGCCCGGCTTAACCTGAACTACACCATCACCAGTAAACGCAAGCTCAAGCGTCTGGTGGATGAAGGCGTGGTTGATAGCTGGAACGATCCCCGTATGCCCACGATTTCCGGTATGCGCCGTCGTGGCTACACACCGGAATCTATTCGAACGTTCTGTGACATGATCGGGGTAAACAAGGCCGGTGGAACGGTCGATATGGGAATGCTCGAGCATGCTATCCGGGAAGATCTGAACACCCGCGCGCCTCGCGCCATGTGTGTGATGCGCCCGATCAAGGTGACTCTGACCAACTACCCGGCCGACCAGGTTGAAACCCTGACCCTGCCAGTGCATCCGCAGAATCCGGATATGGGCGAGCGGGAAGTGACCTGGAGTCAGACCCTGTATATCGATCGCTCAGATTTCGAAATGGAGCCGCCGCGTAAGTGGAAGCGGCTCGCTCCGGATCAGGCGGTTCGCCTGCGCGGTGGTTATGTGATGACCTGCCGGGAAGTGGTTCGTGATGACAGTGGCGAGATTGTGGAGCTGAAGTGCGAATACGATCCGGGCACGCTGGGTGTCAATCCCGAAGGTTATAAGCCAAACGGCGTGATCCATTGGGTGTCTGCTGCTGACAGCGTTGAAACCGATATCAACCTCTACGACCGGCTGTTCAATCACGAGTCACCGGACAGCGATAAAGACGGTGATCTGATGGATCACCTGAATCCGGAATCGCTGGTTGTGCTTAAAGGCGCTCGTGTCGAGAAAAGTCTGGCGCAGCCGCGCACCGATCTGCCGTATCAATTCGAGCGCGAAGGCTATTTCTACTGTGATCAGGAGCTGACAACCCGCGCCGGCAAGCCTGTCTTCAATCGCGCCGTCACCCTGAGAGATTCCTGGGGCAAGGGAGGCCATTAATGCGTATCTACAATACGCTGACGCAGCAAAAGGAAGAGTTCAAGCCCATTGAGCCGGGCAAGGTGCGCATGTACGTATGCGGGATGACCGTATACGACTATTGTCACCTGGGCCATGGCCGGGTGTTGGTGGCGTTTGACGTGATCAGTCGGTATCTGCGTCATCGGGGCTATGATGTGCACTATGTGCGCAACATCACTGATATTGACGACAAGATTCTGGCCCGCGCGGATGAAAACGGAGAGGTCTACTCTGACCTGACCGGCCGTATGATTCAGGCGATGCATGAAGATGAGGCTCGCCTGGGCGTGCTCTCGCCGAGTGAGGAGCCAAGGGCGACGGCTTACATCGATGACATCATTGCGATGATCCACAAGCTCATCAGCAGTGGGCACGCCTACGCCGCCGACAACGGTGATGTCTATTTCTCGGTCGATTCCTTCCCGGACTACGGCAAACTCAGCAAGAAGAAACTGGAAGATCTGGTGGCAGGCGCCCGGGTTGGGGTGCAGGAGGCCAAGCGCAGTCCGGCAGATTTTGCCTTGTGGAAGGCAGCCAAGCCCGGAGAAGTCAGTTGGGTGTCGCCTTGGGGTGATGGTCGCCCCGGCTGGCACATCGAGTGCTCCGCCATGTCGACGAAATGCCTGGGCGATACGTTTGATATCCACGGCGGCGGGCCGGATCTGCTGTTCCCGCACCATGAGAATGAGATTGCCCAGTCCGAGTGTGCGACCGGGCATAAATTTGTTCACACCTGGATGCACGCCGGTGCCATTCGTGTGAACAAGGAGAAGATGTCCAAATCTCTGGGTAACTTCTTCACGATTCGCGAGATTCTGGAAACCTACCCGGCCGAAGTGGTTCGGTACTTCCTGGTGTCGAGTCATTACCGGAGCCAGGTGGACTATTCCGCAGACAGTCTGGCGGAGG
>DATGQY010000062.1:0-5072 GCA_035303925.1 Marinobacter sp. | reverse complement strand
AAGCGGCAGTTCCTGCCCAGTACTTCCTCTTCACAGTACCCGGTAATGCGTTCAAACGTGGGGTTCACGTAAACCAGCGGCATATCCGGCGCCTGTGCGTCCGCGACCACAATGCCGTTGGAGCTGGACTCAATGCACCGTTTCAGCAGCTTGAGCTGGCGGTTGTTGGCAATCTGTGCCGTTTTGTCGGTCAGCGTGTACAGTGCCAACCGGTCCTGATTGATGGTGATTTCTTCCGAGACCACTTCAATAATCAGCGGTTGACCGGACTTGGTGCGGTGACTCTCCAGGGTCGCTCGGGGTTGCAGCACAATGCCCACGTTGTCGGGTGCTGATTCCAGGCTGGCAGCCCGCAGGTGATCGATGGTCAGGCCAGCGACCTCGTGACTGCTCAGTTCGTAAAGCGTGCGCGCGGCTTCGTTCAGGGCGTTGATGCGGCCACTTTCCGGGTTCGCCAGGCACATCGGCGTGGGATTGTTTTCAAACAGCAGTCGATACTGGGCTTCGCTGCTGGCGAGGTTCTCCGTGGCAGCCGCCCGGTCGATGGCGTAGCGGATGCTGCGCAGCAGCATGTGGCCATTCAATCGGCCTTTGACCAGATAATCGGCGGCTCCCAGCTCCACCGCCCTGGCATCCAGTTCGGCATCGCCCTGGCCAGTGAGCAGAATGAATGGCGTGGTGATGCCTTCGGCTTTGGCCTGGGCGATCAGGTCCAGGCCAGAATCCGGGCCCAGGCGCAGGTCTACCAGGGCTACGTCCATGGTGCTTTCATGGAGCGCGGCCAGGCCATCTGCCAGGTTGTCCCGCCAGACCAGTCGGGTATTGACCGGGCTGACTTCGTCCAGCAGGTCCCGGGTGATCAGGTAGTCGTCTTCGTCGTCCTCAATCAGCAGGACGCGCAGCATCGGGTCAGTCATGATCGGTTTCCGGTTGTTTCGGGTTTCGGTCATTCCAGTAGGTTTTCAAGGATTCCACGATGTGCAGTAACTCGGTGTATCGCGAAGGCTTCACAATGTAGTCATCTGCACCGTGTGACAGGCAGTAGTGCTTGTCTTCATCGTTTCTGGAGGTGGTAAGCACCACCGTTGGCAACGCTTTCAGTACCGGATCAGAACGAATCTCCACCAGCGATTGCCGGCCGTCTTTCAGGGGCATATTGAGGTCCAGCAACAGGAGGTCCGGCAGCGGACATCCGGGTGGCATGGATTCCTGATCTTTCAGCCATGTCATCAGTTCCACGCCGTTGGATACAAAGCACAGCTGGCATTCATTGCACTGCTCGGCGAAGGCCTCGCGAATCATCAACTGATCATCCGGATCGTCATCGGCAATCAGCACCAGGGGTGTTTTCAGTGTGTCAGCCATATCGTCTGTGCCTCAACTCCGTTTGAACCGGATTCGGAAGGTGGTGCCGTGCCCGGGTGCACTGTTCACTGAGACCACCGCACCGTGGCGATCCAGAATTTTTTTCACGATCGCCATGCCAATTCCGGTGCCGGCGTAGCCTTCTTTCTGGTGCAGGCGCTGAAACGGATGGAAGAGCTTTTCGGCATAACGTTCATCGAAACCGATGCCGTTATCGCTGACCACCAAGGTCCAGTGCTCGTCGGTGATGTCTTCTGCCGAAACCCGGATTTCCGGAGGACGATCCGGTGCGTGGAACTTCACCGCGTTGCTTAGCAGGTTCTGCAGTACCTGGCGAAGCTGGGTGGCATCACCCCAGGTTTCTGGCAGCTCACTGACGTCTATGCGAGCCTGTGCCCGGCTGATGCTGGTTTCCATATCCTGAAGCACTGCTTCAAGGATAGCTCCGGTGTCGCACTTCATCATGGATTTTGCCCGGGTGGTCACCCGGGAATAGCTCAGCAGGTCCTCGATCAGGTTCTGCATGCGGCCAGCGGCGGACTGCATGCGCTTGAGGTAATCCTTTTCCTGATCGTCCAGTTTGTCAGAGCGGGTGATCAGCCGGTCCGAGAAGGCCTGGATTTTGCGCAGGGGTTCCTGAAGGTCGTGGGAGGCAACGAACGCGAAATCCTGTAGCTCCCGGTTGCTGCGCTCCAGCTCTTCCAGGGTTGCTTCCAGCTGCCACTGGGCTTTTTTGCGTTCATTGATACTACGGAAATACACCGCCAGCCCTTCTTCGGAAGGGTAAGCGCTGATTTCGAACCAGTAGTCCAGTGGCTGGTAGTAACCTTCGAAGGACACCGATTCGCCGGTCTCGACCGCGCGTCGGTAATGGGTATCAAATTCATTTCCGATGGTGGCGGGGAACTCGTCCCAAAGATTTCGGCCCAGAAGTTCCTCGCGGCTGCGTTTTAGCAGTTCTTCAGATCGCTGGTTCAGGTAGGTGAATCGCCAGTCCCGATCCACGGTGTAAAACGCATCGGTGATGCTTTCGAAGATGGTGGCCTGCCGCTCGGCGTAGCGCCGTATCTGGTCCATGGCCTGACGGGATGCGGTGATGTCCTGGAGCGCGCCTTGCAGTCTGGTGATTGTGCCATCCGGTCCTTTGACCGCATGGCCTATGGCACGAACCCATCGCTGGCGACCTTTGGCGGTCTGGATCTGCAGTTCTTCGTCGAACGGAATGCCGGTATCTATGCAGGTCTGTACTGCATGGGTAATGACCTCGCGGTACTCGGGCAGGTAAAAGTTGATAGCCTCTTCTACATCCGGTGCATGCCCCGGTGGCATGTCGTGGATGGCACAGACGGCATCCGACCAGGTGGACTTACCCGAGCTGACATCAACCACCCAACCCCCGATCATGGCGACTCTTTCCGCCATCTTCAGCAGCGCTTCGTTTTCCCGAAGTTTCTGTTCGATGATGCGTTGTTCCGTGGTGTCTCTGGCAACCACGTAGATCAGATCATCGGCGCTGAGTATGGCGTTGATGTTGAGCCAGTGTTCTCTGTTGTCAGTGTCCAGTACCCGGATCAGCAACTCGGTGACGTCCTGGCCTTCGGTCAGGGATTGCACGGCGGCGGCTACCAGCGGCCGGTCTTCCTTGTGCACCAGATTCATGTAGGAGGTGCCAAGCAACTCTTCCCGGGAATAACCCAGGGTATCCACAAAGGTGTTGTTCATCTCGAAGAAGTAGCTGTTCAGGTCGACAATGCAGAACATGTCGGGCGACAGGGAGAAAAACTGGTCGCGCTCCCGGGTCAGGGTTTCGGCCATCAGTTCGTTGCTGATGTCGCGGCCGACACAGAACAGAGCGCCGTCTTCCCGGGACCATTCGGCGGTCCAGGAAATGGTGACCACCTGGCCGTTGCGGTGGCGTAGCCGGGTTCGGAAACCGGACGACAGATCTTGCGTACCGAAGATCAGGTTGCGTACTTCTTCTTCGGTGGCCGCCCGGTCTTCCTGCGTCAGAAGGATGTCGTAGTGCTGGCCCTGAAGCTCCTCAGGCCGGTAGCCCAGGATGCTTTCACAGGCGGGGCTGATCCTGAGGAATACCCCTTCCTTGCTGATGGAGCACAGGATGTCCCGGGAGAATTCCAGAATTCGGTCGTTGGTGTAGCGCAGCGCCCGTTCCTGGTCGAGGTGGTAGTTCAGGGTGCTGTTCAGGGTTTCAAGTGAGCTGGATCGCCGTTCGGATTCCTGCCACAGCAGGTGACTGAGCATCACCAGGAAACTCAGGCCAAGGCCGCTGAACAATACCAGTGGCGGCAGGTAGAGCGCGCCGGGGGGTAAACTTCCCCGGGGAATCGTGATACGCAGCTGCCACTGGCTGTCGTGGTGAGACTTGATTTGCCGCGACACCAGTTCCCGGGGATCTTCGGTATCGCCTCTGGAGAAAACCGGGATGCCTTGAGCTGTAATGTGAATACCCAGGCCGGTGTCAATGTGTCGGGTCAGCTCCTGATAGAGGTAGGTCATGTCGGTAATGGCCACCACGGACCAGGGCGAGCCTGGGCCGGGCGAGAACGGAACAGACACACCCGCCAGAGCATGATGGTCCTGGGTCAGGAGTGGATGACCGATATGAGGTTCACCGGTTTTGACCGCATGGTTCATCCACGGTTCAAAGTCCGGTTGCTGCAGGAAATGGTGAAACCAGAACCGGTCCTCCATATCTTTTGCTTCGGTAATGACCGGTCGGTGCTTCGGATCCAGTACAGATATCAGCCTCAACTCCGGGAAATCGCGCAGGTAACTGTCGACTTCCTGGCGCCACAGGGCGCCCATGGGAATGCTTTGTTGGGTTTCCCAGCGTTCTGCCAGTCGCTGAATCAGAGCGAGGTTGGTTTCGTGCGCTGACAGGCTGGACGCATGTACCTGCTCGGCCAGAACATTCGCTTGCTTCAGCAGGTTGTCGTTGTGTTGTATGCGCAGAATATGCCAGCTGAAGGTGGTAATCAGAATGCCGGCGACACCGAGGGTGATCAGCCCTTTATAGGACACCTCGGCATTCAGCCGGTACACCCGGTGCAGGTAGGGCAAGGTGAGGCTGGTCAACATCACCAGCGGGCTGATGACGATGGTGGACTCCATAACGCTGCCGAGACTGAAAGGCTCGAGTAGCGGGTACCAGGGTGACAACAGAGAGAGCAGTCCGGCGAGAAAACAGACGGCGGCAGCCGCCGCTTCAATCAGCCTGTTCCGTTGCCAGTGGGTGGCGGTCAGGATGCTGAGCGCCATCAGTCCGGTGACGATCAATAACAGATAATTGATCGCAAACAGGCGGGCGGGCTCGGCGCCTGGAATCGCCGGCAGAGCGGTGAACAACAGGCCGGTGGCAACAGTGGCCAGCGCCATGGCCGTGGCGAGCCAGCGCACCCGGAACACAATGGCCAACAAGCCGACGCTGAGTAAAATGGCCAGCAGTCCGCCACCAGGCCGCAGGCTGAGCCGGCCGGTCGCTTCCGGGTTCAGTATGAGCGCGTCGTACACGATGACCACGCCGACTGCCCCCAGCGAGATGGCCAGGGCAAGGACGGCGCAGAACCAGAAAACCCGGGCGTTATGGGAACTAGCCATTCAGCACCTGCGGCCCCAGAAGGCGCAAAATTTCCTCGGGCGTGGTCAGGCCATCGCGCAGTTTCTCCAGGCTGTCATCCAGCAGTACC
>DATGQY010000061.1:0-3877 GCA_035303925.1 Marinobacter sp. | reverse complement strand
TTCTGGGTGCTGCCCCACGCCAAAGAGCGCCGTATGTGGATTCTCAAGCGCCATGCGCCCTGGGCGTTTGACTGGTTGATGCACCAGGAAACCAAGCGCTGGATGGGTAAGATGGGCGGCAAGGCCTGAGTATCAGGCCAGCTCATAGAATCACAGGAGAGAATGAATGACACAGATCGACCAGGCCGTAGACATCCGGGAAGGCGAAGAGCTGGATATTCAGGTTGTTGACCAGTTCATGAAACAGGTCATTCCCGGCCTCGAGAGCCAGCCGACCATCAAACAGTATCCTGGCGGCGCCTCCAACCTGACGTACCAGGTAGATTACGGCGACCAGTCCTACGTTCTGCGACGCCCGCCGCTGGGCAAGATTGCCAAGTCCGCCCACGACATGCTGCGTGAGGCGCGGGTGATGGAAGCCCTGAAGCCGGTCTATCCTTATGTGCCCAGCATCATCGCCATTTGCGAGGACCACAGTGTAATGGGCTGCGACTTCTACGTAATGGAGCGGCTCAAGGGCATCATTCTGCGTCAGGATTTCCCCAAGGATCTCGAGCTGAGCGAAGCGGATACCCGCAAGCTGTGCCTGAACGTGATCGACAAACTGGTCGACCTGCACCGGGTGGATGCCCAGGCTGCTGGTCTGGACAAGCTGGGCAAGGGCACGGGTTATGTGCAGCGCCAGATTGGTGGCTGGAGTGACCGGTTCCGCAAGGCCCGTACCGACGATGTCGGCGATTTTGAGGCCGTGATGGCCTGGCTGGATGAGAAGATGCCAGACGACATCGCCCAGGTGGTCATCCACAACGATTTCCGTTTCGATAACGTGGTGCTTAACCCGGACAACCCGTTTGAGGTGATCGGTGTACTGGACTGGGAAATGGCCACCATTGGCGACCCGCTGATGGACCTCGGCAACAGCCTGGCCTATTGGATCGAAGCGGACGATGAGGGCCCGTTCCAGATTCTGCGCCGACAGCCCACTCACAGGCCAGGTATGCTGACCCGTAGGGAAGTTGTCGACTATTACATGGAAAAGTCTGGATTTCATGCCGAAAAGTTCGATTTCTACGAAATTTACGGCCTGTTCCGGCTGGCGGTGATCATCCAGCAGATCTACTACCGGTTCTACCACGGCCAGACCAAAGACAAGCGTTTTGCTGCCTTTGGCCACGCTGCCAATTATCTCGAGAAGCGTTGCCAGCGGTTGATCAGCGAGAGCAGTCTGTAATGGCGACAATTTATCTGGTGCGCCACGGCCAGGCCAGTTTTGGCAAAGAGAACTACGACCAGCTTTCTCCAAGGGGCTGGGAGCAGGGCAAAATCCTGGGCCGCTGGCTGGCGGACAAGGTGCAGCCGGGCGCTATATTTGGTGGCAACTTGCAGCGCCACCGGGAAACCGTTGAGGCCATCACCACCGGTTATGGCTCAACCTTGCCGGATATGCAGGTGCTGGAAGGTCTGAACGAGTTTGATCATGTTCAGGTGGTGGAGCGCCTGCGCCCCGAGTGGGCGGACAAGCAGGTGATGGCCCGGGATCTCGGTAGCTTCCCGAAACCGGCAAAAGCGTTTCAGCAAGCCTTCGAGAAAGCCGTAATCCGCTGGGTGAGTGGTGATCACGACCACGAATACGCAGAGTCATGGCAAGGCTTTCGCCAACGGGTTGGCCAGGCTCTGGATCAGCTGATCGAGATTGCTGATGGCGCCGACATTATCGTTTCCACCTCCGGCGGGCCCATTGCCGTGATTGCCCAGCGATTGCTGGATCTGTCCGACCGCAAGGCATTGGAGATGAACAACGTGATCGCTAACACTAGTGTGTCTCGCATTCTTTATTCCGGCCCCCGGCGCAGCCTGGCCGTGTTTAACAACTACAGCCACCTGGAAGCGGAAAACCCCGCCCTGGTGACATTCCGATAATTCTCTACCCGAAAACCAAGAGGGAACTCCATGAGCAACGCAAACCTGTTTGATCTGACCGGCAAAGTCGCCCTGGTCACCGGAGCCAGCCGTGGTATCGGCGAAAGTATCGCCCGCACTCTGGCCCAATACGGTGCCCATGTGATTGTCAGCAGCCGCAAGATTGATGGCTGTGAAGCCGTGGCCAGCAGCATCCGTGCAAACGGCGGAAGTGCCGATGCATTTGCCTGCCACATCGGCGAAATGGATCAGATTGAAGCGACCTGGGAGCACATTGCGAAGACCCACGGCAAGCTGGATATCCTGGTGAACAACGCGGCTGCCAACCCATACTTTGGTCCGGTAGAAGATACCGATCTGGGCGCTTTCCATAAAACCGTGGACGTAAACATTCGTGGTTACTTCTTCATGTGTGCCCGTGGTGCCCAGTTGATGAAGAAAAACGGCGGTGGCTCCATCGTCAACGTGGCGTCTGTAAACGGCGTGAACCCCGGTCACTTCCAGGGTATCTATTCCGTTACCAAGGCGGCGGTGATCTCCATGACCAAGTCCTTTGCCATGGAGTTGGGTCAGCAGAACGTACGGGTGAACGCCTTGCTGCCTGGCCTGACCGACACCAAGTTTGCCAGCGCCCTGACCACCAACGAATCCATCAAGAAGCAGGCCATGGCCCACATACCGATGAAGCGGGTGGCCGATCCCGACGAGATGGCCGGTACCGTACTGTACCTGGTGTCGAACGCCTCCAGTTACACCACCGGTGCCTGCATCAATGCGGATGGCGGTTACCTGACCATTTAATTGTTGCTGAACCCAAGAAATGGCCGGGTGAAAAAGTGCGCCCGGCCTTTTTTGATTGTGGGAAACCTTCGTCAGGAGCAGGTCAGTGTGGCGAAGTCACCGTTGAGATCGCTGGCCTTTGACTGCAGGTGGGACACGTGCTGATCTTCACCGGCCTGCAGAAGATCGTGCATCAGAGTGGCCATCGCCTGCTGGCTTTCCTCCATCATGGCCTGATATTCCGCACCACGAGCCCGTTCCGAGTTCACAATCAGCTCTCGAATGGTGCCAGCGAAGTCTGGATCGTTGCGGTTCTCCAGAGCGGCGAGCAACGCCTGTTGCCAGTTGCTCCGGCTCTTTAGCCAGACTTCCGTTTGCCGGCCGCGATCGGATGACCACTGGGCGACCAGGGTTCGCTGATCATCGTTCAGTATGCCCAGCCAGCGCTCAACGCGCTCCGCTGTGCGTTCTGCCCTGGCTCTGGCGGTTTCTTCGGGTGTGCCGGCAAGCATTTCCTGCTCGAGCTCTTCCTGTCCTTTTGCCATATTCCGGGCAAGTTCCTCAACCTGAGCATCGGAAAGCGTAGTCAGAAGGTTTACCGCCACCGGCACGGCTTGCTCAAGCAATTCTGGCACAAACGCCATTAACTGCTGTTGGTGATAGTGAATGGTGTTTACATCCGGGGTGCCGCTGGTGATGTCTGCTTCCAGTTCATCCAGCCAGGCGCTGTAACGGGGTAGCTCCGCCGAACAGTGCCACTGGCGCAAGGCATCAAGATCCCGGTTCAGCCTGTCTTCCTGCTCACTGGTCAGGGTTACATAGTCTTCTACCCACCAGACAACGCCCCAGTCGGCATAGCGGTATGCGAACTTGGTAGAGCTGCAACCAGTCAGAATCAGCAGGATCAAAGCTAAAAAGGCTACAGGTGTGCGTCGAAGCGGTAACAGATTCACGGAAATCTCTCCTTGGCGAGTGAGTGCCTCTCGGCAAAAAGCCGTATGGAAAAACATTGCATGCTTATTAAACTGGCTTACTTTCTCACCGGTTTGCAACGTTCCCACAATCATTACGTAGTGGCCGGCCATTCAGATGTAACGCTCGTCAGTCTCGCTCAGGGAACCAGGATGTCAAAATTCAATGTTGCACGTGCTCGTCGCTTTGTTTTCTCGTTCTATAT
>DATGQY010000060.1:0-22058 GCA_035303925.1 Marinobacter sp. | reverse complement strand
AGAAGATGTCCAAATCTCTGGGTAACTTCTTCACGATTCGCGAGATTCTGGAAACCTACCCGGCCGAAGTGGTTCGGTACTTCCTGGTGTCGAGTCATTACCGGAGCCAGGTGGACTATTCCGCAGACAGTCTGGCGGAGGCGGGGCGCACGCTCACCAAGCTATACCACGCCCTGCGTGGCATCACACCCGCCAAGGACAGCGATACGCCGGAGACCGAGCACGATCGGCGGTTTGCCGAGGTGATGGACGATGATTTCAATACCGCCGGCGCCATTGCTGTGCTGCACGCGGTTGCGAATGATATCAATCACCATCGTCGCGAAGGCAACGAGGAACTGGCCAAACAGAGCGCGGCCGTGCTGGTTCGCCTGGGTGGTGTGCTTGGGCTTTTGCAGCAAGACCCTGAGGCTTTCTTCCAGGCCGATACCGGCGGCGAGCTGACGGCAGCTGATATTGAAACGATGATTCAGGCCCGTGCGGATGCCCGCAAGGCAAAAAACTTTGCCGAAGGTGACCGCATTCGGGATGAGCTGCTGGAAAAGGGCATCATTCTGGATGACAGCCGGGAAGGCACCACCTGGCGTCGCGCCTGAGGCTGAAAATTCGCAGAAAGTCGCATTGCACGGTTCGGGAATGACCTTATAGGGAATCTCACGTATAATGCGGCGCTCAAATCATAGTGTCCCCGCGCTGAAGGGCGTACTGAGGGGAGTCGGGAAACGTAACCCATTGAGGCAGACAACGATGACAGAACGCGTACAAATCGGCGGCATCCAGGTCGCGAAGAACCTGTATGATTTCGTAAACAACGAAGCGATTCCGGGTACCGGTGTCGACGCAGACAAATTCTGGGCAGAGTTCGACAAGATTGTGAACGAACTGGCCCCGCGCAATCGCGAGCTGCTGGCCAAGCGTGACGCCATTCAGGAAAAGCTGGACACCTGGAACCGTGAGCACAAAGGCCAGAAGCTGGACATGGCCGAGTACAAGGCGTTCCTGAAGGACATCGGCTATCTGGTTGATGAACCTGAAGACTTCAAAATCTCCACCTCCAATGTTGATCCCGAGATCGCCACCATGGCGGGTCCGCAGCTGGTTGTGCCGGTCATGAACGCCCGCTTTGCATTGAACGCGGCCAATGCCCGTTGGGGCAGCCTTTACGATGCGCTTTACGGCACGGACGCACTGTCTGAAGAGAACGGTGCAGAAAAAGGTCGTGGCTATAATCCGGTTCGTGGTGCCAAGGTTATCGAGTGGGCCCGTAACCTGCTGGACGGCTCCGCGCCCCTGGCTTCCGGCAGCCATAAAGATGCTGCAAAGTACTACATCGACGGCGGCAAGCTGGCGGTGAAACTGCAGAACGGTGAAGTGACCGGCCTGAAAGACGAGTCCGGCTTTGTGGGTTACACCGGCGCTGCCGATGCACCTACCGGTATTCTGCTGGTGAAGAACGGCATGCACTTCGAAATCCAGGTCGATGCCAGCCATCCGATCGGTAAAGACGATGGTGCCAACGTTAAAGACGTTCTGATGGAATCAGCCCTGACCACCATCATGGACTGCGAAGACTCCGTGGCTGCCGTAGACGCGGAAGACAAGGTGCTGGCGTACAAGAACTGGCTGGGCCTGATGAAGTGCGATCTCGAAGAATCCTTCGAGAAGGGTGGCAAGCAGATGACTCGCCGCATGAATCCCGACCGCACCTACACAGCGGCTGACGGTAGCGAGCTGACCCTGAAAGGTCGCAGCCTGATGTTTGTGCGCAACGTGGGTCACCTGATGACCAACCCTGCCGTTCTGTTGAAAGATGGTAACGAGATTCCGGAGGGCCTGATGGACGGTCTGCTGACCTCCCTGATTGCTATCCACGACTTGAAGGGCAACGGTTCCTTCCAGAACAGCACCAAGGGTTCTGTGTACATTGTTAAGCCCAAGATGCACGGTCCGGAAGAAGCCGCATTTACCAACGAATTCTTTGGTCGTGTTGAAGATGCTCTTGGTCTGCCGCGCTTTACTCTGAAAGTGGGCATCATGGACGAAGAGCGTCGCACCACTGTAAACCTGAAGGCCTGTATCCACGCGGCGAAAGAGCGTGCGGTCTTCATCAACACCGGTTTCCTGGATCGTACCGGCGACGAAATGCACACCTCCATGGAGCTGGGACCGTTTATCCGTAAGGGGCAGATGAAGCAAGCGGCCTGGATCAACGCCTACGAGCAGTGGAACGTGGATATCGGTCTGGAAACCGGCTTCTCAGGCGTTGCCCAGATTGGTAAAGGTATGTGGGCCATGCCGGACCTGATGGCGGGTATGCTTGAGCAGAAGATCGGGCATCCGAAATCCGGCGCGAACACCGCGTGGGTTCCGTCTCCGACAGCCGCCACGTTGCACGCAACACATTACCATCAGGTCAATGTGTTTGATGTGCAGAAGCAACTGGCCAGCCGCCAGCGTGCAGCGCTGGACGATATTCTGACTGTGCCGGTGATGGAAGATCCGTCGTCCCTGACTGCTGAAGATATCCAGCAGGAACTGGACAACAATGCCCAGGGTATCCTCGGCTATGTGGTGCGCTGGGTTGATCAGGGCGTCGGTTGTTCCAAGGTGCCCGATATCAACGACATCGGGCTGATGGAAGATCGTGCCACTCTGCGAATCTCCTCTCAGCTGCTGACTAACTGGCTGTACCACGGTATCTGCACCAAGGAGCAGATTCTGGAAACCATGAAGCGCATGGCTGCGGTTGTTGACCGTCAGAATGCCAACGACCCGGAATACCGCAATATGGCGCCGGGCTTTGACGGCATTGCGTTTCAGGCCGCGATGGACCTGGTACTGAAGGGGCGTGAGCAGCCGAATGGTTACACTGAGCCGCTTCTGCACGCCTATCGCCTGAAGGCGAAAGCGAACCAGTAAAAAAACTGGCACAAAAAAACCCGCCTCGGCGGGTTTTTTTATTGATGCTGTTTGTTAGCGATCAAGCTTCCGCGTGAAGCACATCGGCTGCATACAGAGTGTTTTCCAGCAACGTTGCGATCGTCATCGGCCCTACGCCGCCAGGCACCGGGGTGATGTAGCTCGCGCGCTCTGCCGCGGCTGCGAAGTCTACGTCGCCGCGCAAAGTGCCGTCATCCATCCGGTTGATGCCCACGTCAATCACGGTGGCGCCTGATTTCACCCATTCGCCCTTGATAATGCCCGGTTTGCCAACGGCGGCGATCAGAATGTCTGCTTCACTAACGAACTTTTCGAGATTGTCGGTAAAGCGGTGACATACGGTGGTTGTAGCTCCTTTGAGCAGCAGTTCCATGCTCATGGGACGGCCAACGATGTTTGAGGCGCCTACAATCACTGCGTGCTGGCCTTTATAAGGGGTGCCAATGGAGTCAAGCAGGGTAATTACGCCGGCGGGTGTGCAGGGGCGCAGAGTGGGTTTGCGCTGCATCAGGCGGCCGATGTTGTATGGATGAAACCCGTCTACGTCTTTATCAGGACGAATCTTTACCAGAATGGGGTCGGCGTCCAGATGGGAGGGTAGGGGGAGTTGGACCAGAATGCCGTCCACTGCCGGGTTTTCGTTCAGCTCATCGACCAGATTTTCCAGGGCTTCCTGAGAAGTGTCTGCTGGCAGGTCATAGGAGAGAGACAGTACGCCAGCCTCATCACAGGCTTTACGTTTGTTGCCGACATAGACCTGAGAGGCAGGATCGTTACCGACCAGAATAACCGCAAGGCCGGGAGCTCTCAGGCCTTTTTGTTTGCGTGCTTCAACGCCGGCCGCAACGCGTTGCCGGACCTGGGTGGCGATCTCTTTTCCGTTAATCAGTTTGGCGCTCATGATTCCATCTTGTCGGTTGGGCATGAATAAGGGTGAAGTGAAGGCCGGGCATTGTCTCATGCTTCGGCAGTAACGCCAACGTGGAGCGGGGTGATGTTGCAGGTGATAAGGGGGTAGACCGGGGTGGTGTCGGGACAGCCCCTGATCATCAAAATCAACGAATTATCGATAATTTTCAAAATCCGTGTTGACGGATGCCAAAGGCGCCGGTAATATGCGCGCCAACTTTGCTGAAGCACTTGTTGTTCAGTTAAACGGGGTATAGCGCAGTCTGGTAGCGCGCCTGCTTTGGGAGCAGGATGTCGGGAGTTCGAATCTCTCTACCCCGACCATTTTCTGGATGTTCAGGTGGGCGAACGGTCAAGCGCCCGTAGCTCAGCTGGATAGAGCACCCGCCTTCTAAGCGGGTGGTCGCAGGTTCGAGTCCTGCCGGGCGCGCCATTGAGTCGTCGGTCTGGTCAGGGCCGGAATCGCCAAACCAGCAAAGTTGCAGTAAGCGGATGTAAGTGCTCTAACGCACTTTTCTGATGTGGTGGACGTAGCTCAGTTGGTAGAGCTCAGGATTGTGACTCCTGCGGTCGAGGGTTCGATCCCCTTCGTCCACCCCACTTTTCCCCTGTTTTGATGTCCTCGTGTGCTGTGATCAGATAACAGTGCATGATCGGATGCGCGAGAGTGGCGGAATTGGTAGACGCACTGGATTTAGGTTCCAGCGGGGAAACCTGTGAGAGTTCGAGTCTCTCCTCTCGCACCACCCTTTCTTTTTTCTGATGTATCCCCATCTTTTAGTCAATCCGGTTGTGGCGTTGGTCTCAAACCGCTATTCAGGTTTGTCGGGTGATTCTCTCGGCAGGGTAAACCGTGATAAACTACCGGCTTTTAATTTTGCGTCCCTTTGGGGTGGTTAACCCTGTTCGGGATTTTGTCTTAATTTTCATTCACATACAGAATCTGTAATTTGAGGATCTTCCATGCAAGTGTCTGTTGAAACGACCTCTAACATCGAGCGTCGCATGACGATTGGTGTGCCCGCCCAGGAAATTGACCAGGCGGTTCAGAAACGCCTGCAGGAAACTGCCCGTACTGTACGCCTGAACGGTTTCCGCCCTGGCAAGGTGCCCATGAGCGTGGTCAAACGTCGTTTCGGTGCCAGCGTTCGTCAGGAAATTGTTGGCGAGGTTATGCGCGACAACTACATCAAGGCACTTCAGGAGCAGGACATCAATCCGGCTGGCTGGCCGAAGTTTGAGCCAAAGACCATGGAAGAGGGCAAAGACCTCGAATTCGTGGCCATTTTTGAAGTACTGCCGGAAATCGAACTGGGCGACCTGAGCAAGGTTCAGGTTGAAAAGCCCGTTGCGGAAGTAACTGACAAAGATATCGAGACCATGATCGATAATCTGCGTCGCCAGCAGGCCCCTATGAAGGAAGTGAAGCGCAAGTCCAAGAACAAGGACATTGTGACCATTGATTTCAAAGGCTTTATCGATGGCGAAGAGTTTGAAGGTGGCGCAGCGGAAGGGCATCGCCTGACACTGGGTTCTGATCAGATGATTCCTGGTTTCGAGAAGGCCATTGTGGGCGGTAAGGCCGGTGAAGACCTCGAAATCGAAGTCAGCTTCCCGGAGGACTACCACAACGAAGATCTGGCCGGTAAGCCTGCCAAGTTCGAGATCAAGATCCACAAGGTAGAAGAGCCTCAGCTGCCTGAGCTCAACGCTGAATTCTTCCAGAAGTTTGGCATTGAAGCAGAAGACGAAGCGGCGTTCCGTGAAGAAGTGAAGAAGAACATGGAGCGGGAGCTGAAGCAGGCGATTGCCAACAAGGTCAAGAATGATGTTGTTGAAGGCCTGCTGGAAACCACCGAGCTGGACGTTCCTGCCTCTCTGGTTGACCAGGAAATCGATCGCCTGCGTCAGGACGCCGTACAGCGGTTTGGCGGTCAGGTAGACTTCCAGCAGCTGCCTAAGGAAATCTTCGAAGATCAGGCCAAGCGCCGTGTGAAGACCGGTCTTCTGTTCCAGGAAGTGGTCAAGAAGAACGAGCTGAAGGCAGAGCCTGCCAAGGTTGATGAAAAAATTCAGGAAATTGCGTCTACCTATGAGCAGCCTGAAGAAGTCGTTGCTCACTTCAACAGCAATCAGGACCAGAAGAGCCAGGTTGAATCTGTGGTGTTGGAAGAAGCCGTTGTTGAGTACGTGCTTGGCCAGGCCAAAGTGAAAGAAACCAAGATGAAGTACGAGGAAGCAGTCAAAGCTGGTCAGCCCCAGCGTTGATGGCCCGGGCGTAGCCCGGTGTCGCTTTCTGGAAACAGCCGGCGTGTCCGGCTGTTTTCATCTGGGCTCACTGCTGGCAGAGTATAGGGGTATCCTGGCAAACATAGACGGATATCCTGCCACAGGAGTCCAGCCCATTGTCTTTAAGGAGTTCAGGCACACATGACGCAGAAACCGTTTGATGGCCCTACAATGATAACCAGCGCTGGCCTGGTGCCGATGGTAATTGAACAGACGGCGCGGGGAGAGCGTTCCTTCGACATCTATTCACGTCTGCTCAAAGAGCGGGTGATTTTTCTGGTCGGCCCGGTAGAAGATCACATGGCCAACCTTGTCGTTGCCCAGTTGTTGTTCCTGGAGTCCGAAAACCCGGATAAGGATATTCACCTGTATATCAACAGCCCGGGTGGTTCGGTTTCCGCGGGCATGTCGATCTACGACACCATGCAGTTCGTTAAGCCTGATGTAGCAACTCTGTGTATTGGTCAGGCCGCCAGTATGGGCGCGTTCCTGCTGTCCGGTGGTGCCAAGGGCAAGCGTGCGTGTCTGCCGAACTCTCGGGTGATGATCCACCAGCCGTTGGGCGGATATCAGGGGCAGGCTTCGGATATCGAGATTCACACCCGTGAAATTCTCAAGATCCGCCACACTCTGAACTCCATTCTGGCCGAGCACACCGGTCAGGATCTGGAAACCATTGCGCGGGATACAGACCGTGACAATTTCATGGATCCTGTCCAGGCTAAAGAGTACGGGTTGATCGACACAGTACTTGATAAGCGCGTACCGAATAAATAATACTGAAAGTCATCGCATCATCCCTGGTCTGCGTACCCATATTTAACGCAGACCAATGAAGAACAGAGGTATTTCAATGGCAGATGAAAGAAACGGCAGAGGCGACGATAACGGCAAGTTGCTCTACTGCTCGTTTTGTGGAAAGAGCCAGCATGAAGTCCGTAAGCTCATTGCAGGGCCCTCGGTGTTCATCTGCGACGAGTGTGTTGACCTGTGCAATGACATCATTCGGGAAGAAATCCAGGAGAATGCCCAGGAAGATACCAGTGATCGTCTTCCAGTGCCGGCGGAAATCCGCGAAACCCTGAATGAATACGTGATTGGGCAGGATCGCGCCAAGATCGTGTTGTCTGTGGCTGTCTACAACCACTACAAGCGCTTGCGTTACGGCGAGGGCAAGAGTGATGTCGAGTTGGGCAAGAGTAACATTCTGCTGATCGGTCCGACCGGTAGCGGTAAGACCCTTCTTGCTGAAACGCTTGCGCGCATGCTCAACGTGCCGTTTACGATTGCTGATGCAACCACACTGACCGAAGCCGGTTATGTGGGTGAGGATGTCGAGAACATCATCCAGAAACTGCTTCAGAAGTGCGACTATGATGTGGAAAAGGCCCAGCGCGGTATTGTCTATATCGATGAGATCGACAAGATTTCCCGCAAGTCTGATAACCCGTCAATCACCAGAGATGTGTCCGGCGAGGGCGTTCAGCAGGCCTTGCTCAAGCTGATCGAGGGTACGGTGGCGTCGGTTCCGCCCCAGGGTGGCCGCAAGCATCCCCAGCAGGAATTTTTGCAGGTTGATACCGGCAATATTCTGTTTATCTGTGGCGGTGCGTTCGCTGGTCTGGAAAAGGTGATCCAGGAGCGGTCTGAACGAAGCTCCATCGGCTTTTCTGCGACGGTGAAGAGCCAGGATGACAGCAAGAGTGCTGGCGACATCATCCAGGACGTGGAAACGGAAGATCTGGTGAAGTTCGGCCTGATCCCGGAATTTGTGGGTCGTCTGCCGGTGGTGGCCACACTGACCGAGCTTGACGAAGACGCCCTGGTTCAGATCCTGACCGAGCCCAAAAATGCGCTGACCAAGCAGTATCAGAAGCTGTTTGATCTGGAAGGCGTGGAGCTGGATTTCCGTGAAGATGCGCTGCGTGCAGTTGCTCGCAAGGCCATGACACGCAAGACTGGTGCTCGTGGTTTGCGGTCGATCATGGAAGCAACGCTGCTGGACACCATGTATCAGATTCCCTCTGAACACGATGTTTCAAAGGTCGTAATTGATGAGAGCGTGATCAACGGCGATTCCGAGCCGTTCAAGATCTACGCAAGCAGCGATCACGCCAAAGCGGCATCAGAAGATTGATCCGGTCGCTACAGAAAGCCGGATGACTTGAAAAAGGGGCGTTTAACGCCCCTTTTTCATGGTTTTTTGCGCAATGCCTGCCTTTATTTTCACTCCGTAAAAAGATTGCAATTTTTGCCTGCGCCCCAATGATGGGTGATATGCTGAATAAAATGCTGTCAGAGGATTCTCTATGACCCTTATATCCGAACAAACCGTGCAGGAATATCCGCTGCTTCCGCTTCGCGATGTGGTGGTGTTTCCGCACATGGTGGTGCCGCTGTTTGTCGGCCGGGAGAAGTCCATTCAGGCGCTTGAGGCCGCAATGGAGGGCAGCAAGGAAATTCTGTTGGTCGCCCAGAAAGACGCGTCCACCGATGAGCCAGGCCCCGAAGACGTTTTCGATATGGGCACCCTTGCAACTGTCTTGCAGATGCTGCGTTTGCCTGACGGCACCGTGAAGGTGCTGGTTGAGGGTAACGCCCGCGCCAGTATTTCCGGTATTGAAGAAGGTGACTTCCTCACGGGTAACGCCATCCTGATGGACGAAGACCAGTTGCCTGAGCGTGAGGAAGACGTGCTCACCAAAACGCTGATGGACGAGTTCGAAAAGTTTGTGAAGTTGTCCAAGAAGGTGCCGTCTGAAGTGTCCAATGCGTTGACCGGCATTAACGAGATTGACCGGCTGGTGGATACCATGGCAGCGCATCTGGATATGCGTATCCCGGAAAAGCAGGAGCTTCTGGAAGCGCTGGATGTGCGTAAGCGGGTTGACTTGCTATTGGGCAAGCTCGACGGTGAAATTGATCTCATCGAGGTTGAAAAACGCATTCGTGGTCGCGTCAAGAAGCAGATGGAGCGCAGCCAGCGGGAGTACTATCTCAACGAGCAGATGAAGGCTATCCAGAAAGAGATGGGTACCTTGGGCGAGGGCAACAACGACTTCGAAGAGCTGGAACAGAAGCTCGAAGAGGCGGGCCTGCCGGAAGAAGCGCTCAAGAAAACCGAAGCGGAACTGAACAAGCTCAAGATGATGTCGCCGATGTCTGCGGAAGCAACGGTGGTGCGTGGTTACATCGACTGGATGCTGGCCGTGCCCTGGAAGAAACGCAGCCGTGTGCGCCATGATCTGGAGAAGGCGCGGGAGATTCTGGACAAGGATCACTATGGCCTTGATGAGGTCAAGAAGCGGATTCTTGAATATCTGGCGGTGCAAAGTCGGGTCAAGAAAGTTAAAGGTCCTGTGCTGTGTCTGGTAGGCCCCCCGGGGGTGGGTAAAACATCGCTCGGCCAGTCCATCGCCAAAGCGACCAACCGGAAGTACACTCGGATGGCACTTGGTGGTGTTCGTGACGAGGCAGAAATCCGCGGTCATCGGAAAACCTATATTGGCGCCTTGCCTGGCAAGTTGCTGCAGAAGCTGGCCAAAGTCGGCGTCAAGAACCCGCTGTTCCTGTTCGATGAAATCGACAAGATGGGCATGGATCACCGTGGCGATCCGGCCTCTGCGCTTCTGGAAGTGCTGGATCCGGAGCAGAATCACACCTTTAACGATCACTATCTGGAAGTGGACTACGACCTGTCCGATGTGATGTTTGTGTGTACCTCCAACTCCATGGATATTCCGCCGGCGTTGCTGGATCGAATGGAGATTATCCGGATCCCCGGCTACACCGAAGAGGAGAAGGTCAACATTGCCCTGCGGTATCTGCTGCCAAAGCAGATTCTTGCCAATGGTCTGCGCAAGGGTGAGCTGAACGTGCCAGAGGAAACTCTGCGGGATCTGATTCGCTATTACACCCGCGAAGCCGGCGTTCGGGGGCTGGAACGGGAGATTGCGAAAATCTGTCGCAAGGTGGTCCGCGAGCATGTGGAGAGCAGTGACAAGGCCTCAGTGACCATTACCCAAGAGATGTTGGAAGACTATTCCGGCGTCAAGAAGTTCAAGTATGGGCTGGCGGAAGAGAGCAATCAGATCGGTCAGGTGACGGGGCTGGCCTGGACCCAGGTCGGTGGTGAATTGCTGACCATTGAGTGCGCATTGACGCCAGGTAAAGGGCGGGTGGTGAAAACAGGCTCACTGGGTGACGTCATGCAGGAGTCGATCCAGACTGCTTTGACAGTCGTTCGAAGTCGCGCTGCAGGGCTTGGGATTACCGACGATTTTCATGAAAAACACGATCTTCACGTCCATGTTCCGGAAGGTGCGACACCAAAAGATGGCCCTAGTGCCGGCATTGGTATGTGCACAGCTCTCGTTTCTGCACTGACAAAAATTCCGGTCCGTGCGGATGTGGCAATGACCGGTGAGATCACGCTCCGTGGTCGTGTCCTTCCTATTGGAGGGTTGAAAGAAAAGCTGTTGGCGGCTCACCGTGGTGGCATCAAGACGGTTATCATTCCGGATGAAAATGTTCGTGATCTCAAAGAGATACCGGACAATATCAAGGAGTCGATCGAGATCAAACCAGTCAGGTGGATCGACGAAGTGCTGGACATCGCGCTGGCGTATCCACCTGAGCCACGGGTGGAAGATCCGGCTGAAAAATCGGCAACTTCCAAGTCAAACGATGAGTCCGGTGACGCTGCAGAGCGCATAAATACACATTAAACCGGGGATGAGTTGTTGACATGCCCGAGAGCCCGTTGGTATAACTGTTTCGCCGTGAAGCAGCCAATACCAAGGGCTCCCGCGCAGTATGTGCCTATTCCGAACACCGGTTAATCGCCGCAAGGAATAATAAAACTGAAGAATGGAATTCTCCGACCGCTTATGCGATAGTCGAGAACGTCCTCGAAAAAACAAACCAACCTATAACATCTTCAACCTGAAATCGAAGGGGTTTAGTGTGAACAAGTCCGAACTGATCGATGCAATTGCAGAGTCCGCAGACATTTCTAAAGCTGCAGCTGGCCGTGCGCTGGATGCTATGACCAACACCATCACCGGTGCACTGAAGAAAGGCGACCAGGTTACCCTGATCGGCTTCGGTACCTTTTCTGTGAAGGACCGTGCCGCTCGTACCGGCCGTAACCCGCAGACTGGCGCTGAAATCAAGATTGCGGCCTCCAAAGTGCCTGGATTCAAGGCAGGTAAGGCTCTGAAAGACGCCGTTAAGTAACGGATCTTTCTCTGGCAGCTTCCGCTGGCGGAAGTTGCCGCAAGAATTCAAGGCGCATTCCGGACAGGGTGCGCCTTTTTACGTTAAAGGCAGCCGGGGCTAAACCTCTCCATAATAACCACCAGCAAGACCTTGAACAGGGATTCAGAAACAACATGCTTCAAGATATTCGGGATAACGCCCAGAGTACGATCGCCAAAGTTATCGTTGGCCTTTTGATTATCTCCCTCTCTATCTGGGGAATGGACGCCATTATTGGCGGTTTTTCAGGTGAGCCGGAAGTGGCCACAGTCAACGGTAACGACATCACCGAGCGGGAGTTTCTGCGGACGGTTCAGCTGGAAACCCAGCAGCGCATGATGCAGATGGAAAATCCGGATCCCTCCATGGTGGATGAAGATCAGGTTCGCCGCGATGTGCTGGAGGCGTTGATTCAGGAAGCCGTTCTGACACAGGATGCCGAGCGTCAGGGGCTTGAGCTTTCCGACTCGGAAATAGATGCGCTGATCAGGCAGATGCCGCAGTTTCAGGTAGACGGTCAGTACAGTCCTGAGCGCTTTGCAGCGACGGTTCGCAACGTAGGCATGGGTGTTGCTGAGTTCCGTGAGAGCATGCGCAAGAATTATGTGACGAACCAGATTCGTGCCGGTATCGCACAGACGGGCCTGGCCGCGCCGGACAAGGCTGCCCAGTTGCTGGCTATTCAGAATCAGACCCGGAACTTCCGGGTGTTGACCATCTCGGCAGAGGACGTTGCCGGGCAAGTCTCAGTGTCAGACGCCGAGATTGAATCCTACTACGAGGAAAACAAGTCTCAGTTCCAGGAACCGGAGCAGGTAGACGCAGCGTACATCACACTGTCTCAGGGCGCGCTGGCTGCGAGCATTGAGGTTTCGGAAGAAGAAGTACGCCAGCAGTATGAGACGCGTGCTGAAGAGTTTGCCCGGGAAGAGCGCAGGGCCTCCCACATTCTGGTAGAAGCTGGAGCCGATTCCAGCGACACCCTTGCCGCCATTCAGGAGCGCCTGGAAGCCGGTGAGTCGTTCGCGGACCTGGCCAGCGAGTATTCTGTAGATACCGTGTCGGCGCGCGAAGGCGGTGATCTTGGGTACGCAGGGCGAGGTGTGTACGATCAGGCATTTGAAGACGCGCTGTTCTCCCTGGAGCCGGGAGAGGTTTCCGGTCCGGTTGAGACCAGTTTTGGTATTCATTTGATTCAGCTGGCGGATGTTCGTCGATCGGAGGTGCCAGCGTTTGATGAGCTGCAAGCGCAGCTGCGTGAAGAAATTGCCCGCGCCAAAGCCTCTGAGCGCTTCGCCGAAGTGCGTGCCCAGTTGGCAGATGCCGCGTATGCAGCAGACGACCTTGAAGGCCCGGCCGGTGAGCTTGGCCTGGAGGTGCGTGAAGTGGCTGGCGTGGCTCGCACGGGTGGTGCGGCACCGTTTGATCACGCAGGCCTGGTTCGTCAGATCTATTCAGAGGACGTTCTTGAGGGCGGCTACAACACCGAACTGATCGACGTGGGTGATAATGTGTCTGTGGTGGCCCGCGTCAGAAAGTATCACGAGCCCCGCCAACTCGAGCTGGCAGACGTTCGAGATGAGATCGAAGCAACGCTGCAAACCATTGCCACTCGTGAAGCTCTGCAGGCAAAGGCTGATGACCTCGTCGCTGAGATCGAGTCCGGCGTTCAGCTCGAAGGGGACAACTGGCTGAGTTTTGAGGATCAGGGGCGTTCAGCGGGTGGTCTGAGTCCGTTCATTCTGCAGAAGGCTTTCGCCATGGCTCGCCCGGAGGGTGATGAACCTTCAGTGAGTGCCGTTGTTGGCCAGCGCGAGGCGGCCGTCGTCGTCCTCGAAGGCGTAAATGAAGGTGCTGTCGACCGTGAAGGCGCAGACTTCCAGCAGGTCAGCCAGTTCCTTACCCAGCTTGAAGGTCAGCGTGAATACATGGCTTATCAGCAGTACCTGAGAAACACAGCGGAAATCGAGCGTAACTGAATCTCGGGGTGATTGAAAAAGGGTGCTTAGGCACCCTTTTTTTATGGTTGCGGGGGCAGAGGAAAGCGGGTTGCCTTGAGGCTTTCTTTGACCTTTTTCAGGTGCAACAGGAAATCCGGACCGCGTTTGAGTGTGACACCGGTGGCCAGGATATCGATCACGGTCAGGTGGATGATCCGGGATGACATGGGCATATAGACTTCGGTGTCTTCCGGTGAGGTTACTCCAAGCACTGTGGTACAGACCTCTGCCAGCGGCGAATCCGGGTTGGTGATACCGATCACCGTGGCGCCGTTGCCCCGGGCGAGACTGGCGATTTCGACGGACTCCCGGGTTCGCCCGGTGTAGGAGATCACCACAATGGCATCGCCGACACCGGAGCCGGCGGCGACCATTCTCTGCATCAGAGCATCATCGTAAGACGATACCGGAATGTTGAAGCGGAAGAATTTGTGCTGGGCATCCAGTGCGACAGAGGCCGAGCCGCCCATGCCAAAGAAATTGATTTGCTTGGCCTGAATGAGATAGTCAACCACCGTGGCTATCGCTTGTGGGTTCAGTGCCTGTCGGGCCTTGTCGAGACTGGCAATGGTGCTGAGCATGATCTTGTCGGCATACTCAGAGGCGGTATCATCCGGCTCAATGTTCTGCCCCACATAGGGTGTGCCGGTGGCGATACTCTGGGCCAGGCGTATCTTGAAATCCGGGAATCCTGTGGCTGAGAAGCCCCGGCAAAAGCGGTTTACGGTGGGCTCACTCACCTCAGCGGCCCGGGCCAGTGCTGCGATGCTGTATCGGGTTGCGGCACTTGGGTCCCTGAGAATTGCCCCAGCTACTTTGCGTTCTGACTTGTTGAGAGTTTCCAGGCGGTTCTGGATATCTTCGAGCAGGTTTTCTTCTCTATGTACCGCACTTGCTGCCATACCGTTTACTCCCTGATTTGCAGGCAATTTTGGTAACTAAGTTGTTTGATTATACCTCGGTGGAGCAAGTTTCTGAGTAGTAAATATGTCATAGATGCGCTGTCACCTTGGATTACTCGGAAGGTGGTGTCATTATTTGGGTAAAGTTACGACATTGGTTGTTGTCACAGGCGGATAAGGGAATGTCAGAGAACAAGCAAGCACCTTGCGATCTTATGCTGTTCGGCGCATCCGGTGACCTGGCCCAGCGCAAGCTGTTCCCGGCACTTTATCAGCTGGACCGATCTGGCCTGCTGGCTTTGGAGAGCCGCATTCTTGCCATCGCCAGGCGTGACACGAGTGTCGATGACGTGCGTGCAGCCCTATTGGCCAGGCTTGAAGAGCAGCTCAAGCCGGGTGAGTTCGATCAGGAACTGGCCAGCCGGTTTGTTGCCCGGGTTGATTACCTTCGCCTGGACTTTGCCGACACGGAAGGTTTTCTGGCCCTGAACAGCTGGCGTAATTCCGCAAACAACCTCATTGTCTATATGGCCACACCACCGGGCATGTACGGTGTGATTGCCCGCAATCTGCGTGCCCAGGGGTGTTGCACGGAGCGCACCCGGGTGGTGGTTGAAAAACCCATCGGCCATGACCTGGAATCTTCCCGGGTGATCAATGATGAACTGGCCGAGGTCTATCACGAAAGCCAGTTGTTCCGCATTGACCACTACCTGGGTAAGGAAACCGTTCAGAATCTCATTGCGCTGCGCTTTGCCAACAATCTGTTTGCCTCCCAGTGGGACCAGAACCACATCTCTCACGTCGAAATCACCGTTGCCGAAAGCATGGGTATTGAGGGACGCTGGGGCTATTTTGACAAGGCGGGCCAGATTCGCGACATGATTCAGAATCACCTGTTGCAGTTGTTGTGCCTGATTGCGATGGATCCTCCGGCCGACCTTTCCGCCGATAGTATTCGGGATGAAAAGGTGAAAGTGCTCAAGGCCATGAAGCGGATCACTCCTGACATGATGGAGCAGTATGTGGTGCGGGGGCAGTACACGGCAGGCACCAGCAATGGTAAGTCTGTGCCTGGCTATCTGGAGGAAGAAAGCGCGGACCGATCCAGTGAGACCGAAACGTTTGTTGCCTTGAAGGTGGAAATTGATAACTGGCGATGGTCCGGGGTGCCTTTCTACATTCGAACGGGCAAACGAATGCCCGAGAAAATGTCCCAGATCGTCATTCATTTCAAGCCTGCACCACACTACATATTTGACCCGGACCAGAAGCACCTGGCCAACAATAAACTGATTATCCGCCTGCAACCGGATGAAGGCATGGCCCTGAAAATCCTGACCAAGGACCAGGGGTTGGACAAGGGGATGCGTCTTCGCCAGGGTCCGCTTGAACTGACGTTCTCGGAAACCTTTGATACCGACCGGATACCAGACGCCTATGAGCGACTGCTGTGGGAGGTTATGCGGGGCAATCAGTACCTGTTTGTACGCCGGGATGAGGTGGAGCATGCATGGCGCTGGGTTGATCAGATCATCCGGAACTGGCACGACAGGGGTGAACCGCCCAAACGTTATGCAGCGGGCACCTGGGGGCCGGTTGCAGCCATTGCCATGATCACCCGGGACGGGCGGAGCTGGTATGAAGATGTCTGACCTGAACCTCCCGGCTGGAGTAGAAACCTGCCTCGGGGAGACGCCGGAAGCGGTTGCAGAGGCACTGGCAGAGGACGTTGCTCAGTGGTTGCGGCGTCGTCTTCATGAGGTGCAGGGGGCAACACTCGTGGTGTCCGGAGGTTCTACACCACTGCCGTTCTTCCGGGCCTTGCGGGATAAACACCTGGACTGGAGCAAGGTAATCGTGGTGCTGGCTGATGAGCGTTGGGTGCCCGAGAGTGATCCGGCGAGCAATACCGCCTTGGTGAAGCAGCACCTTCTGCAAGGCGCGGCTGCCGCTGCCCGGTTTGTGTCTCTCAAGCAGCCCGGTGCAGACCCACTGAGCGCGTTACCAGCCATGGAAGCAGCATTGGCAGGGTTGCGCCTGCCTGTTGACGTGCTGGTGCTGGGCATGGGTGACGACGGCCATACCGCGTCGCTGTTCCCGGACGCCCCGGAGCTGGATAGTGCGATGACCAGGGCGGGAGAGCAGAGGGTTGCCGTGATGACTCCGCCTTCCCAGATCCACGTGCGCGTTACCCTGACGCTGCCGGTTCTGGAGAGTGCCCGTTTTACGGCGTTGCACCTCAAAGGTGCCAGCAAACTTGAAACACTGGCCCGGGCAGCAGAGGTACCGGCTGACCGGGAGACTATGCCGGTACGGGCATTTCTCAAGCCCGGGTTGAAAGTCTATTGGAGCCCTTGAGCCCCGACTCGGCTCTGAAAACGGAGAACGTGATGCCGCAACTATCGGAAGAACATAAGGAACAGATTCAGGCTGTCTTCATGGCTTCACCGCTGATTCCGGTGATTACCATTAATCGACTGGAAGACGCAGTACCTCTCTGCAGCGCTCTGGTGGCGGGCGGTGTTCATGTGTTGGAAATTACCCTGCGAACGGAGTTTGGAGTTGAGGCTATTCGTGAGGTACGCAAAGCGCTGCCTGATGCGTTGGTCGGTGCCGGAACCGTTACCGGAATCAGTCAGTATCGGGAAGTCGAAGCGGCGGGCGCGCAGTTTGTGATCACCCCGGGTGTGACGGAGGCCATACTGGAATTCGGTGTCACCTCCGAGGCGCCGCTGCTGCCGGGCATTGCCACTGCATCCGAGTTGATGATGGGGTACATCCACGGTTATCGGCACTTCAAATTCTTTCCGGCGGAAGTGTCGGGAGGGGTTGCCGCGCTGCAGGCCTTCGCGGGCCCGTTCCCGGATGTGATGTTCTGCCCGACGGGTGGGATTCGCCGAACCACTGCGGTCAGTTATCTGGAGCAGCCAAATGTTGCAGCGGTCGGCGGCACCTGGCTGACGCCGGCTGAGGTCATTGAAGCAAAAGACTGGGCGGCCATCACTGAGATTGCACGCGCCAGTCTGCTCGATATCAGGCGGGAGTTATAACCGGGAGGTTACTGAACATCGGTTCCGGCCCGCACAATTTTCAGGGTGTTGGTGCCGCCCTGAGCGTTGACATAGTCACCCTTGGTTACGATGACCAGGTCGCCATCTTTCACCACGCCCCGACTCGCCAGTTCTGACAACGCGAGAGCGTTGACCTGCTCATTTGCATGTTCGGCCGAGTCAAACGGTACGGTCTGCACGCCACGGAACAGGGCAACCCGATGTTGGGTCGAGTGATGCCGTGAAAAAGCAAAAATTGGCAGGCTGGATTTGATGCGCGACATCAGCAATGGCGTAGCCCCGGTTTCGGTCAGACAGATAATGGCCGTAACCCCCTGAAGGTGGTTGGCTGCGTACATAGCGGACAAGGCGATCGCTTCATCCACTTTTTCCATGCTTTCGTTGATGCGGTGTTTCGACTGGTGCATGGAGGGGTGGCGCTCGGCACCCATGCAGATTCTCACCATGGCCTCAACGGCTTCAATCGGGTAATCACCCACTGCGGTTTCGGCCGACAACATGACGGCATCAGTGTAGTCCATGACCGCGTTGGCGACATCCGAGACCTCTGCCCGGGTGGGCATGGGGCTGGTAATCATTGATTCCATCATCTGGGTGGCGGTAATAACCACACGGTTCAGCACTCTCGCCCTGGCGATGATGTGCTTCTGTACGCCTACCAGTTCCGCATCACCAATTTCTACCGCCAGGTCACCGCGAGCCACCATTACTGCATCGGACGCTTCGATAACAGCATCCAGAGCGTCTGTGTCATGGGCGAGTTCCGCACGTTCGATTTTCGCAACCAACCCGGCATTGGAGCCTGCGTCTCTCAACAACTGGCGGGCCACGTGCATGTCTTCGGCGGTACGAACGAAAGAAACGGCCACATAATCCGCGCCCAGTTTAGCTGCTGTGACGATGTCTTCCCGGTCCTTGTCGGTCAGCGCGTCCGCCGACAGGCCGCCGCCCCGTTTGTTCAGGCCCTTGTTGTTGGACAGGGGGCCTCCGATGAGAACCCGGGAGGTAATGCTGTGGCTATCGATTCCGGTCACCTCCATCTCGATGCGGCCATCATCCAGCACCAGAATGTCGCCCGGAGCGACGTCGTTGATCAGCTCTTCGTAATCGATACCCACGCGTTCTTCCGTGCCGGCTTCCTTGTCCATGGAGGCATCCAGGACAAAGGTCTGACCGCGCTCCAGAGTCACCTTGTTATTGGCAAAGCGCGTGATTCTCAATTTTGGGCCCTGAAGATCGGCCAGCAGGGCAACGAAACGGCCTTGCGCTGCGGCGGTTTCACGTACACGGCGGGCTCGCTCCATATGCTCTTGGGCACTGCCATGGGAAAAGTTCAGGCGGGTAACGTCAACGCCTGCGGCAATGATGCCCGCCAGGGCTTCCTCGCCATCGGTGGCGGGGCCTAGAGTGGCAACAATTTTGGTGCGCCTGAGCATAGTGTTTGTCCTTAACGTGTGTCTTAATCAATAAATGGATTGAGTATGGTTGATTGAACCTGAACGTCAGTCTCTAAGGAAGTACACTTACGTAGTGTGTCCAATTACACGGGAGAGAGCCATGCAGCCTGCGATTCTGACGGTCACTAACCGGATTATCGAGCGAAGCCGGCCAACACGGCAGGCTTACCTGGCCCGAATGCATGCACTCAGAGACCAGGAGCCTCACCGGGGTACGTTGTCTTGCGGCAATCTGGCACATGGGTTTGCGGCCTGCCAACCGGGTGACAAGAATACCCTCAAGCTGATGAACCAGGCCAACGTCGCCATCGTTTCAGCCTACAACGATATGCTTTCCGCCCATCAGCCTTATCACCGGTTCCCTGATGTGATCCGGGAGGCGGCCCATGGCATGGGCTCGGTAGCGCAGTTTGCCGGTGGCACTCCGGCCATGTGCGATGGCGTTACCCAGGGCCAGCCGGGCATGGATCTCAGCCTGTTTTCCCGGGATACCATCGCCATGAGCACGGCTGTGGCACTCAGTCATAACATGTTTGATGCCATTACCTTACTGGGTATTTGTGACAAAATTGTGCCGGGGTTACTCATCGGTGCTCTGAGTTTCGGCTACCTGCCAGCAATTCTGATACCCGCCGGCCCCATGCCGTCCGGGCTCCCTAACAAGGAAAAACAGAGGGTTCGCCAACTCTACGCCGAAGGCAAGGTCGGCCGGGACGAGCTGCTCCAGGCGGAGAGTGCGTCTTACCACAGCCCCGGTACCTGTACCTTCTACGGTACCGCAAACAGCAACCAGATGCTGGTGGAGGTGATGGGCCTGCATTTGCCCGGCTCCGCTTTTATTCATCCGGGCACCCCCCTGAGAGATGCCCTGACCCGAGCCGCCACTGAGCAGGTGATACGCCTGTCCAGGCCTCAGGGTGGCAAACTCGGGTTGGCCGACATGGTGGATGAAAAAGCCATTGTGAATGCGCTGGTGGCGCTGCTGGTTACCGGCGGTTCAACCAACCACACCATCCACTGGATCGCCATTGCCCGGGCAGCTGGCATTCTTATCGACTGGAACGACTATGCCGAGTTGTCGGCAGCCGTGCCCTCGATGACGCGTATTTACCCCAATGGCCAGGAAGATATCAATGCGTTCCATGAAGCGGGCGGCACACCTTTTCTCATTCGGGAGTTGTTGAGTGGTGGCTATCTGCATGAAGACGTCAATACCGTAATGGGGCCGGGGCTGGCTCAATATGCCCGTATGCCGGAACTCGGTGACAGCGGCCTGCAGTGGCTCCCAGCGGTTTCCCAAAGCCTGCGGCCGGATGTACTCAGCAGTGTTGCCCGGCCGTTCTCCCCGGATGGTGGCCTGAAGGTGCTGGAGGGTAATCTGGGCCGAGGAGTGGTCAAGGTATCGGCGGTGGCGCCTGAACACCATTGCGTAGAGGCGCCTGCCGTTGTGTTTGATGATCAGAACGACCTGAAAGCGGCATTCGAGGCCGGTGATCTGGATCGTGATTGCGTGGTCGTGGTGCGGTTTCAGGGGCCAAGGGCCAATGGCATGCCGGAATTGCATAAACTGACGCCTTATCTCGGGGTGCTTCAGGATCGGGGGTTCCGGGTTGGGCTGGTGACCGATGGTCGGATGTCCGGGGCTTCGGGCAAGGTTCCGGCTGCCATTCATGTCTACCCGGAAGCCCTTGAAGGCGGCCCATTAGCCAGAGTGCAGGACGGTGATCTGATCCGCCTGGATGCCGATAATGGCAGCCTGACGGTGAAACTGGATTCTGGAATCCTGTCTGATCGGCCGATGGCACGTCGGGATCTGACCGGACAGCATCAGGGGTATGGACGCGAGCTGTTTGGCTGGATGCGGCGAGGAGCCAGCAATCCGGAGCAGGGCGCCAGTATTTTTCTGGAACCTGATGTATGACTGCAGGCACCTGGACGCTGGTAGGTGATATCGGCGGCACCCACGCCCGGTTTGCCCTGGTTAGGCCAGACTCGAGCAGGCTTGAACGCACTGCCGTGTTGCGCTGTGCAGACTATTCCGGACCGGAAGCTGCGGTGGCCGATTTTCTGAGGAGAGCGAGGAGCCCCGACATACACGGGGCCTGCTTTGCGGTGGCGGCACCGGTGGCCGGCGCCACGGTGACGATGACCAACAACCACTGGGTGTTTGATCGCCAGCGAATTTTGCAGCATTTTGGTTGGCAGCAATTCCGGTTGGTGAACGATTATACGGCCATGGCTCTGGGTATTCTCGAGGTGGCGGACGAGTATCTGGTGCCCATAGGCCGCGGCCTGCCGGTCGCGAATCGCCCGAAGCTGATCATCGGGCCCGGAACCGGGCTGGGTGTGTCGGCCCTTGTGCCGTCCGGTCAGGGCTGGTTGCCGCTGGCGACGGAGGGTGGTCACGTTGACTTTGCACCCGGAGATGATATTGAGGCGAGCGTTTTGGCCGGTCTTCGAGGTCGGTATGGCCGGGTATCGGTGGAGCGATTAGCGTGTGGACCGGGGCTGGTGAACCTCTACCATCAGCTCGCAGCAATCCGGGGCGAACCATCCGGATTGAATCAACCCGAGGACATTTCAGCCGCCGCACTGGCCGGTACCGACTCCGTGGCGGTTGAGTCTTTGCAGCGCTTCTGTAGCATCCTGGGCCGGGTGGCTGGCAACGGAGTGCTAACTCTGGGCGCCTACGGCGGGGTGTATCTTTGTGGCGGCATGATACCGTCTATGCTGCCATTCTTTCTTGAGAGCCGGTTTCGTGTGGAATTCGAGAACAAGGGCAGAATGACATCGTTGCTGGCGGCCACCCCAGTGTGGGTGGTAACCGATCCTTGCGCAGGCTTGTATGGGGCGGCATTGGCGCTGACACATCCGGAGGTTTGAATTTGATAAGGCAGACTGACGAGCTGGCATCGCTGGATTTTGCACAACTGGTCGCTCGTGTGCGCGCCTGTACGCTGTGTCGTGAGAAGTTGCCCCATGAGCCGCGGCCCGTGGTTCAGTTGTCGGAAACGTCGCGTATCCTGATCGTCGGTCAGGCCCCGGGCAGAAAAGTGCACGAAACTGGCTTACCATTCAATGATCCGAGCGGTGACCGACTGCGGCAGTGGATGGGCATTGGTCGGGATGCTTTCTATGATGAGCGCCGGGTGGCCATTCTTCCTATGGGATTTTGCTTTCCGGGTACTGGAAAATCCGGTGATCTACCGCCGCTACCGGAATGTGCGG
>DATGQY010000059.1:0-3811 GCA_035303925.1 Marinobacter sp. | reverse complement strand
GCTGCAAGGTTGACGCAGGTGGTGGTTTTGCCCACACCGCCTTTCTGATTGGTCACTGCAATCACGCGCGCCATGCTTTGCCTCCTGCTGTTGCGGGTTGCCGGAATTATTCGCCCCGGGTGACGATTAACAAGTGCCGTTCGCCCTCTGCGCCGGGCACTTCCAGGGAATGGCTGGATTCTACCTGCCAGCCTTTCGGAAGGGCAGCGACTTCATCATCCGGAAACTGACCTTTCATGGCAAGGAACTCGCCGTCACTTGCCAGCAGTTGCCCGCACCAGTGCACAAGATTCTCCAGTGCCGTAAAAGCTCGGCTGCTGATCTGGCTGAACGGTTGCTCCGGCTGGCAGTCTTCGGCACGGCCGTGAATGACATCGACATTCTTCAGTCCGAGCTCCAGCACGCACTGGTTCAGAAACCGGGTCTTCTTGCCATTACTGTCGAGCAGGGTGAAATGTTTGTCCGGACACACGATGGCCAGGGGAATGCCCGGCAGCCCCCCACCGGCACCGACATCCAGCAGATGCGCTGTGGTGATCCACGGCAGGATGCTCAGGCTATCCAGCAACTGGCGCGACACCATTTCCCGCTCGTTGCGCACGGCGGTCAGGTTGTAGGCTTTGTTCCATTTGTTGAGTAGAGCCAGAAAAGCCAGCAGCTGTTGTTGCTGGCTTTCGCTCAGGGAAAGCTTCATGTCAGCCAGCCCGTCTCGGAGCTGGCTCTGCCACTGTGGATACGTCATATCAGGCGCTTTGTTTTCTCAGCAGGTCCCGCTTTTTCAGGTGCACCAGAATCTGACTGACCGCCGCCGGCGTAACACCCTGAATCCGCGAAGCCTGGGCCACCGTTTCCGGGCGGACCGCCTGCAGCTTCTGTTTGATTTCGTTGGACAAACCACCGATCACATCGTAATCCAGATCCACCGGCAGACGGGTGTTTTCGTTCCGGCGCAGGCGCTCGATCTCATCGGTCTGGCGAGAGATGTACCCTTCGTATTTAATTTCGATTTCCACCTGCTCGGCGACATTCGGATCGTCAGCGTGGTGGGAGCCAATCTCGGCAATGTGCGGGTAGGCAATTTCCGGGCGACGCAGCAGTTCAGCCAGCGACTGATCCCGGGTCATCGGCTGTTTCAGATAGCCGTTTGCACGCTCACCCGCTTCGGTGTTCGGGTGAATACGGGTGGCTTCCAGGCGGCTGCGCTCTTTAGCAATGGCGTCGCTTTTTTCACTGAATTTCTGCCAACGCTCATCATCGACCAGGCCCAGTTTGCGACCGGTTTCGGTCAAGCGCAGGTCGGCGTTGTCTTCGCGCAGGATCAACCGGTACTCCGCACGACTGGTGAACATGCGATAGGGCTCACTGGTGCCCATGGTAATCAGATCGTCCACCAGTACGCCCAGATAGGCTTCATCCCGGCGTGGATACCATTCGTCTTTCTCCTGGGCGCGCAGCGCGGCGTTGATTCCCGCCAGCAAGCCCTGGGCGCCAGCTTCTTCATAACCGGTGGTGCCGTTGATCTGGCCGGCAAAGTACAGGCCCTGGATAAACTTGGTTTCCAGGGTATGGCGCAGGTCCTGGGGGTTCAGGTAATCGTACTCAATGGCATAACCGGGGCGCAGAATATGAGCATTCTCGAACCCGGGAATCGACTGCACTGCCTTCAGCTGGATATCAAACGGCAGGCTGGTGGAGATACCGTTCGGATACAGCTCATGAGTGGTCAGGCCTTCCGGCTCAACAAAGATCTGGTGCGAATCCTTGTCCGCAAAGCGATTAACCTTGTCTTCGATAGACGGACAGTATCGCGGGCCCACGCCTTCAATGTTACCGGCAAACATCGGCGAGCGATCAAAACCACTGCGGATGATGTCGTGGGTTTCCTCGGTGGTGCGAGTCACATAACAGCAGATCTGTTCGGGGTGCTCATCGCGGCTGCCGATGAACGACATCACCGGAGTCGGATCGTCGCCCCACTGCTTCTGCATGACAGAAAAGTCGACCGTGCGCGCGTCAATACGCGGTGGGGTGCCGGTTTTCAGACGTCCGACGTTAAAGGGTAATTCCCGTAACCGCTGTGCCAGGGCATTGGCGGGCGCATCGCCAGCACGGCCACCGGCGTGGTTCTGCATACCAATGTGGATAACTCCACCCAGGAAGGTACCGGTGGTCAGTACCACGGTTTTGGCATTAAAGCGGATACCGGTCTGGGTCACCACACCGACCACCTGATCGTTTTCCACAATCAGATCGTCTGCCGCCTGCTGGAACAGGGTCAGGTTAGGCTGGTTTTCCAGGGTGTAACGAATTGCCGCTTTATAAAGAATCCGGTCAGCCTGCGCACGAGTAGCCCGCACCGCGGGGCCTTTGCGGCTGTTCAACACCCGGAACTGGATACCGGCCTGGTCTGTAGCCCTGGCCATGGCACCGCCAAGCGCATCGATCTCTTTCACCAGATGGCTTTTGCCGATACCACCAATGGCGGGGTTACAGGACATTTGGCCCAGAGTTTCAATGTTGTGGGTCAGCAGTAGGGTTTGCGAACCCATACGTGCGGCCGCCAAAGCGGCTTCGGTACCGGCATGGCCACCACCAATGACAATGACATCGAAACGGGTCGGAAACTCCACTCTTCACCTCAAAAATCGGGCTGACAAAAAGGGTATAAAAACAGGGCGGCGAGTATAACGCCTCGCCGGGGAAATTGCAGTTGGAATGTGCAAATTTTAACCAGATTAACGCACATAGAAAAGAACGGACCAGCAATCACCGTGAAATCCAGCTGGATTCAACGCAATGCTAGTCTAGGTGAAAACCGAAATTTTATGCTTTTCAGACGCTTGTGATCACCTGTTCAGAAAAGTTTTCAAGAAAGTTATCCACATTCCACAACACTTGAATCTCGCCTGAAAAACACCTTAACACATTGATTTTTAAATATCTTAGTAAAGTAATCCAACACTTATCCGTAGTTTTTCCAATAAATTATCCACAGATTTTCAGGTTAACAGTGGCAGGTATATGGGCGCTTACCTGAGAAGTACCGGAGCGCATGTTTTACGCGTCACCTTCTGAGCTCAACCACCCGACCGTCAAAAGCCACTTCAACCCCGTCCGGCAGCTCGGGGGCTGACATCAGGTAGTCGTCCAGTTGATGGCCCAGGTGGGTCAGCAATGTCTTCTCCGGACGGATCTGTTCAGCCAGTGCCAACGCCAGGTTGAGATCATTGTGGTTTCTGGGTGGGTTTGGTTTGGGGGGTACGCTGCAATCCAGCACCATGAGTGCCAGCGGCGACTGCTGAAGCCAGGCGGTGGTGGGGTCTGGCAAACCCACGGTGTCGGTCAGATAGGCTAACCGGATACCGCGATACTCGATGCCGTATCCGAGTGTCGGTTTCGAGTGGTTCAGGGGCAGCGGGGTGACCGTGAAGGGCCCGATGTCGGTCGGCACGAACGGCGCCAGAGGGGGTTGGAACTGCAGTATGCCCGGGTGTTTGTAAAGATCATCACAGCCGTCGGGATCATCCGGGCCATGCACCGGTAGCGTATGCCCGGCGCCCCAGCGCAGATGAAACAACCCCATCACGTGATCCATATGATAGTGGGTCACCAGCACTGATTGGATGGTGCCAGGCGCAAAGGTCTCACACAGGTCGGTTCGGCCGGCATCCAGCATCATCTGGTAGCCCTCGGCACGGATCAGCGCACTGCACGGGCGGCGGACATACCGGGGGTCGTTCCTCGCCCGCTCACAGGCGCGACACCGGCAACCATAGACCGGTACCCGGCGGGCATCCGCGGTGCCCAGAAA
>DATGQY010000058.1:0-9041 GCA_035303925.1 Marinobacter sp. | reverse complement strand
CGTCTCCAGAGCAGATGTCAGTTTCGCTCGTTGATTATCCTGCGCACAGAAGAATAGGGCGCTCAGAATGCCTTCTTTGTTTCCGAAATGATGATAGATAGCACCAACACTGGCGCCACACCGAACCTTGATGGTGTCGATAGTCGTGGCTTCCACGCCAAGCTCATTGAAGCAAGCCAGGGCGTTCTCAAGAATGTTCCGCTTCAGCGCAGATCTGCGCCCTGGGAACGGCTTTTCGAGAATATCGTCGTCAGGCATAAAGGGCTCTTGCTCATTCCTGTATCAATTAATACGGCAGTTTACTCCTTGACACCCTCTCCATAAACAGAACATTATTCTTTTACAGAATAGTATTCTGTTTAGTAACTTGTTGCTACCAAATATCATGGAGATCACGATTTATGAGCCAAGCACTCGCAGCATTCAACGCCTTTGGTGCCGAAAGTTTTTCCAGCATGATGTGTCAGCAAGCGCCGTACTTCAGCACGATCCAGCCAACGCTTGTCGAATTGAAGCAAGGCTACGCCGAGGCGAAGGTGCCATTCAGGAAGGAAATCACAAACCACCTGGGAACGGTCCACGCCATTGCCATGTGCAACGCCGCCGAGTTAGTCGCTGGTCTGATGACTGACGCGACAATTCCGAGCGGTGCCCGATGGATTCCTCAGGCAATGAGCGTGAACTACCTGGCCAAAGCGAAAACCGACCTGCGCGCGATCGCAAACGGAGAAGGAATTGACTGGGATAGTGCGGGACAAAAAATCGTTCCGGTTTCTGTCATCGACGAAGACGGGCAAACGGTATTCACTGCAGAAATCACCATGAACGTAAAACTGGGGTAATAGATATTTGAATGCCGGGTTTATGGCCCGGCAGCCTCTCTAAAATATGCATCCATAATGATGCGTATGTCGTATAACCCCTCAGGATTTGATGAGGGAAAAACCATGAAAAAAGCAGTTCTGCAAACCGCCACATTTCTTGGCGCAATTTCTTGTTTTGGGTTGGTAAATGCGACGGAGACGAGAACCCCTCTGGTTCCGCTTCCCTCTGTCGTTGATTTTACCGATGGCGATGGCTGGGGTGTTGGGCTTGGCCTGGGCGTTGAGTATGAGACGGCTTATGAGGGTTCAGACGAGTTCGAGCTTGAGGTCGATCCGGCTGGGGGTGTTCAGTGGCGAACGGGTGACCACCTTTTTTTCTGGGCAGGTGAGGCCATTGGGTGGCGAACACTGGCCAGGGATGCGTGGTTGATTCAAGCCTCGGTAGGCTACGAAGAAGGCCGGGAAGAGGGTGATTCCGAGGATGGCAGACTGGATGGCCTGGGTGAATCAAGTTCTGGAGCGGCAGTGTTGCTTGAGGTGCGTTACGCTCTTGCAGAAAACTGGCGTTACTTCCTGGATGGTCGTGTTTCAGCGGGAGAGATCGGTACGTTGGGGGTTTTCGGCGCAGGAACCTGCCTGGCTTGCCAGCCTGATGGCACTGGATGGGAAATTGGCGCGGCTGCAACGTTCCACGATGGCAAGTTAGCCAACCGGGACTTTGGTGTGAACACCCGGCAATCGATAGATTCAGGTCTTCCAGAAACCGACGTTGATAGCGGGTATCGTTCGACGGGGGTCAATGTTAATTACCGGAACTACCTGAACAAGAACTGGCAGATCTTCGGCGAAGCTCTTTACGAAGTTTATGGGAGTGACGTCTCAGATAGCCCGATATCCCGGAATGATTATGAAGCGGAGATTGGTGTTGGCTTCATTTATGTTTTTTGATGCGCCTTAATAGAATGATGGTACCAATTCAGCCGAAGGCGAAACTGGAAATGAATACAACGGCAAAGCAGGCCGTCAGCCTGCTTTGCGTCTGCGTGAAGATAGGAATCAGTGCCTCTGCCCTCCAGCAGCGCCATGCACGCCCTCTATATAGTGAATGTAATTGACGTAGTCAGCGACAAAGGCACGCCCCTTATCGCCGCTTTGATCAGCCATGGCCCTTGCACGCTGAGCCTCATGATAACGCTCACGAATACCGTTCTCGATCTTGCGGGTTATATTTGCCACGAGGCGATCAATTTGCCCGTTTTCCAACGCCGCATCCGCCGCCATTAAACCCGGATCAATCTGTCCGGAAGGCTTGATGCCGGTAAAGGGTGCGCCTTCGGAGGCACGATGAACCTCAACGAGCGTCGAGAACAGATGCTGATCGGCAATGTTTTTCGCAGTTTCGCTTTGCCCGCGGACTTGGCGCACATCGGCGAATACCCTTTTGATTTCGGCCTCATCCTTTGCCGGCACCCATTTGAGCAAGGGCTTAACATTGCCTGACTCCAGTGCCGCACGGGCTTCGGTAATCACGGGACCGTCCAGAGCATCACAATGAGCTTGGGCGCTACCGGCAAACATCAGGCTGAAGATTGCTGCGGCCACTGCGGGAACAGTGGTTTTGCGTAATTTGGTTTTCATACATGACCTCCTCATAGTGCGTTGAGCTTCACGAGCACCGGGTTTGGTGGCGCTTGGCAATCAGAGTACGGAAGGGAGGCCAAAGAATCGTTCGCAAGTACGAAACCGAACCGATGCCATGGTTTAGAAATAAAAACCTACAATTCAGCTGTTTAGAGGTTTCAGTATCGGGTGAGAGCGTACTCGAACGCCGGGTAGCCAGGTTCAGGATCGTGGCTAGGGTCGGATATCGCCCTGCAGGGCTCGTCGGCGATATTCACTGGGGGTAAATCCTGTCTCTTTCTTGAAAGCAGTGTTGAATACGGACTTCGAGTTGAAGCCAGAGTCATACATAGTTTGCAGAATATTTGCCTGATTGGCTGCATCGGCCAGGCGCGATTTCGCCTCGTCGATGCGATAGCGACTGACGAACTCAAAGAAATTGCAGCCAAAGCCTTGGTTAATGGCCCGTGAAACCTCTCTTGAAGGGGCGCCCAATTTCCGTGAAAGTTGTTCCAGGGTCAGGTTGGGGTGCAAGTGGGGCTTTTCCTGGTGCATTAACTGTTGGAGCCTGACCTTTAAAGTTTGATCAAACTGCGGCGTGGGCTCTTCTTCCAGCAAGGCGGCCTGGTCTGCTGCCAATCCAGAGAAAACAACGGGTTGGCGAAGAGAGTTTATCATCAGAAAATTGATGAAAATGAAGCCCGTTACAGCGCCAGCGCCGGCCACCCACTCGGTTCCGGGCACGCTTCTAAACACATGCGCTGTAAGGCAGTACATCATGCTCACGGTCCAAGCCACTGCATAGCCGATCAGAAGCGTCCGTAACCACGCAAGTTGTTTGTTTTCAATACTCGAGAAAATCTGTCGAATACCAAGGCCGAAACGGTTAATCGCACGAATAGTCGCGTACAGGTAGCCCAGAAAGACCGCGTGAATAGCGACTGCAAGAAGGGGAGAGGTAAGTACGCCCGGGTGGTCCCGTTCAAGCAGAATCTGAACTTTGGTCTCGCTTGGCTGTAAATAATATTCAATCAGAAAAATTGCGCCGACCACCCAGAAGAGCAACGTGTGCACGAGATGCTTCCCGCGTAACTGGAAATTCTGATACATCAGCGATTGCGCATATAGATAGAGCGTGCCGGCTTGTAGAAGTCCGATGAGTGTTCCGAGGTAGGCGAAGTTTGGGTACTGGAGCGCAAGCCCGCTGCCATAGAGGAAGATCTCTCCCAGCCCGGCGGCGAAGAACACCAGAGTGGCAACCAGGAGTCGGTTAGATATGAGCCCACTGTTGGATGGAAGTAGGAGAAAAACGGCAAGAGCCAGCGATTGAATGATGCTCGTCAGCAGCACAATGTCGGTGAGTGTCAGATACATGCCAGATTCAGCTCCGCTTCAAAACCATCCTGCCGTCCTGTTGCCGGCGATCTGAGATGCAGGGTCATGCCGGCACCTTTAGCAATCGCATCGGCAATCGCGAGGCCCAGGCCAGAACCTGCAGCGTCCGTTTTGGCGCGTGCAAACCGGTTTCTTAAAAGAGCGAGCTGTTCCGGTGGCACTCTTGCACCGCCATTGCAGACCCTTAAAACCCCATTATCGTTCAGGTTGATCTTCACCGGCTCGCTACGGGAACCATGCTTAAGGGCATTCTCGATCAGGTTACGCACCAGGATGGCGAAGGCATCGGGATCAAGAAAGGAGTTCACTTCGCGCTCCGGCAGGGATAAAACAACTCGCCCGGGTGCCTGGGCCTCAAAATCCCGGGCAATCATCGCGAGGATGGGCACAAGATCCTGCTGGCTTTGTGAGAGTGCACCGCCACCTTCTGCTTTTGCCAACTCGAGCAGTTTTCCGGACAGCACCGAGAGACTGCGTAACGCTTCTTCAATTTCTGCAACATCATTCTTGAGATAATCATCGGGCATTCTGGTTTTCAGTCGCTGCACTTTGGCAAGCGCTGTTGCCAGGGGAGTTCGCAATTCATGGGCACTGTTGGCGGTAAAGCTGCGTTCTGATTCGAGAGCACGATGCAAACGCTCAAGCAGCCGGTTGATGGCACCGGCGATTGGTTCAAATTCACGGGGTAACTGCTCTTCTACAACAGGGGACAGATCTCCCGCGCCGCGGGATTCAATGTCTTGCTGAAAATCGACCACCTTACGAAGGGAAAGCCGGACAATCCACCAGACACCCAACAGGCTGACCGGAATCAGCACCAGTAAAGGCAACAGTAAGGCTAATCCCGCCTCCAGAGCGGATTCACGCCGGTGCGCCAAGGGTTCGGCCACTTCAAGATAGATGGTATTGCTGACTGCAGATACGCCATATAGCCGGTGGGTCAGAGTATCTGAAAACCCTTCCGCGGGGGTCCTGCTAAACACGCCAGGGTCGGCATCGTGGGACTGGAGCAGAATATTTCCAGCTTCGTCCCGTACCAGATAGGTCAGGTATTCGTCATGGTCTTTCAGGGCTGGGGCCTTTTGATTGCCCGCGCCGTTCTCACGGTTCAGGATGTCGGTGACCGCCAGTGGCAGTATGCGCTGGGCGGTTTCTTCCAGGGCACTGTCGAAGACCTCGTTCATTTCATGCTGTGCCACCAGTCCCGAAGCGGTCACGCCCAACAGCCAGAGTAGGGTGACACCGAGTGTCAGGCCGATACCGAGTGTTTTTTGCAGGCTGGTTCTAGTGGTCATGTGTTTCCAGGCGATAGCCCATTCCCCTGACGGTTACGATAGCGTCCCGCCCCAGCTTTTTACGCAGACGGCTGACATAAACTTCGATGGTGTTACTTTCGATTTCGGCCCCGAAAGCGTATAGACGATCCTCCAGTTGCGATCGCGATAACAGCATTCCGGGTCGCTGGATAAAGCCCTCAAACAATGCCCACTCCCGTGCCGTAAGTTCTACCGGCAGGCCGTTGCGACTGATGCGGTGATCGCCAAGATCAATCATCAGCTCGCCCACTTGTATGATCGGGCTTGGATTGCCGCGATATCGGCGAGCCACCGCGGCCACGCGGGCCGACAACTCCGAAAGATCAAAGGGTTTGACCAGGTAGTCGTCAGCACCGGCATTCAATCCTTCAATCCGGTCAGACACCTGATCCCTGGCGGTCAGAATGATCACCGGTGTTGTTATTCCGGTAGCCCGGATCGTTCGCAAAAAGCCGAAGCCATGGCCGTCGGGCAGCATCAGGTCCAGCAGAATCAGGTCGTAGGCTGTGGTCCTGATACTCGCCTCAGCAAAGCGCAGAGTTTGCACCCAGTCCACGGCGTGGCCGTCGTCCGCAATCTGATCCCGGACCGCCTCGCCCAATCCCGCCGTATCCTCCACCAAAAGAACCCGCATTGTTCACCTCTGACCCAGCCCTGAAATCAAGATACTACAGCTCGAACCTGACAACAGCCTGAATGGTCAATAACGCTTCGATCTCTCTTCACCGACCTTCAGCTGGCTGTCAGGTTTGGGCGCTAGCCTTCGGGGGAATATTCCAGGTACCGATCGCAGGAGATGTGATGATGCGGATGATTTTTCCTTTCGTTGTGTTGGTTTTGGGCCTATGGGCCTGGAACCTCTTTGCAGGTCCTGGGGCCGGTTCTCCCTGGGCAGTCTATGACCAGAGCCTGCTGCTCAGTGGGCTGTTATCCATTGCTCTGATGTCACTGACCATGATGCTGGCACTGCGCCCAGCCTGGTTGGAGAGACCGCTGGGCGGGTTGGATCAGATCTATCGCACCCACAAATGGGCGGGCATTCTGGCAGTGGTATTCGCGGCAGCTCATTGGCTGATTGAAATGGGTGACGATGTTATAGAGTCGATTTTCGGAAAGGCCGGCAGGCTGCACGATCAGGATTATTCCGGGTTCATCGACACCATGCGCGATGCTGCGGAAGAGGTAGGGGAGTTCGCCGTCTATCTGCTGTTCGCCATGCTGTTGATCACTTTGTGGCGCAAGTTTCCCTACAAATACTGGCGTTATTTGCATCGCGGCATGCCGGTGCTTTATCTGTTGCTCGCTTTCCACGCGGCGTGGCTGACTCCGCTGCAATGGTGGCAGCAGCCAATCGGACTACTGATGGCCATTTTGCTCTTTGGCGGGAGCATCGCCAGCGGGCTATCTCTGACCGGCAGAGTTGGTCGTCGTCGCCAGGTTCGCGGCATGGTCACCGCGATCAAAACACCAGACCGGGACGTCACCGAAGTTACCTGCCACATGGGGCCGGCATGGCCCGGTCACCGTGCGGGGCAATTCGCCTTTGTGACCTTCGACCGGATTGAGGGTGCGCACCCGTTCACCATCGCCAGTGCGGATCGGGAAAATGGCACTGTTACCTTCCTCATCAAATCCCTCGGAGACTTTACCCGCAATCTGAGCCAGAAAATCAGCGTGGGGCAAACCGTAAATATAGAAGGCCCTTACGGCTGTTTTAACTTCGATCGCCGCAACCGCAAATCCCACCAGATCTGGATAGCCGGTGGCATCGGGATCACGCCGTTTCTGGCCTGGCTCGAAGCTCTAAGCAGCGCCACCGACGCCACCGTGCCTGAAGCCGATCTGCATTACTGCACGCGCAACGCCGGCCAGGATCCCATGGTGGATCGACTTCGGGCGCTTTGCGATGGCTTTCCCGGGATACACCTCGAGATTCATGACAGCAGCAAGGGGCAGGGGTTGTCTGCCGAGACGTTGTCTACCAACGGACGCTCGGCAGCAGGCGCAGAGGTCTGGTTCTGCGGCCCGGCAGGGCTGGGGGAAGCCATTAGAAACGGCTTGCGGGCAGCACCCTTCCGCCTGACTCGCTTCCATAAAGAAGCTTTTCAGTTCCGCTGAAATGGCCTCGTTTGTTCAGGTCGTTGTCAGGTTAGCGCCTTAGAGTGGATTTAACACAACCAGCAGGAGAGACACCATGAAGACCAAACCCATTATTCTGAGCCTGTCTTTGTTACTTCTGAGCGGCACCGCACTGGCCGATGACGACTGCGATGATCCGGTGGCGAGTTGGCAGCCCCGTGAAAATCTGCGTGAAAAGCTGGAAGCCGAAGGCTGGACAGTTCACCGAATAAAGGTTGACGACGGTTGTTATGAAGTCCGGGGCCTCGATGCCGATGGGGTCAGGGCAGAAGCCTCTTTCGCGCCCGCTTCATTGACCATGATGAAATGGGAGCGTGAAGACAGTGACGATGAGGAGAGGGACCGCGGCAACAGGAAAAATGGACAGGACAATCCCAAAAGTCAGGCGCCACGCAACGGCATCGTCAAGGGGCGTCCCACGGTTACCGTTGAGTAACTGAGCGAATTTGCCCTGTTCCTTTAACGTTCATCAGGTTTTTGGAGACCATTTATGAAAACGTTTGTTCTCACTTGCAGCCTTTTCGCCGCCTTGGCTTTACCGGTATTCGCCCAGGCCCGTGACGTGACCTTCACTACGGAACTACAGAATTACGGCGGCGATGGAGCCTATCTGGCGCTGTATCTTACCGATGCCGCCGGAGAGTATCAGGGTACCCTTTGGGTTTCCGGGAAGAAATCTAAATACTACAAACACCTGGGAGGCTGGGCCCGGGGCAGTGGGCTTGATCCTGCAGAGTATGACGGCTTGACTGGCGCCAGTGTTACCAGTGGCCGCACGCTGAAAGTGACTCTGAACCTCGATGATTCGCTGATCGACAACGGCTATGAGGTTCGAGTCGACTCTGCTGTTGAAGATATGCGCGATATCAGAGCCGATGTGATAGCCCCCCTGACCACCGAAGGGTCCGGAAAGCCGGTTTCAGGACGTGGTTACGTGCGCGCTCTGACCTACGAGCTTCAATAATTCACCAGGAGCATCGGCTATTATGTTGCGCAAGTTCCACAGTTTACCGGGTTTGCTTGCAGGCGTGTTCCTGATCGTTCTCTCGGTCACGGGAGCTGTGTTGGCTTTGGCTCCGACGCTGGATAGAGTGTCAGCGGTCATTCCGGCTTCCGGTGAAGTCAGTATTGCCGAGCTGGCAGACCGGGTCGTTGCTCACTATCCCGGGACTGAGCAGATCGTGCGAGAGCCTTCTGGCAAGGTCATTGTCTATTACAGCCGTGACGGCCAGGCCGGTGCGGATCTGGTGAATCCGGTAACAGGTGAGGGCACGCCCTACGAACCTTCCGCATTCTTTGGCTGGATCAAGGATCTGCATCGTGCGTTTATGCTGGATGATGCCGGTAGAGCGCTGGCCGGCGTATTGGCTGTTTTGATGGTGCTTCTGTGTCTTTCGGGAATATTTTTGATAGCCCGGCGTACCGGGGGTTGGAAGAATATATTAAGACCGCTTTCCGGCTCTGGCGGGAAACGAATCCATGCCGAATTGGCCCGGTTTGCCGTGCTCGGCCTACTGTTATCCGCGCTGACCGGCAGCTATATGTCCGCACAGCGCTTTGGTTTGCTGGCTGAAGCGCCTGACACCGGGCCAAGGTTTCCGGCTGAGGTCTCGGGCGGGCAACCATCGCCTGTGGGCACCTTAAAAGCCCTAGGCAATTTCGATCTTGGCGAACTCCGGGAACTGGTGTTTCCCTATCCCGGTGATCCGCAGGATGTCTATTCACTGTCAACCGCCGGCGGCTCCGG
>DATGQY010000057.1:0-3779 GCA_035303925.1 Marinobacter sp. | reverse complement strand
GACTGGCAGTTCCACGGGCGCATTGCGTATGCAGACAGGTTGTTGGAAACCGGACGTTATTACGGCACCTCTCTGCACCTTGGGGCGTTGCGGCGCTTTTGAGCGCCGCTTTCAGTAATTCGCGCGAGGGTAAGATGAGTCCGGTACTGACCACCATTGCACTACTAACACTCAGCAACGTATTCATGACGTTTGCGTGGTACGCACACCTGAAGGAGCTCGGCGATAAGCCCTGGATTGTGGCAGCTTTGGTGAGCTGGGGTGTGGCGCTGCTCGAGTATATGTTTCAGGTTCCTGCCAACCGAATCGGCTTTGAAGTTCTCAGTTTGGGGCAGCTCAAAATCCTGCAGGAGATCATCACGCTCAGCGTTTTCGTTCCTTTTGCGATACTGTATATGAAAGAGCCCATCAAACTGGATTTTCTCTGGGCCGGACTATGCATGGTGGGAGCTGCATACTTCATGTTTCGTGACTAGTGCTAGAGACCCGGGAGAGTCAATTTAGAGGTTGGCGAGTGTCGTCCCGTGGGGGCAAAGTCTGTTTAGTCATCAGGTTTCGAAATCACACACGGCAGGAGGCATCGTGATCATCATCTATGGAATCAAGGAACATCTTAATCCGGTGAAGGCTCAGCTTTCGGAGGTCATTCACGGGTGCATGCACGCTGTTTTGGGTATGCCTGAGGACAAGCGAGCACATCGCTTTATCCCGATGGATGCTGAGAATTTCTATTACCCGGGTGGCAGAACGGCTGCGTACACGGTCATTGAAATCAATATGATGCAGGGCCGTACGCCACAGACTCAAAAAGCATTGATCAAAGAGCTGTTCCGCAGGATCGAGTCGGAGGTCGGCATTTCACCGGTGGACGTTGAGGTGACGATCAAGGAACAGCCCGCTCATTGCTGGGGTTTCCGGGGCATGACGGGAGATGAGGCCCGTGACCTCAAGTATTCGGTCAATGTGTAACTAGCCACTGAACCCCGCGCCCCAATAGCTCATACCGGCTTGTCGGAATGCCCCAGTGAATGGTCTGGGGCAATCTGGTCCCGCACCAGTTGCTTGAGCTGTTTGATCTCAGGAAATCCACCCTGTTCCTTTCGGGACCAAATCCTCGTTTCGTTTACATACACCTCGAAAATACCCCCGTTCCCCGGCTTGAGGGTGAGCTCGTCAATCATGCCGTCGAAGGTGGTCAGGAGTTCCTGTGCCATCCAGGCGGACCGCAGCAGCCAGTTGCAGCCAGTGCAGTAGTGAAGGGTGATTTGCGTTGCCATACGGTAATGCTTCCTGCAGGAATAAATCGGACAGTCATGCTATCAAAGTAGGAGGATAGTTTCTTTTTTCTGAGGGAGCGGATATGGCTTACTGGCTTGTCGATAGCCCTGGATCCGGCGACGGCAGCCGGAATGCAGACTTCTGGCTGGCCCACTTGCAGCAGCAGGGCATTACAGATGTCGAGGTTTGTCATCTGGAAGATCAGAAGCAGTGGCGCAGCAGGGTATCGGAAGGCGATTGTCTGATGGCTGCAGGTGGCGATGGGACGGTAAACGGGGTGGCGGAGCTGTGTTTGAAAATCGGTGCCATTCTGGCCGTGTTGCCGTCCGGCACGGCCAACGATTTTGCCCGAAACCTCGACATTCCGAGTGAGCCCGGGGAGGTGGCCAGGCTGGTGGCAGAAGGCACCGTGCAAAAAGTGGATGTGGCGGTGGCTGGCGAGCGGATTTTTCTGAACGTTGCCCACATCGGGCTGGGCACCTTGCCCTCTCGTCAGGCCAGCTCGCCCACCAAAAAATGGCTGGGACAGTTCAGCTATGTGGTGACTCTGTTCCAGCAGCTTGGTGCCCAGAGGGGCTTCCACGCCCGTATTCAGTCGGACAAGTCTGCCCTGGAGGGGCGGTGGCTGTCGGTTGCTGTGGCGACCGGCGCCTATTTTGGCGGTGGTCATGAAATTCCCCAAGCCTCAGCCAACGACGGATTGCTGGATATTATTGCGGTGAAACCCCGGCCACTGGCGCAGTTACTGTTTGCGTTCTTGATGGTGAGGCTGAACGGCAAGACACCACGCCGCACCAGCACGGTCATACAGATCAAGAGCAAGTGGTGTCAGGTCGAAACTTACCGCCCCAAAACGGTGACCGTCGATGGTGACGAAGCGGGAAAAACACCATTCAAAGCGACCTGCCAGGCAGGCGTCCTTCGGGTCATCGGCCGCGCAGTGATCCACACCCATGAACGTAAATGATCCCCGAATAAGCGATCTCTATCAGCAGCATTCCCGGCAGGTTCTGGCCACTCTGATTCGATTGCTGGGGGACTTCGAACTGGCGGAGGAAGCGCTGCAGGACGCCTTTGCAGCCGCGGTACGCCAGTGGCCGGAAGAGGGCACTCCGGAAAATCCGAGGGCCTGGTTGATCCGCGCAGGGCGCCACAAGGGCATTGACTATATCCGTCGCCGGCAAACTGCGCAGCACTACGCCCACCTGATTGCGAGTGACGATGCGGTATCGCTGGAGGAGAGCGACCCCTGGCTGGAGGACGACCAGCTTCGATTGTTGTTTATTTGTTGCCACCCTGCGCTGTCGCTGGATGCCAGGGTTGCGTTGACCTTGCGTGAAATGTGCGGGTTGACCACCGAGCAGGTGGCGAGCGCTCTGCTGCAGAAACCAGCAACCCTCGCGCAGCGAATCGTCCGGGCCAAGAAGAAGATTCGGGAGGCTGGCATTCCTTATGAAGTGCCAGAGGCCAGGGCGCTGCCAGAGCGATTGCCGGGGGTGCTTCAAGTGGTTTACCTGGTGTTCAACGAGGGCTATTCCCGGAGCGATGGTGACACCCTGGTGGATGTCAGCCTGTCAGGCGAGGCTATTCGATTGGCGGACGTCCTGGCCAGGCTGCTGCCGGAGGGGGAAGTGTTCGGATTGTTGGCACTGATGCTGTTGCACGACTCACGGCGCCTGGCCCGCGAAGATGAGCACGGAGATCTTATCACTCTGGAAGATCAGGACCGCTCGCTCTGGGACCGGCATCAGATCAGCCTGGGGCTGAGATGGCTCGAACAGGCGCTTTTAAGGTCCCCAACCGGCCCCTACACGTTGCAGGCATCCATTGCGGCGGTACACGCAGGGGCCGACAACGCGGACGACACGGATTGGTTCCGGATTGTCAGGCTCTATGATGCGCTGTACCAGCAACAGCCGTCACCGGTGATCGGGCTTAACCGGGCGGTGGCTGTGGCAATGCGGGATGGTCCCGAGGCAGGGCTGGTGCTGCTTGATCAGCTTGTTGGCCATAAAGTGATTCTGAGCTATCACCTGTTTCATGCCGCCCGGGCGGATCTGCTGCGAAGGGCCGGGGCTGTGGAATCTGCCCGCATTGCCTACCAGCGGGCTCTGGAGCTGGCTACTCAAGCGCCGGAGCGGCGCTTTCTGGAACGTCGGCTAAGAGAGCTGAATGTCTCTGCGTAAAAAAAATCCATGGCCGTGTCGATTCCTGCGGTTGTTGTGCGACTTAACAGTACAACAACCGAAGGAGACCGGGTTATGAAATACATGATGATGCGCAAGGCAGATGCAGACACCGAACGCGGCATACTGCCCAGCCAGGAAATACTGCAGGCGATGGCGGACTATAACGAGCGGTTGATGCAGGCCGGAGTGTTCGTGAACGGCAACGGTCTGCGTCCGAGCAGCGAAGGCTGCCGGGTAGAGTTTCACAACGGCGCACCGTTGGTTACGACCGGCCCTTTTGATCAGACCGGTGAGTTGCTGGCGGGCTACAGC
>DATGQY010000056.1:0-5431 GCA_035303925.1 Marinobacter sp. | reverse complement strand
CTACCAGCCTATCAAGCGCCTGGATGTGTATTTCGCGTATAACAACTTTGCTCTGGATGCTGATAACGGCGAATACGACGATGTAAACATCGCGATGATCGGTAGCCGCCTCAAGTTCTGATAGCTTGAAAACTCAGTCAGTCGGGCAAGGCGTTATGCGAGCCCGGCTGACTGCAGCAGGAATACTCCCGTCGTAACCGTTACGCTGGCCAGCAAGGTCGTCAGGGCAATGATGTTGGCCGCCATGCGGTCGTTTCCACCCAGTGCTTTCACCATGACAAAACTCGCCGCCGCGGTAGGGCTGGCAAAGAACAGAAACATCAGGCCCAGCTCGCGGCCCTCGAATCCCGCTAGCCACGCTGAGAAGGTGCACACTGCAGGTAAGGTCACCATTTTCCAGATGGTCGACCCCATGGCCGGACCGCTGTCGCTGCGGATGGCTTTCAGTGATACCGTTGCACCAATGCAGAGCAGGGCCAGGGGCAGGGTCAGGGAGGCGAAATAGTTGCCACTGGTCATCACCCATTGCGGTAAGGTCACTTCCCAGGCAGCAAATGGAATGGCAACGATTACGCCAATAATCAGCGGGTTGCGGACAATATCCCGTAAAGTGGCGGAAAAACTCATGCTTTTGCCCGGCTGGTACGCGAGCAAAACCACGACTGACAGTACGTTATAGGAAACAATCACCAGGCCAAGCAATATGCCACCGGCAGAGAGGCCGTAGTCGCCGTAAAGGTTGGCTGCGAGCGCCAGACCGACAATGCCACAGTTTCCCCGGAATGCACCCTGTACATAAACTCCACGGTCATCCTTTCGCACCCGTCGGATCGCCCAGAACCAGACCGCCCCGAAGCTGGCCAATGTCGCTGCCAGGTAGAACAGCAGCAGTTTGACGTTGAACGCCGTCGTCAGATCTGCCCGGATGATGCTGAGGAATACCAGGGTTGGCAGCGTGGCCTTGAACACCAGGGCGGAAGCGGTGCTGACAAAGTTCTGGTCTATCCAGCCAATCCGGCGCAGGCCGATGCCGATAAAGACCATGGCAAAAACCGGCAGGGTGGTTTCAAGGGTGTGGGCGAAGGTTGCTAACAGGTCGCTCAAGGGACAACGTACTCCTCTGGAACAAACAACGAAAAAGGCCTCCGCTGGGGAGGCCTTGTGTCGGCATTATAACCGGTCTTTCAGTCGAAGTTCCTTGAGCGGATGGTATCAGGCTTCAGGAAGGGCTTTTCGCCGGTATTGTCGTGGTCAGCCAGCACTTTGCCGTCATGCTCGCGAACCTGGCCGTACATGGAGTGCTTGTGGAAGGTAGGCCCGAATTGCTCCAGGGTTTCTTTTACATCGCCGGTGTAGCGCGGGTCCTGCGGGCGCTCCTGGCTGTCCATGTAGAAGGCGATGTCCCAGGCTTCCTGGTCACTCAGGGAGTTGGGCTGGCCCAGAGGCATGTTGTTCTTGATAAAGCCGGCTGCGGTGAACAGGCGCACAATGCCTGCACCCCAGTTGTTGGACATATCGCCCCAGGGTGCCGGGAATACGGTGTGGCCATCTACGCGCAGGCCAGAGCCATCTTCCTGGTGGCAAACGGCACAGTTTTCCTGGTACAGCTTTTCACCGTTAGCGTAGCTGAGTTCCGCCGGGCGCTCCGGTGCCGGGAAGCCGCGGCCGTAAATGGGCTGCTTCGGGTACATTTCCACGCCGGTGGCCAGCCACTGGTGGTAGGCAGACAGTGCCAGCATGTTGTCACTGCCGTATTCCAGCGGCTTGCCATTCATGGAGTAGGTGAAGCAACCGGCAATACGTTCTTCCAGGTTGTTTACATGGCCATTCTTGCCTCGGTAACCGGGCAGGGTAACGGCTGCTGGCCAGATCGGCGCGCTGAACGGCATGCGGCCTTCACCCAGGTGGCAGCTGGAGCAGTTCATGTTGTTGAACACGTTCTCGCCACGCAGTTGCTGGGTGTTGGTGAACAGGTCGTAACCCTTGCGGATGACCTTTTTCAGTTCCGGATGAATGTCCGCTTCTTCCAGGTCTGCCATGGTAGGCGGAATGTGAACCAGCTGGTTTTCCTTCGGGGCCGGAAAGCCCATAGAGGTCAACTGATCGATGTAAGCCTGGGTTGTGTCTTCATTAGCCGCCAGGTTAGCCGAGAACGCAAAGGTTCCAGACAGGGCGACAGTAAGCAGTTTGCGCATCATGATAGGTGTCCCCTTATTTGCTGCCGGCGCTCTGGTTGGCGAGCCATACGGCTACCGCGTGAATGTCTTCATCGCTCATGCGTCGGGCGATGGAACCCATCAGATCCTGCGGATCGTTCTTGCGGGTGCCTTCTTTCCACGCTTTCAGCTGGGCTTCGATATAACCGGCATGCTGGCCGGCAATGCCCGGGAATACATCACCGGCACCGCGGTTGCCGGGGCCATGGCAGCTTTTGCAGGAAACAATGTACTGGGACCAGTCGCCGCGTTCGGCCAGCTGCTGACCGCGCTTTAGCGTGGCCTCATCGGCATTTGCACCACCCTGGCCAGCCGTGGGTTCCAGTTGGCTGTAATAGGCAGCAACATCGGCAATTTTCTGGTCGTCCAGCATGTTCACGAACGGGGTCATCGTCGCGTTTACACGGCTACCCTTCTTGATGTCATGAATCTGCTTGACAAAGTAGGTGGCATTGACTCCCGCAAGGCGCGGCCAGGACTCTCCACCCTCCATATGCAAGCCGCTGCCATCGGCTTTGTGGCAAGCAATACAAAGATTTGCCACTTCGGCCCCTCGGGCGGCATCGCCTTCAGGAGCGGCCTGGGTCAGACCTGTTACGGCTGCCAGCCCGAGTGCGGCGAGTGTTAACGGTAGTTGTTTCACGGTCCGTGGCCCTCTCATTTTTTATTTGCGTGTTCTTTAGTGCTTTTGGTTATTTGCATATATCAATAGGTGATCCGGCAATTCTCTCTTGATGACGGTCAAGATAGCAAGCGCTCCTAGCCTAAAGGCTAATAGGATGGTGCACGCCGAACGGTTTTGGTTTACTGTTTGGGAGCAAACCGGAAGTCAGACATCATTTATAACGATCAACAGGGACATCTATGGCGACCGTCGACCCATCTCAGGAAGAGTTAAAGAAAGTCTTACAGGAAACCCCGAAAGATCAACCCGTGGTCATGCTTAATTTGCTGCGATTCCGGGACCGGGCTGAGTACAAGGATGCAAGCGAGGAGTGTTCCGGGCGTGATGCCTACAAACGGTACATGAAAGAGGCCGCGGAATGCGTAACCGCCGTGGGCGCTGAAGTGGTCTGGTCGGGCCGCAGTGTTGGTTCGTTGATTGCTCCGCCGGAAGAGTCCTGGGATCAGGTTCTGCTGGTTCGTTACCCCTCCATTAATGCTTTTCTGGCAATGATAGAAAGCCCGGAATATAAAGGCGTAGTGAAGCACAGAACCGCTGCGCTTGAGGACTCCCGGTTGGTCGCAAATGTTGAAGGTGGGCCCTGATCAGAGCCCGCTGGCTAATAGTCCTGTTTGCTGAATCGCCATATAGGCCACGGTGCCTGCCGCAATAGACAGCAAGGCATTACCTCGCCACAGATGTATGACGACCACCAGTAAACCCGGGATCAATGCATTCAGCCCCGGGAGGCCCGCATTCCAGTCGGCCGACCTTTGTAGAAACACCGTCGCCAGCAGTGCCATTACTGCCGCCGGCAGGAAGCGCCCCAAATGGCGTATCAGCGGGTGCTCGGTGTGCCGTTCGAAGAACAGAAACGGCACCACTCTGGTGGCAAAGGTCGCCAATGCCGATACCGCTATAAATGCAGCCAGGTAGGAACTTTCAGTCATGGCTGGCCTCGGCTTGCAAGGTGGTTGTGCGGTAGTGCCGGTAATGTAGCAGCAGGACACCGGTTACCAGCGCGATGGCGGCGATCAGTTGATGGGCAGGTGGTACCAGCAGCATGGCAACTCCGGCTGCCATAGCGCCTGCCCAAACCGGAAAGCGATCCCCCAGTGCCTTGAGTTGCTCGATCGTCAGCACAATAAAGAGTGCGACCAATGCGAACTCGATGCCGGTGCTGTCGAACGCCACCCATTCGCCCAGAAGTGCACCCAGGGTGCAGCCCGCAATCCAATAGATCTGGTTGAATGCCGTAATGCGGAAATCGAGTTCCTGTTCGTGCTGCTTGTTGTCGGTTCGTGGGCGGCTGGTGAGCAGCGAATAGGTTTCGTCGGTCAGGCCAAAAATCAGATAGCTTTTTCGCCAGCCAGCGCCACGAAACTGGCCCAGCAGCGACAAACCATAGAACAGGTGTCTGGCGTTAAGAACGAACATGGCCACCGCGACCTCCACTAGCCCCGCATTCGCCGCCAGCAGACTGACTGCAAGAATCTGTCCTGCACCTGCGTAGATAACCAGGCCCATTAATGGCGCAATCCACCACGCGTGGTCCAGCTGAGTGGTAAACAGCACCCCGAAGGCCATGCCAAGGGGCAGATAGCCGAAAAGAATGGGCAGGGTAAGCTTGAAAACGTTCTGGTTCATTAGCATCCAAACATTCTGAAAGGCGGGATGATAGTGAATTGCTGGCCCATTTTGAAGATCAAGTCCTGGTTGTTCAAAAAAATGGCGCAGAAGCTTACATAAAAGTGTCACAAAACAGGCATAACCTCCTCGGCATCATCCCTATGACCGGAGTTGTTATGCTGGCTACCGTACGCGCCCGAATCTTCCTGTTTGCTTTTTTGTCACTTGGTGCGGTTGCCAGCCTTGCGATGATGTCATGGACGATCATTCTGAAAGCAGAGAATACTTCCGAGAACCTCGTGCGAGATAGTCTGGGAGAGTCCTGGTTGCTTATGGATCTCGAGCAGGATCACCGGCATCTTCAGGATCTCGCATTTAAAATCAAAGCTCAGCTGCTGCTGTGGCAAGAGATAGATGCAGAATTTGCACGCCTGAATGACGCTTTGCAAACGCACTGGGCTGAGGTAGAAGCCAATCCGGGTCTGGAGCCCTGGGTAGCGGAAACTCACGCCAAGTTTGCAGAGGTGCTTGGCCTCATGGAGAGCATGGGCGAGGGCATTGCCGAGAAGAGCTATTATCGGGTTGGTCAGGTCGTTGATTTCCGGTTGTTCCCGGCGCTGGAGCCTATGCTGCAGGCCATTAGTCAGCAGCAGTCGGCCAGCAGGGATGAAGTGGCCGCCGGAGCAGATGAACTGTTGTCGTTTCTGTCGGATCAGCAGGTGTTTCTGTTGGCCGGGTCGTCCCTGTTTTTTGTTCTGGTTGTGGTGATGACCTTCTGGTTGCGGCACTCGGTTATCTTGCGGCTGCAAAACATGCAGCAGGAACTTGTCGTGATGGAGCAGCATTCTGACCTCTCCAGAGCACCCGTCGTCAGCGGCCGCGATGAAGTGGCGGGCGTAGCGGGAGCATTGGTCAGGCTGGT
>DATGQY010000055.1:0-6145 GCA_035303925.1 Marinobacter sp. | reverse complement strand
GTTCGAGCGATAACGCAGCTTCCACCAGGCATTCGGTGTCCGGTCGGGGAATCAGGGTTGATGGGGATACGGTCAGGGGCAATGACCAGAATTCCTGATGGCCCAGCAGGTAGGCAATAGGCTGGCCATTGATCCGTGCGTTCACCAGAGCGGAAAACTGTTCGGCCTGGTCGGCTGTCACTTCCCGCTCGGGCCAGGCTCGAAAGCTGGTTCGGCTCAGGCCGGTAATGTGGCTCAGCAAAAGTTCCGCGTCCAGGCGGGGTGAATCGCCACCGATGCTGGACGCAGCGTTTTCCAGAAGGGTTTTGCAAGTCAGCAGGGGCTCACTGATCATGGGCCAGTTCAGCCAGAAGTTCGGCCTGATGTTCCTGTTGTAGCGGCAATACGACCGCATCGAGATCGCCGGCAATCACTTCATCAAGCTTGTACAGTGTCAGGTTAATGCGGTGATCGGTTACCCGGCCCTGAGGGAAGTTATAGGTGCGGATACGCTCGGAGCGATCACCACTGCCGACCAGGCTCTTACGGGTTTCCGCCATGCTTTTCTGCTGCTTTTCCAGCTCCGCATTCTGCAGGCGGGACGCCAGCAGGCTCATGGCCTTGGCGCGGTTTTTGTGTTGGGAGCGCTCTTCCTGGCACTCCACCACCATACCCGTGGGCAAATGAGTGATCCGGATGGCCGAATCCGTCTTGTTGACGTGCTGACCACCCGCACCAGAGGAGCGGAATGTGTCTATGCGCAGGTCGGCTTTGTTGATTTCAACGGCCTCGGTTTCATCGGCTTCGGGGATGATGGCTACGGTGCAGGCTGAGGTGTGAATACGCCCCTGGGATTCGGTTTCCGGAACGCGCTGAACCCGGTGGGCACCGGACTCAAATTTAAGGGCACCGTAGACGCCGTCTCCGGAAACCCGCGCAATTAACTCTTTGAAACCACCGTGCTCGCCCTCGCTTTCACTGAGCACTTCCACCTGCCAGCGGCGCTTCTCGGCATAACGGGAATACATGCGAAACAGGTCACCGGCAAAAATCGCCGCTTCGTCGCCACCCGTGCCGGCGCGAACTTCCAGAAACACGTTCTTCGTATCGTTGGGGTCTTTCGGCAACATCAACCTCTGCAGCTCTTCATCCAGCTCTTCGCTGCGGGCTTCGGCGCTGGCCAATTCCTCCTCGGCCATGGCGCGCATCTCGGCATCGCCATCTTTCGCCAGCTCCATCGCTTCGCCGATATCTTCCAGAGACTGCTGCCACGCCTGGAAGCATTTCACCACCGGTTCGATTTCTGCGTACTCTCTGGATAGATCCCGGAATTTATCTTGATTGGCAATAACGGAGGCATCGCTCAGCAACGCGTTCACCTCCTCGAACCGCTCAACCAGCTGTTCGAGGCGGGACTGAATGGATGGCTTCATAGTTTTTCCGTGGTGGTGGGCTCGTCAGCGTCCAGGGCATCGAGCTGATAAAGCTCCCGCAAGCAGTCGGTCACTTCCGTACGTCCTTCCGCCATGGCTTTACGCACCTGTATGGAAGGTTGGTGCAGCAGTTTGTTGGTAAGGCCTCGGGCCAGACTGCGGAGTGCGGTTTCCGGATCACCACCGTTACGCAGAGCCCTGAGTGCTTTTTCTGTTTCTATATCACGCAGAAGTTCCGCTCGCTCGCGGAACAGTTTAAGGGTGGACACGGCGTCCAGAGCCCGCAGCTGATCAAGAAAATCCTGCACACCGCTGGCGATCAGATTCTCGGCTTCCCGAGCGGCTCCTTCCCGGGAGCGAATATTCTCTTCAATGACCTGGCGCAGATCGTCCACCGTGTAGAGATACACGTCGGCCAGTGAACCGACTTCCGGCTCAATGTCCCGGGGGACGGCGATATCCACCATGAAATAGGGGCGATGCTTGCGCTTCTTCAACGCACGTTCCACGGCGCCCTTGCCCAGGATTGGCAATGGACTGGCCGTGGACGAAATAACAATGTCGACATCGGCCAGATAATCCGGAATCTCCGAGAGCAAAATGCCTTTGCCGTTATGAACTTCAGCAAGCGCCTGTGCACGCTCCAGAGTGCGATTGGCCACCACAAACTGCCGAACGCCCGCCTCTGCCAAGTGGCGCGATACCAGTTCAATGGTTTTACCGGCCCCAATCAACAGCGCCTTGTTGCGGGACATGTCCGCAAAAATATGATGCGCCATGCTGACAGAAGCATAGGCGACGGATACCGGGTTCTCGCCAATAGCAGTCTGGGTGCGTACCCGCTTGGCCACCGAAAAGGTATGCTCAAACAGCCGCGACAGGAACGATCCGGTCGCACAATGCTCCCGTGCCAGGGCGTAGGCATCTTTCAATTGCCCGAGAATCTGCGGCTCGCCCAGCACCATTGAGTCTAGGCCGGCGGCGACACGCATCATGTGCCGCACTGCGTCGGAATCCCGGTGCACATACAATACGTTTTCCAGGTCGGCCACATCCAGGTCATGGAAACCTGCCAACCATCTCAATACCGCCGGTGCGCAATCATCATCGCCAGCCAGATAGAGTTCGGTGCGGTTGCAGGTAGAAAGAATGGCTGCTTCCCCGGCACCCGACGCCACACGCAGCTCAGAGAAGGCTTCGGCCATTCGCTCCGGCGTGAACGCAACTCGCTCGCGGATCTCCACGGGCGCAGTACGGTGATTTATTCCCAGTGTCAGCAATGCCATTGTGAGGTCAGAAAACCTTATTCCAGTGGAAGATAACCAGCCATCATTCTACCGACGCAATCTTGCGGCTGCCACCTGAAAACACCCAGCCTTCGGCAACTGCGGACATGTTGGGCAAGTTCAGGTGCTTATGCCATTATAGAGGCTCGGCTTTTGCCGCAAACCGATCTGCCTCAATTTCCGGGCAAAGAACGGTTCTCCTGAAACACAGCCTAGAGCACACAGGAAGTTGCATGCAAAAAAACGCGCCATACCTGGCCACCTGCCTGCTGGGTCTAACCATCGCCGCCCTGCCCGGCTGCGCCAGCTTTTCAGGCACATCAGAGCAGCCTGCACCGGACACCCAAACGGCAAGCCGGGCCGAAGCTGCGCCCGATAATATCCAGTATGCAGACTTCGAGCCTGAAGTGCTTTACCAGCTGCTTTCAGCAGAAATTGCCGCACAGCGAGGCCGGTATGATGTCACTCTGGTGAACTATCTACAGGCCGCAAAAACGTCAAAAGACAGCGGAGTTATTGAGCGAGCGATGCGCATCGCCCAGTCACTCAATGCAGACAACGCCCAACTGCAGCTGGCCGAACTCTGGCTGGAGCAGTCCCCGGACAACCTCCAGGCCCACCGTGTGGCCGCCATCCAGGCAGTAAAACGACAAAACCTTGAAGCCGCACTCTTCCACATGGAAAAGATTATGGCCCAGGGTGAAGATGCGGACTTTGACAGCCTGGCAGCCCTGGCCGCCGGGCTTCCCCAGGCCCAGCAACAGGAGCTGTTATCCTTATACCAGCGCCTTGCCGAGCGGCATCCGGGCACTCCCGATCTGGAATACAGTATTGCTCTGCTGATGAAGATCTCCGGAGCGCCGGAAGACGCCCTCGCAAGAGTTGAAGCGCTGCTGGAGCAAGAGCCCGACTTTCAGCCCGCCATCATCCTGAAGGGAGACCTGCTGTATCAGACAGAGCAGAAAAAAGAGGCGCTGAATTACCTGACAGCCAACACCCGGCGCTTTCCGGCCAACCGCCAGATGGGGACCCTCTACGGGCGCATGCTCATCAACGAGGGCGAACTGCAAGCAGCACAGGATGAATTTGACCGCCTGGTAAAACGCTACCCTGACACTCCGGGCCTGCGGCTTTCCCATGCCCTGGTTGCATTGGAAAACAAACAGCCTGACCTGGCGCGCAAAGAGCTCACGCGACTTATTGAACAGGGGCACCATACCAACGAGGCCAGCTATTATCTGGGCCGGATTGAGGAAGAGGCCGAAAACACCATTCAGGCCATCGGCTACTACCAAAGCGTAGAGCAAGGCAATTACTTCTTTCCTGCCCTGGCCCGAGCCAGTGAGCTGCAGGCTCAGGCGGGCGAGCTGGACAGCGCACTCAGGCACCTGCAGGCCCTTCGGGAAAGCAATCCCGGCCAGGCGGAAAAGTTCCGGCTGCTAGAGGTCAACCTTCTGATTGACCAGGACAGAAACCAGCAAGCCCTGGCTACCGCAGACTCCGCCCTGGAAGAATTCCCAGAGAACATCGAAATTCGCTATGCCCGAGCGATGCTGCTGGACTCCATTGACCAGCACGACAAAGCCGAACAAGACCTGAGGGCCATTCTGGACATTCAGCCTGACAGCTCGGTCACCCTCAACGCGCTCGGCTACATATTGACCGAAAGAACCAATCGACTGGAAGAGGCCCAAGGCTACATTGAACGGGCCTTGTCCATTGACCCGGAAAACCCCGCCATTCTGGACAGCATGGGCTGGGTACTGTTCCGTCAGGGCAAGGTCGCAGAGGCACTGAAATATCTGTCCCAGGCCTGGGCGGCTTACCCTGACCCCGAAGTAGCCGCTCACTACGGTGAGGCGCTTTGGGTAGCCGGCGAAGAAGAGCAGGCCCGGGTCGTCTGGGAAGAGGGGCTGGACAATGACCCGGACCACGAAACCCTGTTGGAAACCATCGAGCGCCTGACCACAACCGGGGGCGATGAATGAATTGTAGGATCCCCCTGCTACTGGCATTTTTGCTATCACTAACAGCCTGTACCACCATCCAGCTGGAGCCCCTGCCTGAGGGCATGACAGACCAGCCGCCAGCAGACTGGTCGGCGCGCACAGCCACCTTGACCCGGTTTGATCACTGGCTGCTGTCCGGAAAACTGGCGGTCAAACAGCCGTCTGACAGTGGGACAGCCGTCATCAACAAGTGGCTTCAGCAGGGGGAACGCTACGATCTTGCCTTGTCGTCATCCTTCCTGGGCATGGGCAGCACCCAGCTCAAGGGCGTGCCCGGGTTCATTCAGCTGACCATGGCCGATGGTGAAACCTACCAGTCCTCAGACCCGGAAACCCTGGTCACGGCGGCAACCGGATGGCAACTGCCTATCGACAATCTGGCTTGGTGGATCAGGGGGCTTCCAGCCCCGGGCGGGGATTTCCGGCTGCTGTTCGACGAACAGAACAGACTGGCGATACTCAAACAGAATGGATGGGAAATACGCTACGATCGCTGGCACCCATTCGTGGACAACCTGCCCGAACTGCCTGCCCGCGTCACCGCATTGAAACAAGACAAACGGGTGCGGGTGGTGATCAGCAGCTGGCAACGCGGGAGCTGAGCGAGTGACAACCAGTATCACCCTGCCCTCGCCGGCAAAACTCAACCTGTTTCTGCACATTACCGGCAGGCGCGCTGACGGCTACCATGAGCTCCAGACACTCTTCCAGTTCCTGGACTTCGGTGATGAGCTGACCTTTACCCTGACGCCCGAGCAGCCCGGAATCCGCCTCGCAGACCCGATTCCCGGCGTACCGGACGACGACAACCTGATCATTCGCGCGGCCAACGCCCTGGCCTCCCGCACTCTCGGAACACTGTCCGGCGTAACCATACACCTGACCAAACGTTTACCCATGGGTGGCGGTCTCGGTGGCGGCAGCTCGAATGCCGCCACGACCCTGGTCGGCCTGAACCACCTCTGGCGTCTCGGCCTTTCGGAAGACCAACTGGCAGACATCGGCCTGACCCTGGGCGCTGACGTCCCTGTCTTTGTGCGCGGCCGCGCGGCCATTGGCGAAGGTGTCGGCGAGATTCTCACACCGGCGAACCCCTCAGAAGACTGGTACGTCGTACTTAAACCTGACTGCGAAATTAATACCGGCAAGATTTTTTCAGAACAAGGGTTGACAAGAGACACCCCAAAAATGAAAATACGCCCCGCTTTTGAGGGAGACGCCTCGAGGTACCGAAACGACTGCGAGGACACAGTTCGAGAACTGTATCCAGAAGTTAACCAGAGCCTGGAATGGCTGGCACAATTCGGACCTGCAAGATTAACCGGAACCGGGGCTTGCATTTTTGGACGTTTCCCTACAGAATCCGCAGCCCGGATTATCTGGGAAAGCAAACCCTCCGGCATCACGGGGTTCGTAGCTAAAGGGGTGAACATTTCAC
>DATGQY010000054.1:0-3162 GCA_035303925.1 Marinobacter sp. | reverse complement strand
CGGCCAGCTCACCGGCCAGTCCGCCGACGCCGTTGCCGCCATCTTCTCCGGGCTGCTCAGCAACCCAACCACCCTGCTGGCCTGGCATACGGTATTCATGGCCTTGGTCATGGTAGTGGTTGCCCGGGGCGTGCGCTCGGGCCTTGAACGGGCAGTCAGTATCCTGATGCCAGCCCTGTTCGTGCTGTTGTTGATCGTGGTGGGCTACGCCATGACCACCGGCCACTTTGGCCAAGCTGCGGCTTTCCTGTTCCAGCCAGACTTTTCCAAACTCACCACCTCCGGCATTCTGGTGGCGCTGGGCCACGCCTTCTTCACCCTGAGCCTCGGCATGGCGGTGATGATGGCTTACGGCTCCTACCTGCCGAAAAACATCTCCATCGCCAAAACCTCGATCACGGTGTCCGTCATCGACACCGGCGTGGCTCTGCTGGCGGGCCTCGCCATTTTCCCGATCGTGTTCGCCAATGGCCTTGAGCCCGGTGCGGGCCCCGGTCTGATCTTCCAGACCCTGCCCCTGGCATTCGGTCAGATGCCCATGGGCACCCTGTTTGGCACCCTGTTCTTTGTGCTACTGATCTTCGCCGCCTGGACCTCGGGGATATCGCTGCTGGAACCGATTGTGGAATGGCTGGAAGAGCAAAAGGGCATGAACCGCGCCATCAGCACCCTGGTTGCCGGCACTGTCTGCTGGGCTCTGGGCATTGCCTCAATCCTGTCCCTGAACCTGTGGGCCGACTTCGCGCCACTGGGCTTCATCCCGATGCTGGAAGGCAAGACCATCTTCGACCTGCTGGACTTCTTCACCGCCAACATTCTGTTGCCTCTGGGGGGACTGCTGGTGGCCCTGTTCGCCGGCTGGGTGATGTCCCGCCAGGCCATGGAGAACGAGCTGTCACTGTCGCCAGCCATGTTCAACCTGTGGTTCGTGACCGTTCGCTTTATTACCCCGGTGGCGGTGGCGGTGGTGTTCATCTACAACCTGTTGTAAGCCTTAAGGGGGCGGCACTCCTGCCGCCCCCTGACCCTCCTGAACGCCCCCTTTCGCTCTTTTTACACTGTTTTACAACCGTGACCGCATTCTGTCCCTTTCTAACCGGTCAGTTGAGCCACGCATCCCGTAAAGTTGACTTTGTAGAACAATGAATCAGAGAGGTCGCACCATGTCAGCAGTAACCGCATCGTTTCCCGTACGCCGTCAGGACTTCGGTTTTGAGGAGGTGCCACGGCACTGGGTCGACAGTGATCCGTTCATGACACACCTGTTCAATGCGCTGTCTGCGCTGTTTCCGGATGGAGAGCGCTTCTTCGTGGACAGCGTCCGCGCGGTGCGCGACCAGATCAACGATCCACAGCTGCAAAAAGACATCGGCGCCTTCATCGGCCAGGAGGCCATGCACGCGAAAGAGCATGGCCACTTCAACGAAGGTGCGATCCATCAGGGGTTTGATATCAAGAAACTGGAAGGCTGGACCCGGGGTTTTCTGTCGGTAAAGAACCTGCCGCTGCTGAACAACAAGCGCGTGCATCTGGCCGCTACCGTGGCGCTGGAGCATTTCACCGGCATCCTCTCTGCCCAGTTGCTCAAGCGCGAGGATCTGGTCAACGCCATCGACCCTTCCATGCGCACCTTGTGGGCCTGGCACTGCGTGGAAGAGAACGAGCACAAGGCCGTGGCCTTCGACACCTATGAGACGCTCTACGACAAGAGCGTGACGGACTACGCCATTCGCATGGGCACCATGGCACTGATCACCGCTCTGATTATGGTGGCAATCCATTCCTTTATCGTGGAACTGATGCGCGAAGACAAGCAGCTGCTGAACCTGCGTTCCTGGGCCAAAGGCCTGAACCGTGTCTGGGGTCCGAAGGGTGTATTCACTGCGATCATTCCGGAATATCTGGACTACTTCAAACCAGACTTCCACCCCTGGCAGCACGACACCGAATTCCTGCTGCGAAAGTGGCGCAAGCAGCTTGGTTTTGCCTGAGAGCGAACGCTCTCAGCACATTCAGCCAGGTTTTCGGGCCACGTAGACGGTGTTAAACGACTCTTTATTCTGGAACGGATTGAAGAAGCTGACGACGTGGCAGGCCACATCGGTAAATACCTCTCGCAAGACGGCCATGAACTCGTCGTCTTCGCCTTCGTTCGACCACATGGCAAACACGCCCCGAGACTTAAGCTGGCGAGCCATCAGGCTGATATTCCGGGTGGTGTAAAAGCTGGCGCTGGAGTCGTGCAGTAATGCCCGGGGCGAGTGGTCGATGTCGAGCAGGATGGCATCGAACTGCCTGCCGGGAGCCCGGGGATCAAAGCCACCGGATTCCGGGTCGGCAATGGCCAGTTCGAAGAAGCTGCCCTGGATATAGCGGTTGCGTGAGTCGGCATTGAGGTCTTTGCCCAGTGGCACAAGCTCTTGCTGGTGCCAGCCGATCACCGGTTGCAGGTACTCCACCACGAGCAGCTCACTCACCCGCTGGTGTTTGAGCGCGGCAACGGCGGTATAACCCAGGCCCAGGCCACCCACGACGACACTGAGGTTGTCGCCTTCGGTTTCACCCAGTCCGATATCGGAGAGCGCCACTTCGGCATCCACGAACATGCTGGACATGAGAAATTCCTCGCCCAGCTTCACTTCGTAAATATCCCGGTCACCCAGTGCCGGAATCCGCCGGCGGCGTAGCGTAATCTCCCCAATCACCGAGGGCTGGCTGTCAATTTGTTCGAAAAGCAGTCCCACAATCTTGCTCCCTTCAGGTGCCCACTACCCCAACTCCGGCATTAACGCCTACGGGGGATGGCCTTCCAAAACACGCTCCTTCGGCACATCCATGTGACGCTTGGGCTCCGCCATCCATGGCTCCGCACAGTTTTGGAAGGCCATCCCCCGCAGGCTCCTCACACTACTCAGCTGTATTCGATGAGTTCTCAAGGCAACTCAGTAGAATACTCCGCATCTTCTCTGCACCCAGCTCATTCATCAGTGCAATATTCCGGTCGGGAATTCCATCCACATCCGGATAACTGTCAATCGCCGCCTCAAGACTCGCTTCCCGCAACAAATGCAGCATTGGGTATGGAGAACGATTGGTGTAATTCTCCGCCGCATCCGGCTCGGTCTCGGCAAACTGGTAGTCCGGGTGGAAACTGGCGACCTG
>DATGQY010000053.1:0-5311 GCA_035303925.1 Marinobacter sp. | reverse complement strand
CAGCAGCCTCGTATCCGGCTTTTTGAATCCGGGCTGCGCTTCGAGCAAAACGACGGTCAGATTGATCAGCAGCCCATGTTGGCGGGCGTAGTGGTTGGTCATCAGACATCTGAAAACTGGGTAAACGGTCGCAGAACAGCGGATTTCTTTGATGTAAAAGGAGAGTTGGAAGGTTTGTTCCGGCTGCTCGGCATCGAAATCCAGTTTATTGCCAGTCAGCACCCGGCACTGCACCCGGGCCAGACGGCAGAATTGCTGCGTGATGGTGAGCACGTGGGCTGGTTGGGCACGTTGCACCCACAAGTTCAGAAAAATCTTGAACTTAATGGCACGATCCTGATGTTTGAGCTATTCTTGAATTCGATCGTTGCCGGATATGTGCCTAATTTCAAAGATATTTCAAAATTCCCGGAAGTTCGACGGGATTTGGCTATTATTATCGGAGGCGATGTGGCGTTCGCACAGGTTGAGCATGTGGCCCGTAAGCATGCCGGCGAACACCTCACGGCGTTGCGTGTGTTTGATGTCTATGAAGGCGAAAATCTGGGTGAGGGTAACCGTAGCCTGGCACTCAGCCTGTTCTGGCAGCATCCTGAACGCACACTCAACGAAGATGAAGTGCATTCGCTCTTCAACGGGGTAATTGATGCCTTGAAAGAAGAGTTGGGGGCAACACTGAGGAGTTGACAGATGGCGGCTTTGACGAAAGCGGACATGGCAGAGCGCTTGTATGAGGAATTGGGCCTGAACAAGCGGGAAGCCAAGGAAATGGTAGAAGCTTTCTTCGATGAAATCAGAGGCGCACTCAGCCATAACGAGCAGGTAAAGTTGTCGGGGTTCGGCAACTTTGATCTCAGGGACAAGAAGCAGCGGCCGGGACGGAACCCGAAAACGGGTGAAGAAATTCCCATCAGTGCACGACGCGTAGTTACGTTTCGACCAGGTCAGAAATTGAAACAGAAAGTAGAAGCGTATGCTGGAACCGAGTCATAACAACGAACTCCCCACCATTCCGGGGAAGCGCTACTTTACTATTGGTGAAGTTGCCGATCTGTGTGCGGTAAAAGCGCACGTACTGAGGTATTGGGAGCAGGAGTTCCCTCAGTTGTCGCCGGTCAAGCGCCGGGGTAACCGCCGCTACTATCAGCGCGCGGATGTGATCACCATTCGCCAGATTCGAAGCCTGCTGTACGATCAGGGCTACACCATCGGTGGTGCCAAGCAAAAGCTGAGCAGCACTGAGGTCAAGGATGACACAACGCAGTACAAGCAACTGATCCGGCAGATGATTACCGAGCTTGAAGAAGTGCTGGACGTACTGAACGCGCCCGCGCGTTAACAACGACCGTCGCGGTTGTTCAGGGCGACCAGGAAAGGCCGGGGTGCTTTAACACTCCGGCCTTTCTGCGTTCAGGGCGCCTGATTACAGGCTATTTGGTTTTACATGTCTTGATGCCGAAGATGGAGTAGGCGGGGCAGTTACCGATCAAGGCAGTGGCAAGCGGTACTATGCCAACCCAGCCCCAGGCGGTTTGCGGGCCTACAAATACCAGAGCGATCAAGACAACGCCCACGATGGCACGAATTATACGGTCTGCTGAACCCATGTTTACCGTCATCTCTGAATCTCCTGTGTGATGTCGGGTGATGGCTTGACTATAGTCCTGTGGTGGTCGCGGTTCAGTGATAAAGTCACACAGGAGAAACTTCATTGGCAATCCAGGCGCCATCAATGGCAAAGCACAGTATTCTGAATACCCTCAGTGATCGCTTGCGCAGCGAGGCACTCGACGGCATAAGCACCATGCGTTTTCCGGCCGGGCAGGTGTTGTTCAGTGCCGGAGAGCATTGTCGTGGTTTGCCGCTGGTGTTGGGTGGCAGCATCAAGGTACAGATGACGGGGGCATCAGGGCACAGCATCGTGCTTTACCGGATGGGCCCGGATGATATCTGCACCCTGTCAATCGGCTGTCTGATGACCGGGCGGGGATATAGGGCCGAAGCGGTGGTTGAAGAAGAGTCGGAGGCCGCCATGGTCCCCAGAGGCCTGTTTGACCGGTTGATGGATCAGTCCGCCGAATTTCGCCTGGGCATTATGGAATCTTATGGCCGTCGCCTGGATGATCTGATGATGCTGGTTGAGGAAGTGGCCTTTCATCGAATGGATGAGCGGCTTGAAGAATGGTTGCAGGCCCGGGCGGGCCAGGGTCAAAAGTTGCTGACGATCACGCACCAGGAGTTGGCGGTGGAGCTTGGTACCGCGCGGGAGGTAGTCAGCCGACTACTGAAGGAGCTGGAGCGCAGGGGCAAGGTTCAGCTTGCGCGGGGAAAAATAGACCTGTCGGGCTTGTCGAACTCTCTGATCCGCACCTGAGCTTCTCAATCAGGGGGTGCCGGAAAGGCGGTGGACAAGCCTTGCCAGCTGCTCCGACGACTGCTCCAGATTAAAATCAGCGCTTGCATAGGCCTGCTGGAGGTCCATCGGTGCGGGTGTAATAGAGAATGCCGCTGACAACCCCAGGTCATGCAGTTCGTTGAGATCGCCGCCCAGCTTTCCGGCCAAACCGATGGCTGGCACGCCGTATTTTTTTGCCAGAGCCGCGACGCCTGCCGGTGTCTTGCCATAGGCGCTTTGCGCATCGATCGATCCCTCTGCCGTAATCACCAGGTCGGCCTTCTTGATCTGGCCTTCCAGCTCCAGCGTTTCTATGATCAATTCAATGCCGGGACGGAGTTCTGCACCAAGAATGCCAGTGGCCATGCCTCCGATGCCACCTGCGGCGCCGCTGCCGGGAAAGCCGGCTATGTCCAGGCCCTGTGCGTCGAGCAGCCGTGCGAAGTGCGCAAGATTGTTGTCCAGCTCGGCAACCTGTGAAGCAGTGGCTCCCTTCTGCGGGCCAAACACGGCCGCCGCGCCATGGGGGCCAAGCAAAGGGTTAGTGACATCGCAGGCGACTATCAGGCGGACCCCGTCAAAGCGCTGGGCGGCCGGTTTGAGGTCCAGGCTGTGGAGCTTCGCAAGCCCCTGGCCCCCCGGGGGGATATCGTCGCCATGTTCGTCCAGCAACCGGGCGCCGAGTGCCTGTAACAGACCTGCGCCACCGTCCGTAGTGGCGCTGCCACCGAGCCCCATGATCAGGGTGGCCGGGTGATGTGCAAGTGCTGCGAGAAGCAGCTCGCCCGTGCCGAAACTGGAAGCCCTCATTGAGTCTCTTCTATGGGGCGGTACGCAGTGCAGGCCACTGCCTTCAGCTACCTCCACAATGGCTGTTTCACCATTTCCGATCAGACCGAAGTGGGCGGTCACGGGATCGCCCAGAGGGCCTGTGACGGATACAGACTCTAGCTGCCCCTGGCAGGCTTTTGTCAGTGCCACTGTGGTGCCTTCGCCGCCGTCCGCCAGGGGGATCTTGATCAGCTCATCGTCCGGAGCTGCCCTTCGCCAGCCCCGGGCAATGGCGCTTGCCACCTCTTCGGCTGTCAGGCACTCCTTGAACGAGTCCGGGGCGATAACAATGCGCATGCTAAAGGGCCACCCATGTGGTCAGGGCTGAGGCATTCATTATAGGCCCCGGTCTTTCACGCTTTCCATCACCACAAAGGTGCTGGTTTGCAATACGTGAGGCAGGCTCGATATCTGTTCCCCCAGTACCTGGCGGTACTCGGCCATATTCTTTGTTCGGATTTTCAGCAGGTAGTCAAAGTTGGCCGCCATCATATGACATTGCTCTACGGCAGAAATCTGCTTCACTGCAGTGTTGAAGGCGGCGAGTGCTTTGCTGCTGGTGTCATTCAGTGTGACCTGTGCAAACGCCACATGAGATAGCCCGAGTTTGGTCTGGTTGACCATGGCGCTGTAGCCGGTGATGTACCCGTGCTCCTCCAGTCGGCGCATGCGTACCTGGCAAGGCGTTTTAGACAGCCCGACCCGAGAGGCGAGGTCCGTCACCGTCATGCGGGCGTTTTTCTGCAGCTCCCGGATGATTGAATGGTCGATTCTGTCGAGATCCGGCATGGCTGCTATCCTTTAATGTAAACCGGTCAGTTTGTTGTTGAGAGGCTGATGCGTCTGATTCTACCGATTTGGCAGGATTAGTGATAATTCATCGCTGGCCAATAAAGGAAAATGTTAAGGCAAAATGCCAATGAACAGGAAAATAGCATATCCCGCCTTGGCTAGAATGCGGACAGCGTTAAAAATAATCAGGAGGGTAGCCCCATGAGTTCACAGCAATCCGCGACGCCAGATATGAATGAGTTGCGCCACGCCATCCGCAGCAATTATCTGACGGACGAATATCAAGTAATTCACCGGCTGATTGCTGAAGCTCAGTTGTCGGACGACACCCGTAAGGCTATTTCCGCCCGGGCCGCAGACCTGGTTCGCAGCGTTCGAAACGGCGCGCGCCCGACCATTATGGAAAAATTCCTCGCCGAGTACGGGTTGACCACCAAAGAAGGTGTGGCATTGATGTGTCTCGCCGAGGCGTTACTTCGCGTACCGGACAACCTGACCATTCATGACCTGATCGAAGACAAGATCACCTCCGGAAACTGGGGCGCCCATGTAGGTAAAGCCAAATCCGGCCTGATCAACTCCGCGACTCTGGCACTGCTGATGACCAGCAATCTGCTCAAGGATTCCGAGCGCCAGAGTGTGGGTGATACCCTGCGCAAGATGGTCAAGCGTATGGGTGAGCCGGTAGTCCGGGTGGCCGCGGGTCAGGCCATGAAGGAGATGGGCCGGCAGTTTGTGCTGGGCAGAGATATTGAGGAAGCTCAGGACAATGGCAAGGCGCAGGAAGCGCAGGGCTACACCTATTCCTATGACATGTTGGGTGAGGCGGCCCGCACCGACGCCGATGCTGAGCGTTATTTCAAGGCGTATTCCGATGCCATCGACAGCATCAGCAAGCGCTGTGAAGGCGATGTTCGCACCAACCCGGGTATCTCGGTCAAATTGTCGGCTCTTTTGGCCCGTTATGAATACGGCCAGAAAGAACGGGTGATGAACGAACTGGTGCCCCGCGCACTGGAATTGGCGAAGAAAGCCGCGGCCGCCAATATGGGCTTCAACATTGACGCGGAAGAGCAGGATCGACTGGACCTGTCGCTCGACGTCATTGAAGCCATTCTGTCGTCGCCGGAGCTAAAAGGCTGGGATGGTTTCGGCGTGGTCGTGCAGGCGTTTGCCAAGCGAGCTTCCCAGACGCTGGACTGGCTCTATGGGCTGTCGCAGAAGCTTGATCGTCGGATCATGGTGCGACTGGTGAAAGGCGCCTATTGGGATGCCGAGATCAAGCGGGCGCAG
>DATGQY010000052.1:0-8405 GCA_035303925.1 Marinobacter sp. | reverse complement strand
CATCACGATCAGGCGCGGGGGCTGCTTGGAGCCTTTGCCTACGGCCAGGATGGTGTTCATACCCATCTTTTCCATCTGCTTTTCATCAAGCACTTCGGTCTTGATGCAGTCGTGTTCCTTGGCCATGGCCTGTGCCTGTTCGGCCAGCCATACCGGGTGGCAGATGTTGGGCGGGGTGTTGCCCAGATCCTTGGTGAAGTTCATGCCGCGGCCGGTGGACAGGCCCAGGTTGAAGGCATCTTTCAGGGCTTTGCCGGCACCGGAGGCCTGTACAGTCACTTTCTTGAGCTTGCGGGCAGCAGGCTTTTCGCTCTTGAAGCCGGTGAAGCTGTACAGCTGGTCTTCCAGGATGCGGCCAATCAGGTTCAGGCGCGCTTCTTCGTTGCTGACCGCATCTTCGCCCTGCAGCGCAGTGTCGGCCAGGCAGATCAGGGCGTTTTTGGACGGGCCGTCTTTCAGGGCGCCCATCATGGCGATCAGGGCCTTGCGGAAATTGGCTGCGGTGCGGTCGCTGTCTTTACCGGTGCCAAGTACGATAACTCGTTGCCAGGGTTGGTCGACCAGAGGCAGGGTATTAACAGAGGCGTTTTTGCCGGTCAGGTCGCCGGCTTTTTCCAGTTGCTTTATCAGCCCTCCCAGTGCTTCGTCCGTTGCTTTGGTGGTGTCTGGCCATTCACCTTTCTCCGGCAGACCGATCACCAGGCAGTCTGTTTTTGTGGCGGTAATGGCCTTGCTGCTCAGGCTGAAATTCATGGCAACTCCTGTCATATGATTTGGTTATTCGCCAGTTGTGGCGCTTATTACATGTCCCTAAGGATTGGGGTGAAGCATCGAATAATCAAGCAGATTGCGTATATTGCTACGATGACTTCATTGTATGAGCGCTTTACTGTCAATCGCGTGCAAGGTTACATAGAATACGCGCAGTTTCCTGTATCTACCATCTTGTAACAGGACACCACCAGAGAGACTGATTTGACTATCATTTTCCGTTACCTCATTCGCCAGATCATGGTCAGCATGCTCGCTGTTTCCGGCATTCTTTTGCTGGTGTTCATGAGCGGCCGGTTTATCAAGTATCTGGGCAGTGCCGCGGAGGGCGAGATTGCGGCGGGTGTGCTGTTCTCCATTATGGCGTATCGGTTTCCGGGGTTTCTGGAGCTGATCCTTCCGCTGGGCCTGTTTATCGGTATTCTTCTGGCCTACGGCCGAATGTATCTCGAAAGCGAGATGACCGTGCTGTTCGCCTGCGGTTTCAGTGAGCGACAGTTGCTGGCTAAAACACTGATCGGCGCACTGCCGGTGATGTTTGTGGTCGGTGCGATGAGCCTGTACGTTTCGCCCTGGGGTATGAAGCAGGTCGAGCAGATTTTCAATGAGCAGCGCAAAGCCACTGAGTTTGAAATGCTGGCGCCCGGCCGATTCCAGGATTTTACCTCAGGCACCCGGGTGACCTACACCGAGGCCTTGAGTGATGACAAGCGTGAGCTGCAGGGTGTTTTCATTGCGGAGTATGGGCGTAACGGCGAAGGTGTCACACTGATTACCGCTGAAACCGGCTCACAGCTGATCGATGACGAAACCGGTAGCCGTTTTCTGATCCTGGAAGAGGGGGGGCGGTTTCAGGGTACGCCAGGGCAACTCGATTACAATGTGACGCTCTTTGACGCCTATGGCTTGAAAATCCAGAGCGGTGAAGCCGGTACCCGAGAGCTTGAGGAGGGGGTGTCTACGCTTGCTCTCTGGCACTCTGATCAACTTGAAGATCGCGCACTGTTGCATTGGCGCATTTCCCTGCCGCTGATTGTTCCTATCATTACGCTGCTTGCGGTTCGGCTGAGCCGGGTAAACCCTCGGCAGGGGCGTTTCTTTCATCTGTTGCCTGCGATGCTGGTTTATATCACGTATCTTGGTTTGTTGATTGTCGCCCGGGATGCTTTGGCAGATGGCAAGGTGCCGGAATGGGTCGGCATGCTGTGGGTTCATGCGTTGTTCCTGGCGTTGGGGCTCTGGCTGCTGCTTGGTCCTGCCTGGATGCACCGCCGGCGCCTGGAGAAGGAGGGGGGCGCCCGTGCGTAAGATTGATAATTACGTGATGAGCACTGTGGGCGGCGCCATGTTCCTGGTCATGGTGGTGGTACTGTCACTGGACGTGATTTTCGCCTTTATAGCCGAGCTGGAAGATACCCGAAACGATTACCAGACCCTGCAGGCTCTATGGTACGTGGCGCTGACACTGCCCCGGCGCATATACGATTATCTGCCGCTTGGCGCCTTTATGGGCTGCCTGGTCGGGCTGGGTACTATGGCCAGCTCCTCTGAGCTGACGGTTATTCGTGCGGCGGGCGTTTCTCTCAAGCGTATTGTCTGGTCCGCCATGAAGCCTGCGTTGGTCGTGGTTCTGTTGGGGGTGGTGATTGGCGAGTATGTTGCCCCGACGACCGAGCGGATTGCCCAGAGCGATAAAGCAGTGGCCCTCGGTGCCGGTAAGAATGTGGCAGCTGCCCATGGTGTGTGGCACCGGGAGGGCAACACGTTTATGCATCTGAATGCGGTTCAGCCTGATGGCGTGCTGGTGGGCGTATCGCTTTTCGAGTTCGACAGTGAACGTCAGCTTGTCATGTCCAGTTTTTCCGAACGGGCCGAATTCAACGGCGATCACTGGACGCTGGAAAATGTTGTCGCCACCCGCATGGAGGAAGAGCGTACAGTTCGGGACGAATACTCGTCACTTCGCTGGGAAACAGGGCTTTCGCCATCGGTACTCAGTGTTTTGATTGTTAAGCCGGAAAACCTGTCGATGAGCGGGTTGTTTACCTATGCCCGTTATCTTGGGGAGCAAGGGTTGACTGCGGCCCAGTATTGGCTGGCTTTCTGGAAGAAGGCGCTGATGCCGCTGGGTACGGCGGTGATGGTGCTGGTGGCGATCTCGTTCGTGTTCGGCCCGCTGCGTTCTGTCACTATGGGCTTCCGGGTATTTACCGGTTTGCTGGTAGGCCTGCTGTTCAAGTATATGCAGGATCTGCTGGGGCCGATGAGTATGGTTTACGGCTTCAATCCTTTGTTTGCCGTGCTGGCTCCCATCGTGGTGAATGCGGTGGTGGGGGCAATCCTGATGAGGAAGGCCGGCTGAGCCGGCCTGCTCAGAGGCTATTTCTTGACTGGTTTTGGTAATGCGACAACCACACTGTTGGATGTGCGGTCTGTAATTGACAGGCCGTTGATCGGGTAAAACAGCGCAATAATAGCGGGCACGGTCAGTAACAGGGTGACGGCCCCCAGGTAGTGGCCGCCCAGCATCGCCAGGAAAACCACCGCGGAGGCGGTGCCGTAACGCAAGAGTGACTGGGTCCAGCTGACTGAGGTGCCATCCAGGTTCTCAATGCGAACGCGCCAGACCTGCATGCCCAGTGTCTGGCCAACGCGGGTCCAGAAATAGGCAAAGAAGATGTACAGCACAAGGAAGAGCGCGAAGGTGAGCCCTGGGCCGCCCGTTAGCTTGCCTGATTCGGCCATTTGCTCATAGGTGTCCCAGCCGGTGATCCAGCCGGCAATCATGGTGTAAATCCAGGTGGCCACCAGTAACACGGCAATACTGATCAGACCGTCGTAAATAATCGCCAGTGCGCGCTTGAGTGCGGTTGCTGGCGGAAGTAATTCCTCGGCGTCATGGAAGCGTCGGGGCATGGAGTCTCCTGTGAGGTTTCACGTTTTTCCTGTTCTCGGCGTGTGCTAGAGTAGCGGATTTGCACACGCATGTAAGTATTCGTATTTCAATCGCGGACTTGCCGGCTTTTCCGGTGGGTTTCTGGCAAGGTGTTAAAGGTCGAAAGGTATCAAAGGGCTATGAAAACCGCAGAGTTGCGACAGGCGTTCCTCGATTATTTCAAACAGCAGGGCCATACCATTGTTCCGAGCAGTTCGCTGGTGCCGGCGGATGACCCCACTTTGCTGTTTACCAACGCTGGCATGAACCAGTTCAAGGATTTGTTCCTGGGCAGGGAAGAGCGCGACTATACCCGGGCGACCTCAACCCAGAAGTGTGTGCGGGCCGGCGGCAAGCATAACGATCTGGAAAACGTCGGCTATACGGCGCGTCATCACACCTTCTTCGAGATGCTGGGCAACTTCAGCTTTGGTGACTACTTCAAGCGTGAGGCGATCAATTTTGCCTGGACCTTCCTGACCGGTGACCAGTGGCTGAATCTGCCCACGGAAAAATTGTGGATCACCGTTTATGCCGAAGATGACGAAGCTTTCGATATCTGGAACAAGGAAATCGGCGTTCCTGCCGAGCGCATCATTCGCATTGGTGACAATAAGGGTGGCCGTTACGCCTCTGATAACTTCTGGCAGATGGGTGATACCGGGCCGTGTGGTCCGTGTACGGAAATCTTCTTTGATCACGGACCGGACGTAGCGGGCGGCCCTCCCGGCAGCCCGGAAGAAGACGGTGATCGCTACATCGAGATCTGGAACGTGGTGTTCATGCAGTACAACCGCACAGCCGATGGCGAAATGCTGAACCTGCCCAAGCCTTCCGTCGATACTGGCATGGGGCTTGAACGCATTGCGGCTGTGCTGCAGGGCGTGCACAGCAACTACGAAATCGATCTGTTTCAGGACTTGCTGAAAGCGGCATCTGACATTCTGGGCGGTGCAGCGACTACGGAAGCCTCGCTGCGTGTGGTGGCTGACCATATCCGCTCCTGTGCTTTCCTGATTGCCGACGGCGTAATGCCGTCCAACGAAGGCCGGGGCTTTGTTTTGCGCCGGATCATTCGTCGCGCTGCCCGCCACGGTAACAAACTGGGTGCCAACGGGCCGTTCTTCCATAAGTTGACCGGTGCCCTGGTTGACCTGATGGGCGATGCGTTCCCGCAACTGGTCAGCAGCCGCAAACAGATTGAAAAAGTGCTGTTGCAGGAAGAAGAGCAATTCGTGAAGACGCTCGACAAGGGCCTGCGTCTGCTGGAACAAGACATTGCAGAGCTCAACGGCACGGAAATTCCGGGCGAAACCGTGTTCACGCTCTACGACACCTACGGCTTCCCGGTGGACCTGACGAACGACATTGCTCGTGAGCGCGGCCTGACTCTGGACTACGAAGGCTACGAAAAAGCCATGGAGAGTCAGCGTGAGCGTGCGCGGGCGGCGAGCAAATTTGGCATTGATTACAACGCCGCCGGTATCACCATTGAAGGCAAGACCGAGTTCACCGGCTATGATCACATCGATGGTCACGAGCGTATTCGTACCGTTCTGGTGAACGGCGAGGAGCGCAACGCCGAAGCCGGTGACGAATGCGTGGTGGTGCTTGAACGCACACCGTTCTACGCGGAATCCGGTGGTCAGGTGGGTGACACTGGCCTGCTGACCTGGAGCGGTGGTCGCTTCAAGGTTACCGATACCCGCAAGGAAGGCGACAACCACTTGCACGTGGGCACTCTGATTGAAGGCGAATTGTTCGCCGGCCTGGAAGTGGATGCCCGTATCGATCACGCCCGTCGTGAGCGTACCAAGCGCAACCATTCGGCTACGCACTTGCTGCACGCGGCTTTGCGCAATGTGCTGGGCGAGCACGTTACTCAAAAGGGCTCGCTGGTTGATCCGGATAAGCTGCGATTCGATTTTTCTCACTTTGAGGCGGTCACAACGGAACAACTCAAAGAGATCGAGCGTCAGGTTAATGAGCAGATTCTGGAAAACACGCCGGTTCAGATCGATGTCACCGATATGGACACCGCCAAAGAGAAAGGTGCCATGGCGCTGTTTGGTGAAAAGTACGGTGATGTCGTTCGGGTACTGAGCATGGGTGTTGACCGCTACTCCGTGGAGCTGTGCGGAGGTACCCACGTTTCCCGTACCGGCGATATTGGCATGATGCGCATCACCTCCGAGAGCGGCATTTCTTCCGGTGTGCGTCGAATCGAAGCGGTGACCGGCTTTGGTGCGCTTGAGTGGGTTGATGAAACCGATCGCACGCTGCGTGATACGGCAAGATTGGTGAGAGCCACCCGCGACACGCTTGTAGAGAAGGTTCAGCAGGCACTGGAACGCAGTCGTCAGCTGGAAAAGGAAATGGATGCCCTCAAGGCAAAACTGGCCAGCTCTGCCGGTAGTGATCTTGCCGGTTCGGCCGTTGAAGTGGCCGGTCTGAAAGTGGTAGCGGCGCAGCTGGATGGTGCCGACCGCAAGGCTCTGATGGAAACGGCAGACCAGCTGAAGAACAAGCTGGGTGAGGGTGTGGTTGTTCTGGCGACCGTTGAAGAAGGCAAGGTGACTCTGGTTGCTGGCGTTACCAAGTCGGCCACTGGCAAGCTTAAAGCCGGTGATCTGATGAAGCACTTGTGCGCGCTGGTTGACGGTAAAGGTGGCGGTCGACCGGATATGGCACAGGGTGGCGGCAACGATCCTTCCAGGCTGGCAGACGCTTTGGCAGGTGTGCCGGCCTGGGTTGAGCAGAATATCAGCTAATCAACTGTTTTCGAGAGCGGGCAGGGGTTTATAATCCCGCCCGCTTTATTTGATGGGTGGAGCCATGAGGCTCTGCTTTGAGTCCCCGGTTCGGAGTTTGGCAAAACATGGCTCTGTTGGTTCAGAAGTTTGGTGGTACATCCGTCGGGACAACCGAGCGGATTGAAGCGGTCGCTGACAAGGTGTGTCAGTTCCGCAAGGATGGGCACGATATTGTCGTGGTGGTGTCTGCCATGAGCGGCGAGACCAACCGGCTGATTGGCCTGGCCAACGATATTATGGAAGAGCCCACGCCGCGGGAAATGGACGTGCTGGTTTCTACCGGGGAGCAGGTCACCATTGCCTTGCTGTCCATGGCGTTGCAAAAGCGCGGGTGTGATGCCCGCTCTTACACCGGAGCCCAGGTACGAATTCTGACCGACAGCAGTCACACCAAGGCGCGCATCAAACAGATTGATGAGCAGCGCATGCGGGAAGATCTCGATGCCGGCCGGGTGGTGGTGGTTGCCGGTTTCCAGGGTATTGATGACAACGGCAACATCACCACGTTGGGGCGGGGTGGTTCCGATACTACAGCGGTGGCGCTGGCGGCAGCCCTGAAGGCTGATGAGTGCCAGATCTACACGGATGTGGATGGTGTCTACACAACAGACCCGCGCGTTGTAGACAGTGCGCGCCGGCTCGACCGAATTACGTTTGAAGAAATGCTCGAGATGGCCAGTCTGGGTTCGAAAGTGCTCCAGATTCGCGCCGTTGAATTTGCAGGTAAATATAATGTTCCGTTAAGGGTGCTTTCGAGCTTTCAGGAAGGCGAGGGTACCCTGATCACTTTTGAGGATGAGACCGCCATGGAACAACCGGTTGTTTCCGGCATTGCTTTTAATCGTGATGAAGCCAAACTGACCATATCCGGCGTGCCGGATACCCCGGGCAGCGCCCTGAGAATTCTGAAGCCGATCAGCGATGCCAACATCGAAGTGGACATGATTGTTCAGAACGTTGGGCAGGATAACAAGACAGCGTTTACGTTTACGGTACACCGCAATGATTTCAAACGCGCCCAGGAAGTGCTGCGCGGTATCTCCAGTGAGATCGGTGCCGGTGAGGTAGGTGGCGATAGCAAGATCGCCAAAGTCAGTATTGTGGGCGTGGGCATGCGCTCTCATGCAGGCGTTGCAACGAAAATGTTTGAAGCGTTGTCAAAAGAAGGTATTAATATTCAGATGATCTCCACGTCTGAAATCAAGATTTCGGTGGTGATCGATGAAAAGTATCTCGAGTTGGCCGTCCGCGCGCTTCATAGCGCTTTTGAGTTGGACAAGCCCGGGGTGGACGAAGGCGCGTAAGAGCAGGATGCTCTGAGGTGTTCTTTTTGGGGTCATTGACTATAGCTATCAAGGCGCGGCAAGGCATAAGTATTATTGCGTCTTCAGTGTGGGCAGTGATCCCTTTATAAAAGCAATAAGTAAATAGAAGTGATAGTCGGAACAGGTAGCTCTGCAATAGGGAGTAAGGGATATGCTTATTTTAACTCGCCGTGTTGGCGAAACTCTGATGATCGGAGACGAAGTAACCGTCACCGTTCTGGGAGTAAAGGGGAACCAGGTTCGTATCGGTGTTAACGCACCTAAAGATGTGGCCGTTCACCGTGAAGAAATCTATCAACGGATTCAGTCCGAAAAAGGCTCGGAAGAGCCGGAGCCGGGCAACAGTTGATCAGATAAAAAGCCGCTCATGGGAAACCAGAGCGGCTTTTTTAATGTGTGGGAAAATCGAGTAGAAAAAACTCGTGTCAACCCTATGAAAACAGAAAAATTATGGTAGTATACGCCCCGTTCTCAAGGAGAGGTGGGTGAGTGGCTGAAACCAGTTCCCTGCTAAGGAACCGTACGAGCAATCGTACCGAGGGTTCGAATCCCTCCCTCTCC
>DATGQY010000051.1:0-8691 GCA_035303925.1 Marinobacter sp. | reverse complement strand
CGTCAATGTTCTCGACACCAAACTCGGCAAAAAAGACCCTACCCTCAACAAATTCCTGTGCGGTCTGCTTAGCGCCATCCTCAAGATTCTGCTGCTCATTTCAGTCGCGTCCATGGTCGGCATTGCCACCACCTCCTTCGTCGCCATTATCGGTGCCGCCGGCCTGGCCGTTGGCCTGGCACTGCAGGGCAGCCTGGGCAACTTTGCCGGCGGGGTACTGATCCTGATCTTCAAGCCTTTCAAAGTGGGTGATGCCATCGAAGCCCAGGGATTCCTGGGCACCGTGCGTGAAATCAGCATTCTCTACACCATCATCGACACCTTTGATAACCGCCGTGTCGTCATCCCCAACGGCCAGCTGTCCAACTCCAGCCTGACCAACATGAGCGTTTACGAAACCCGTCGCTGTGACATGGCCTTCGGCATCGGCTACAGCGATGACATCGACAAAGCCAAAGCCATCGTCAAGCGCCTGATCGAAGAAGACGAACGGGCCCTGAAAGACCCGGCACCCCTGATTGTTGTTGGCGGGCTGGGCGAGAGCTCAGTTGACCTGACCGTACGTGCCTGGACCAAGGCTGGTGATCTTTGGCCTTTCTACTGGGACATGCAGGAGCGCGTGAAAAAGGCGTTCGATGCGGAAGGTATTTCCATTCCGTTTCCGCAGCGCGATGTTCATATGATCAAAGAGGACTAACCGGAACCCGGTCACACTGGCACAACCGGTTATTCGCAAACCGCAAATCCTGGGCTAAGCTGACGGTAAGGCAGGTAGGAAACTTCCTGCCTGCCACCGGAGCCCGGCCCGGGATTAGGCGGTAGGCTCTACAACACTGTCCATGCTGTCAGGAGGTTGTATTTATGCCGGTACAGCAACTCAAAGAATATCTGGACAAGGCTGGCGCGGAGTACCTGTGCCAGGCCCACCCCCCTGCCTTTACAGCACAACAACTTGCCCACCATGTGCAGATAGCCGGTGACCGAGTGGTCAAAACTGTCATCATCGAACTGGATGGCAAAATGGCCATGCTGGTGATGCCCGCCACCTGGCGCGTGCGCTGGGACAGATTGTCCCATGTACTCGATACCGATTTCGTGGATCTTGCCGATGAGCAGGAATTCCAGGATCGCTTCCCCGACTGCGAAGTGGGCGCAATGCCCCCCTTTGGCAACCTCTTCGGCATGACCGTGTACTGCGCCGAAGTGCTGACAGAGCAGCCGGAACTGGCCTTTGCGGCCGGCAGCCACACTGAAACCATTCACATGAAGACCGTGGACTTCCTCAACCTGGTTCAACCCATCGTCATCAATCAGGGATTTGTGCGCCCCGGCGCCCAAAAACCCGCCTGGCTGAAAAAGAGCCGCCGGAAACCGGAAACCCGGGCAGAATCTGCCCTCGCAGGTTACTGAAACAGCCCGGATTGACTCCGGTCGCTTGTCTGTAAAGCGGCATCGCGTAAACTGATGCCAACAGACAGGAACCGGATATGACCCAAGCATTTGACATCATCATCGTTGGCGCCGGCATGGTCGGCGCAGCACTTGCTACCGGCCTTGGTCAGCAGGGCGTTAAAGTTGCCCTGATTGACCGGGCCATCCCTGCAGACTTTGACGAGCATGCCAGCCCGGACATCCGGGTATCTGCGCTCAGTGCCGGCAGTGAGCGCTACCTGCAAAGCCTGGGAGCCTGGCCCGGCATTCTGGCCATGCGGGCCACCCCGTATCGACGGCTTGCCGTCTGGGACGAAACGCCACACCCACTCAGCAAGCTGTTGCCGGGCACATTGACACTGGTCGAGTTCAACGCCGCCAACCTGGGCGCCTCGCACCTGGGCCACATCGTTGAAAACAGCATCACCCAACGTGCCCTCTGGCAAACCGCCGAACGGGAACCCGATGTCACCTTGTTTACCGGTCAGGCCATCACTGCCTTACATCAGACGGCTGAGTCCGCCGCTGTCAGTCTGGAAGATGGCAATCAACTGAGCGCCCAACTGGTTATCGGTGCCGACGGTGCCCTGTCGCAGGTACGAGACATGTCGGGCATCGGTGTTACCCGGGACCAGTACCAGCAACAGGCCATGGTGATTTCTGTCCGGTATCAGGGTGAAGTCGAAGATATTACCTGGCAGGGTTTCTTCCCGAGCGGGCCCAGAGCGTTCCTGCCACTGCACAGTGCCGGCAGCAACAACCCGGGCGAAAGCTGGGGCTCTCTGGTGTGGTATGACAGTCCCGACCGCCTGGCCGAACTCAAGGCCATGGATGACCAGCAACTGATGGCGGCCATCACCAAAGCGTTCCCGAAGCGGCTACCGACGCTGACGCACATCGACGCCAGGGCCAGTTTCCCCATTGCCCGCCAGCACGCCAAGCGCTATTTCAGCCAGCGCGTGGTGCTGGCCGGCGATGCCGCCCACACCATCAACCCGTTGGCCGGCCAGGGTGTGAACCTGGGATTCCAGGATGCGCAGTGCCTGCAGGGCCTGCTGAAAGAAGCTCGCCGCAACGGTGACGACCTGGCCAGTAGCCACTGGCTGAAGCTGTACGAGCAGCAGCGCCGCCCCGCCAACCGGCGCATGATGCTGGCAATGGATCTGTTCTACCACCTGTTCAGCAATGCCATTCCACCGGTTCATCTGGCCCGCAACATTGGCCTGGGTGCCGCTCGCGCCCTGCCCTTTGCCCGCAATCGCGTAGCCCGGTATGCCATGGGCCTGGACGACCAGCCACCGGCGCTGATCAGGGAACTGGCAAACCGCTTACCGATTCCGAACTGGCTGTAAACCACAACGCTGGGACCTGACATAACAACCAAGGAGCGAACATGTCTGAAACCATTTTCACCAAAATCATCAACCGGGAAATCCCGGCGGACATCGTCTATGAAGACGACCTCAGCCTGGCCTTTCGGGACATTAACCCCCAGGCGCCGGTGCACCTGCTGATCATCCCCAAAAAGGCCATTGCCACCATCAATGACATCGCAGAAGATGATCGGGAAGTTGTGGGTCACCTGTACTGGGTGGCGGGAAAGCTGGCCAGAGACATGGGCTTTGCCGAAGACGGTTACCGGGTGGTGATGAACTGCGGGGAAAATGCCGGGCAGACGGTGTTTCACATCCACCTGCACCTGCTGGCGGGCAAGCCCTTGGGTTGGCCGCCCTATACCGACAAGATGAAGCAGGGCTGATTCCCGCCGAATCAACCCTTGAAGGTGCGGGGCTTCAAAGGCCCCGTCCTCAACTCAAACCCCCGGATTAATTTGCGGAACGCCGGAGCCTGCGACTCCAACGCTGCTTCGCATAACGGCGCAGGTTGGACACATTATCGGTCTCGTCCATGATCTCGGTGCCCAGCAACGTCTCCAGAATATCCTCAAGAGTGACCACGCCCAGCCAGGTACCGAGTTCGTCATAAACCACCGCAATATGCTGGCGCTCCCGCAACATCTCGGAGAACAGGAACTCGATGTTGGTTGACGCCCTTACCCGCTTTACCTCCCGCAGATAGTCGGCAAGATTGGCATTGTCATCCATGTTGAGCAGATCCGAACGGTGCACATAGCCCAGAGTTTCGCCCTCTTCATCGATCATCGGATAGCGGGAAAAAGGCGCTTTCAACACCTTCTGCCGGAATTCCGGAACGGTTGTTTCCGGGCCGATGAATTTGCAGACAGTTCTGGGCGTCATGACCGCGCTGACTTTGATCTCATGAAACCGGAGCACGTTCTGGATCATCCGGCGCTCGTCTTCATCCAGCGCCTGCTGGTCCCGCCCGATTTCTGCCAGGGCACTGATTTCAGCCCGTATGTCTGTCTCACCTTCACCTTTGGCAATACGGCGGGTCACCTGTTTGGACAACCAGACAAACGGCAACAAGGCCTTCACCAGAAACCCGAGCGCTGCAGGCAACGCAGGCGCGATACCGCGCCAGTATTTGGCGCCAATGGTCTTGGGGATAATTTCAGAAATAATCAGAATCGCCAGGGTCATGATCGCCGAGGCTGCGCCCAGCCAGGCCTCCCCGAACAACACAGCGACCTGGGCACCAACACCCGTGGCACCCGCGGTATGGGCAATGGTGTTCAGCGTGAGTATGGCGGACAGAGGATCATCGATGTCGTCCTTGAGTTTGCGTAACCGGAGAAAGAGGTCCGGCCGGTCTTTCTTCAAGGACGCAATGTAGCTGGGCGTTATCGATAATAACGCGGCCTCCAGAATGGAGCAGAGAAAAGAAAAGCCAATTGAAATAATCGCGAAGGCGATAAGAAGAGTCATATATCCCCAGAGTTAATCATGACTCCGACAGAATATAGGAAATCCCGGGACGAACAAATACTGGCGGGGTACGCAAATGCACACCCCGCACCAGCACGGTCTCAGCGCCCCACCACCCGCTCGGCTTCTTCCATCGGCGAATGGCGAACATCCTCACCCTTGGCCATGAAAATCACGTGTTCTGCGATATTGCAGGCGTGATCACCGATGCGCTCCAGGGCCCGAAGCACCCACATCACCATCATGCAGCGGGTGATGTTGCGGGTATCTTCCATCATAAAGGTCAGCAACGACCGGGCCGCAGCCTGGTACTCTTCGTCAACCTGTTTGTCTTCCTTCATGATGCGTAACGCCTGCTCCGAATCGAGTCGGGCAAAGGCGTCCAGTGCATCGTGCAGCATGCTCAGCACGTGGTTTCCGATGTGGCGAATTTCCACATAGCCCCGTGGAGCCTGGCCTTCCTCAGACAGCTTGATCGCCATCTTGGCTATCTTCTTGGCCTCGTCCCCCACCCGCTCAAGATCCGCAACCATCTTGATAATGGAGATCACCAGGCGGAGATCCCGGGCGGTGGGCTGCCGGCGCGCGATGACGAGGATGGCCTCTTCATCCAGGTCCATTTCCATCTTGTCGACCTGTTTGTCACCAACACGAACCTGCTCTGCCAGGTGGCCATCATTGTCCACCAGCGCCTGAATCCCACGCTCTACCTGGCTCTCAACCATACCGCCCATGTTCAGGAACTGGGTTTTCAATTCGGTCAGTTCATCATTGAACTTGGCGGATATGTGATCTCCGTAAACATCATCTCTCTTGTTCGGCATATCTTCTGTCTCCGACTATTCCAGACCTGATTAACCAAAACGACCGGTAATATACGACTCGGTCAGTTGGTGGTCAGGGGAGGTAAATACCTTGTCCGTCTCGTTCACTTCCACCAAATGGCCGAGGTGGAAATAAGCGGTGCGGTGGGAAACCCGCGCGGCCTGCTGCATCGAGTGGGTCACGATCACGATGGTGTAGCTTTCCGACATTTCGGCAATCAGCTCTTCCACCTTGGCCGTTGCAATCGGGTCCAGCGCCGAGCAGGGCTCATCCATCAGGATCACTTCCGGACTGACAGCTATGGCGCGTGCGATACACAAACGCTGCTGCTGACCGCCAGACATGCCCGTTGCTGTGGCGTCCAGACGATCTTTGACTTCGTTCCAGAGACCGGCCTTGCGCAAGCTGTTTTCAACGATATCGTCCAGATCCGACTTACGATTAGCCAGGCCGTGAATACGGGGACCATAAGCCACGTTGTCATAGATCGACTTGGGGAACGGGTTCGGTTTCTGGAACACCATGCCCACACGGGCACGCAGCTCAACCACATCTCTCTTCGAATGGTAGATATCTTCGTCGTCGAGCATCAACTGACCCTTGACCTTGCAGATATCAATGCTGTCGTTCATCCGGTTCAGGCAGCGCAAAAAGGTGGATTTACCACAACCAGACGGCCCGATAAACGCGATGACCTCATTGCGGGCGATATCCAGACTGATGTTCTTAATCGCGGGACTGTCACCGTAAAACACTTCTACATTACGCAGCTTGAACTTCGGGTCGTCCGCGAAAGGTTTACCGACCGTCACGCCCTCTTCCAGCACCGTATCTTCTGGCCTTTCTTCGGTTACCGGCATGACCTTTTCCTCTGGCACCTGGGCTTCACTGGCTATTGTCGAATTCATGGTGTTCATCACTAATCTCCTTACCACCGGCGCTCGAGACGTTTACGCATCCAGATGGCCAATGCATTCATGGTAATCATAAAAGCCAGCAGAATCATGATGCCGGCCGAGGCCAGTTCAACGAAGCCTTGCTCGGAACTGCTTGCCCACAGGTATATCTGGACCGGCAGCACTGTGGCAGAACTGAAAAATCCATCCGGTATGTCGACAATGAACGCCACCATACCGATCAACAGCAACGGAGCCGTTTCGCCCAGGGCCTGAGCCATACCGATGATGGAGCCTGTCAGCATCCCGGGCATAGCCAGTGGTACCACATGATGCAGTACCACCTGCATCTTGGACGCCCCGATACCCTCGGCGGCTTCCCGAATAGACGGTGGTACGCTCTTGATCGCGGCCCGACTGGAAATGATGATGGTGGGCAGTGTCATCAATGCCAGTACCAGACCGCCTAGCACCGGCACCGAACGGGGCAGCCCGAACACCCCGATAAACACCGCCAGGCCCAGCAGACCGAAGATGATGGAGGGTACTGCCGCCAGGTTGTTGATGTTCACCTCAATGAAGTCCGTCAGCTTGTTCTGGGGCGCAAACTCCTCAAGGTACACCGCCGCCGCCACCCCGACCGGGAAGGCAATTACCAGGGTCACAACCATGGTCAGCATGGAACCGACAATGGCCCCGAGAATACCGGCGTTGGACGGCTCACGGGAATCACCCCGACTGAAGAACACATCATTGAAGCCGGTATCAACCACACCTTTTTCCACCAGTTCATCCACCCAGCGCTGCTGCTGCTCCGACAGGCGAATACTGTAGGCCGGATTGTCGGCGTGTTTCACATAAACCGACACCGTGTCGTGCACCAGAAATTCGATGCTCTGGGTGGTACCCAACAGTTCTGGCTGCCGAACCAACAGGTCGCGGATCTGGTTGCTGGCGTAGCTACCCGCCAGACGGCTCAGCTCCCGTACATCCTTGCGCTCCTCAACCTCGGGGAAGTACGTCTTCAGTGCTGCAATGATGGGCGCCTGAAAATCCGCCATGGACAACTGATCCTTGTCGGTCGGGTCGTCCAGATACATCTGTTCACCATCCAGCACCACTTCCAGCGTCATGGTGGTTTTGATAAACCCGGTATAGCCCTTGCCGATGATGTCGGTAAACAGCACCACCAGGGACAGCAGGGCGATGGCAATGGCAGTCATACCATAGAGCCGGAACCGGAGTTCCTTGCGATACCGCCGCTTGAGCGACTGGCGGACAATCTCCGCCTGTGAACGTTGATCAGTCATACTGTTCCCTATACTTGCGGACAATCTTCAGGGCAATCACGTTGAGTGCCAGGGTGACGATGAACAGCATCATCCCCAGAGCAAACGCGGCCAGAGTCTTGGCGCTGTCAAACTCCTGGTCACCGGTCAGCAGGGTGACAATCTGCACCGTGACCGTCGTTACAGAGTCCAGCGGGTTGGCGGTCAGATTCGCTGCCAGACCGGCGGCCATCACCACAATCATGGTTTCTCCGATAGCGCGAGAGGCCGCCAGCAGAATGCCGCCCATAATGCCCGGTAAAGCGGCCGGGAAGATCACATTTTTCATGGTTTCGGACTGGGTGGCGCCCAGCGCCAGGGAGCCATCCCGCAGCGTTTGGGGCACGGCGTTGATCACGTCGTCAGACAACGACGAAACAAACGGAATGATCATGATGCCCATCACCAGACCGGCCGCCAGGGCGCTCTGGGACGACGCCTCAAGGCCAATGCTTTCAGCCAGGTCGCGGATAAACGGCGCCACCGTCAAGGCAGCAAAAAAGCCGTAGACCACGGTAGGTACGCCCGCCAGCATTTCCAGCAAGGGTTTGATGATCGAGCGGGCCGGCTTGGAGGCGTACTCCGACAGATACACCGCTGACAGCAAGCCAACCGGCACAGCCACCAGCAGCGCGATGGCGGAAATCAGCAGAGTACCGGTAAACAACGGAATTATGCCGAACGCGCCGTCGGAACCCACCTGATCAGCGCGAAGCGCGGTTTGCGGACTCCAGGAGGTACCGAACAGAAACTCGGTGAGCGGAACCCGCCCGAAGAACCGGACGGTTTCGAAAATCACGGAAAACACAATGCCCACCGTGGTCAGCACGGCAACCGCCGCACAGACAAAGAATATCCAGCGTAACGCACGCTCGACGTTCTCCCGGGCATTGATATGCGGCTGAACCCGAGACCAGGCGTAAGCCGCGCCCAGCACCGCCAACAAAAGTACCAGTGTGGTTTTGAAGTTACTGCTTTGCTGCTTGAGTGAATGCAGCAGGTCCGCAGCGCCGACCACTTCCACCGGAACGAACTGTGGATCCAGCTTGCCAGCCGCCACATTGGTGATCTGCGACAGAATCAGGCTGGCCTGACCTTCAGATTCCGGAGCCAGCTCCGCTGGCAAAGACGCTACAACAAGGTTCTGGATCACCTTGCCTTCAAAGCCTGCCCAGGCACCCAGCACCAGTAAGGCAGGAATTGCACACCACAACGCTGCGCGTGCTGCGTAGTAGAAAGGCAAAGCCTTGAGGTTCCGGATACCGCCAAGTGGCTGGGCAACAGCCCGTGACCGCATATAGGCCAGACCATAGGCAATGACGGCAATCACCAGTATCAGGGGCAACAGATTGGCCGTTTGCATAA
>DATGQY010000050.1:0-42099 GCA_035303925.1 Marinobacter sp. | reverse complement strand
GTTCGGCCACTTGCCAGCCAGATCGGCGTTGATCTCGACAAACTGGGTCTGATCGGCGGGCAGTTCGTCTTCCGAGAAGATCGCTTCTGCCGGGCATTCAGGCTCGCAAAGAGCGCAGTCGATGCACTCGTCCGGATCGATAACCAGAAAGTTGGGGCCTTCGTAGAAGCAGTCTACCGGACAGACTTCCACGCAGTCGGTGTATTTGCACTTGATGCAGTTATCAGTAACGATAAACGCCATAGTCAGATCCCTGGTTCGTAGAACATTCAGTCTCATCAGGAGCCCTGAAAATCCGGCCCCATCTATAATTTGTGCGCGATATTGTAGGGAGCGCCCCCCATAGCCGCAAGCCTTTGCCCGCTATAACCTTATTACCTGGATCAAGTTAAGGCCAGTTTTCTGTTATTTGCCCAGCAGTGCTTTCAGTTCATACAACTGGTTCAGTGCGTCTCTGGGTGTCAGCCCGTCAACGTCCAGTGCGCGCAGCGCGTTTTCCACTTCACTGGGCTCCATGCTGGCAAACATATCACTCTGGAATGCGTTTTCGCGGGCCGCCACGGCTTTCCGGGTGCGGCCGGTGGGTGCTGCATCCTGAACCTGAAGGGGCGCCGCTGCAGCTGGGCCGGCGCTGCCTTCAAGTTGCGCCAACTGCGCTTTGGCATGGCGAATCACTTCCTGGGGTACGCCTGCGAGTTTCGCGACTTGAAGGCCATAGCTCTGGCTGGCGGGGCCCTCGTGCACGTTGTGCAGGAACACAATGCTGTCATCGTGCTCGGTGGCCGTCAGGTGAACGTTTACCGCATGCTCCAGATCCTCAGCCAACTGGGTCAGTTCAAAATAGTGGGTGGCAAACAGCGTGTAACAGCGAATTTCCTTCGCCAGGTGCTCGGCGGTGGCCCAGGCCAGCGAAAGGCCGTCGAAGGTGCTGGTGCCGCGGCCCACTTCATCCATCAGTACCAGGCTGTGCTCGGTGGCGTTGTGCAGGATGTTGGCAGTTTCGGTCATTTCCACCATGAACGTGGAGCGGCCGCCGGCAATGTCGTCGGAAGAGCCCATTCGGGTGAAAATCCGGTCCACCGGCCCCAGAACGGCACGATCGGCGGGAACAAAGCTGCCGGTGTAGGCGAGCAGGGCGATCAGGGCGGCCTGGCGCATATAAGTGGACTTACCGCCCATGTTCGGGCCGGTGATTACCAGCATGCGGCGTTGGTTGTCGATCAGCAGGTTGTTCGGAACGAAGGGCTCGTCCAGCAGTTGCTCCACGACCGGGTGGCGCCCCTCTTCCACTTCAAAGCCGGGTTGGCCGGTGAATTCCGGCGCGGTGAAGCGCAGGCTTGTCGCACGTTCGGCAAAGTTGCTGAGGACATCCAGCTCGGCCAGCGCCTGGGCGGCGTCTTGCAGGGGTGCCAATTGTTCGGCCACGGTTTCCAGTACGTCGTCGTAAAGGCCTTTTTCTCGAGCCAGGGCGCGGCTTTTTGCGCTCAGCGCCTTGTCTTCAAATACCTTCAGTTCGGGCGTGATGAAGCGCTCGGCGTTCTTCAGGGTCTGACGACGAATGTAGTCCACCGGCGCCTGATCTGACTGGCCCCGGCTGATTTCGATGTAGTAACCGTGCACCCGGTTGTAACCGACTTTCAGAGTGCTGATGCCGGTGCGCTCCCGTTCGCGGGTTTCTACATCCAACAGGTACTGGCCGGCGTTTTCGCTGATGTTGCGCAGCTCGTCCAGCTCTTCATCAAAGCCTTCGGCTATCACGCCGCCCTCGCGGATCACCACCGGTGGGTTTTCGATGATGGCCCGCTCCAGCAGGTCGGCCAGTTCCGGGTATTCGCCAATGATGCCGGCCAGTGAGGCCAGATGGGGCGAGTTCACTGGTTTCAGGGCTTCCTGCAGTTCAGGCAGGGTCTGGAAGGCATCCCGCAGGCGTGCCAGATCCCGGGGCCGGGCTGAGCGCAGGGCTACCCGGGCCAGAATTCGTTCGATATCGCCCACGCGCTTGAGCAGGTCGTGCACCGGTTCGTAATGGAACCCGTCCAGCAAGGCGGTGACCGATTGCTGGCGTTGACGCACCACCTCCACATCCCGCAACGGCCGGTTCAGCCAGCGGCGCAGTTCCCGGGCACCCATGGCGGTGGCGGTGCGGTCCATCACCCAGGCCAGGGTGTACTGGTGGCCGCCCATCAGGTTGGTATCGATTTCCAGGTTACGGCGGCTGGCTGCATCCAGAATCACGGCATCTTCCCGGCGCTCCCGGGTGAGTTTGCGAATGTGGGGCAGGGCGGTGCGTTGGGTTTCCCGGGCATACTGCAGAAGGCAACCAGCGGCACAGATGGCCAGGTGCAGGTCTTCACAGCCAAATCCAGTCAGGTCTTTGACCTGAAGCTGTTGAGTAATCACCCTGCGGGCTGAATCCATCTCAAACAGCCAGGGGCCCTGGCGGCGCACACCGGTATAGCCTTCCAGAATCTCGCTGTAGGGAAAATCCTCACTGATGAGAATCTCTGCAGGGCGCAGGCGCTGCAACTCGCCTTGCAAGGCTTCCAGACTGTCGAGTTCTGACACCGCAAAGCGGCCGCTGGAAATATCGAGCGAGGCAAAACCGAACTGTTCTTTGTGGCTGAAAATCGAGACCAGCAGGTTGTCACGCCGGTCTTCCAGGAAGGCTTCGTCACTCAGCGTGCCCGGAGTCACCACCCGCACCACCTGGCGATCCACTGGCCCCTTGCTGGTAGCCGGGTCGCCAATCTGCTCGGCGATGGCAATGGATTGCCCGGCCCGGACCATACGGGCAATGTAGCCCTCCGCGGCGTGGAAAGGCACACCGGCCATGGGGATCGGATTGCCGCCGGACTGGCCCCGGGCGGTCAGGGTGATGTCGAGCAACTCCGCTGCTTTCTTGGCGTCGTCGTAAAACAGCTCGTAGAAGTCCCCCATGCGGTAAAAGACCAACTCGTTGGGGTGCTCTCTCTTGATCCTCAGATACTGCTGCATCATGGGCGTGTGTTTGGAGAGATCGGTCTGGGCCGGGTGCTTCGCGGATGCCGTCATATGTCCTCGAGTTCTTGGGGCAATCGTTCAAAACGAGGGATGTTACCACGAGCTGTGGTGTGCTCGAAGGCCAGTACTCGAAGGAATCGGGCGGGCAATGCAGTGTCAGCCGTTTTTACGTCCCGGAGGGCGACAGTTCCGGGTATAGCCTGTTCAATCGATCAAGATCCTCGGGTTCGTCTACATCGTTCAGTAACTCACTTTCGTAACAGGCCCACCCCAGGGTCCGGATGCGCTCTCTGGTCAACGGGGCGACCTGATCGGTACTCCAGGGAATGTGGCTGAACAACGTTTCGGTAAAACGGCACAACCCGATGAGTGCGTAGCCGCCGTCTGTGACCGGGCAGAGGCATACATCGTGGGCTTGCAATGACTTTGCCATGATCTGTAAACGCTCCGCGGACAGATCAGGGCAATCGGTGCCGATGATCAGAACCGGTGTGCCCAGGCTCAGGCCGTGTTTGGCTGCCGCTGCCATGCGTGCACCGAGGTCGCCCTCGACCTGTGCCGAACGCTTAACTCTGGTAGCAGTATCAAGAGCTTGCCAATAGCGGGCTGCCGGATCGGGAGTGATGCAGAGCTCGACCGGGCCGATGTTGGCGGCGAGGGCCTGGTGCAGTGTGTGCTTCAGCAGGCGGTCGGCCAGGTCTGCGGCGCCCTGACTACCCAGGGCTGGTATTAACCGGGTTTTGGCTCGCCCCGGCTGAGGCTCCTTTGCCATGATCAGTATTCTGACCGGTGTCATCGGTATCGCTCCGCAAGTTGTTTGGCCGGCGTGCCGCGCCAGTAGGCCCAACGTAGTTGCCACATCAGAACGATGGTGCGTAAGGCGCCACGACTGTCCCAACGGCGGCCGGAAGTGACAACCTTTTGGGAGAGGCACTGCGGGGCGCAGAAGGGTTTCAGGCGTCTGCTGATTTCAACATCTTCCATCAATGGTTGCTCCGGGAAACCGCCCACTCGGTTAAACAGCTCCCGGGTTATGAACAGGGCCTGATCGCCGGTGGCAATGCCGGTGAGTCGTGACCGCAAGTTCATCAGGCGAGCGACCAGCGGCAGCAGTCTTGATGTGCCTTCAATAACCACATCGAAACGGCCCCAGATCAGGGGGGTGGTTGCAAATGTGCACGCCAGGTACTGATCCGCGTTGTCAGGCAACCGCGTATCAGCATGAAGAAACAGCAGGTTAGGTGAGTGGCTGGCCCGGGCACCGGCGTTCATTTGCCAGGCCCGGCCCGCTGGTGCAGTAATGACCCGGAAGCCTGAAGCCCTTGCGGTGGTAACCGTGGCGTCTGTACTGCCGCCGTCGACCAGCACTACCTCGGCGCCACGCTGCTGCCAGTGCTGTAGATGGCGGAGCAGGGCTGGAAGCACGGTAATTTCGTTCAGCACCGGTACAATGATGGCCAGTTGCTGATCAGTCGTCGCAAGCGTGGTGTTTTCAGTCATGATAAAGCCAACGATGCCGCCAGATGAGGTCGACCTTGAGAATACCTTTGCCAGCACGGTTTAGTCGATTACCGCCGGAGATGCCATGAAGCGCCTGATACTGATGGGAGCCGGTCACGCGCACCTGGTTGTGTTGCAACACTTTCTGAAATCACCACTCCGGAACGTGGAGTTGGTGCTGGTGACGCCGTCCCGCTGGCAATACTACTCAGGCATGATTCCCGGGTGGATTGCGGGCCATTACACCATCGACGAGTGTCGAATTGAAGTGGAGCCGGTTGTGAGGGCCGCCGGAGGCCGGTTGATCCTGGACGCAGTTGTGGCGGTACAGGCCGATCAAAAGCAGCTCCGCCTGGCGGGCGGGGAGTGGCTTTCTTACGATGCCCTGTCTATCGATATCGGTGCGCGAACCAACCTGTCCAGCCTGAATGGTTATGCCGGCCCTGTGCTCAGCATCAAGCCTCTGGAGCAGTTCTATCCGCAATGGCAGCAGCTGGCCGAATCGGGTAACCAGGCAGGAAAGCATTTGGTCATTGTTGGGGGTGGCGCGGCCGGTGCAGAACTTGCAATGGCTATAGCTTATCAGGGGCAGCGCCGACCGGACGCGGGTCCACGAATAACACTGATTGCTGGCGAGCAAGGGCTTTTGCCAGATTTTGGCCGGCGCCTGCGCAAGCTGACGAGCAAAGCGCTGTCCCGGCTTGATATCGAACGGGTTAATCAGCGTGCGACGGGGGCGGGGGAGGCGCTGCAGCTTTCTTGCGGCCAAACCCTGCAGGCAGACCTGATAATGGCCGTCACCGGTGCCGCGCCCTTTGATTTCCTTGCCACCAGTGGACTGGCAACCGACGACAAAGGCTTTGTGCTGGTGAATGCCTGTCACCAAAGCCCATCCCATCCTGACGTTTTTGCGGCCGGAGATGCCTGCAGTCGTGTCGATCAGTCGCTGAACCGGTCGGGCGTGCATGCGGTGCGAGCCGGCCCGGTCCTGGCAGCGAACCTTCGGGCTTTCCTCGGCGGTGGCAGTCTCAGCACCTTTAAGCCGCGCACCAATACGTTGTACCTTATTGCCTGCGGCGGCAAAACCGCAACCGGCAGCTATGGGCTGTTGGCATTCTCCGGGAAATGGGTCTGGTGGCTGAAAGACCGCATTGATCGTGGGTTTGTCGCGGGTTTTCTTCGCCACCGGGATAACCAGATGTAACACAGGCAATCCAGGGCTGGGAGACGCACAATGCAAGCTACAGATCAGGCAATGCAGCAGGCAGCTGAGCAGTTGGGGCAGCTGCTCCTGCAGCAGGGCCGGACAATTGCGACAGCCGAAAGCTGCACCGGCGGTTGGGTCGCAAAAATGTTGACCGACCGGGCAGGTTCTTCCGCCTACCTGATGGCGGGGCTGGTGACCTACAGCAACGAGGCCAAACAGGCCATCCTGGGTGTGTCAGAGACGACGCTGGCTGAGCATGGAGCGGTCAGTGAGCCGGTCGTCCGGCAAATGGTGGCGGGAGCTGTAAAGGCCACGGGGGTCGATGTGGCCGTCGCCATCAGCGGCATTGCCGGCCCGGGGGGTGGCAGCAACGAAAAACCGGTGGGCACGGTTTGGTTTGCCTGGGGAACTGGTGCTGACAGCACAGAAGCCTGCATGCAACGCTTTGATGGCGACCGGGACCAGGTGCGTCGCCAATCGGTTTTGTATGTGTTGCAAGGGGTTAGGGAGTTTCTGGAAAAGCTGTGAACATTTTCACCTGGCCGGGGGTTGGTCTGGGCTAACGCTTATGTTTTAATACTGTTCAAATATACAGGAAAACGCTGGATAACCTCCGGCGGGTTCTTTCGAAATTCACTGCTGACCGTCGGTATTAGGTGACAGCAGTTCCGGTAAACGAGGGTAGGGTAACAATGGAAGACAACCGCAAGAAAGCACTCAGCGCAGCACTCGGCCAGATTGAGCGCCAGTTCGGCAAAGGCGCCGTGATGAAAATGGGCGACCAGCCCCGTGAAGCCATTCCTGCGGTATCCACTGGCTCCCTGGGGCTGGACGTCGCACTGGGAATTGGCGGTTTGCCCTACGGTCGGATTGTCGAAATCTACGGCCCGGAAAGCTCCGGTAAAACCACCCTGACCTTGCAGGTCATCGCTGAAGCTCAGAAACAGGGTAAAACCTGTGCTTTTATCGACGCCGAGCATGCGCTTGATCCCATCTACGCCGAAAAACTGGGTGTTAACGTCGATGACCTGCTGGTTTCCCAGCCAGACACCGGTGAACAGGCTCTGGAAATCGCCGACATGCTGGTGCGCTCCAACGCCGTTGATGTGATTATCGTAGACTCGGTGGCAGCGTTGACACCGAAAGCCGAAATCGAAGGTGAAATGGGCGACAGCCACGTTGGCCTCCAGGCTCGTCTGATGTCCCAGGCTCTGCGGAAGCTGACGGGTAACGTTAAACACGCTAACTGCCTGATGGTCTTCATCAACCAGATCCGGATGAAGATCGGTGTCATGTTCGGTAGCCCAGAAACCACCACCGGTGGTAATGCTCTGAAATTCTACGCCTCTGTACGCCTCGACATCCGCCGCATTGGCGCGGTTAAAGATGGCGACGAAGTGACCGGTAACGAAACCCGCGTAAAAGTGGTCAAAAACAAAGTGTCTCCGCCGTTCAAGCAGGCTGAGTTCCAGATCATGTACGGTAAGGGCATCTACCACATGGCCGAAGTTCTGGACATGGGCGTGAAAGAAGGCTTTGTCGATAAGTCTGGTGCCTGGTATGCCTACAACGGCGACAAGATCGGTCAGGGCAAGGCCAATGCCTGCAAGTACCTGGAAGAAAACATGGACATTGCCAACGAAATCGAAGCAAAAGTCCGTGACAAGCTGATGCCGAAGCCGGTCAAGAAAGAAGCGGTTGAGGCTGTGGCCGAAGCGAATGGGGAGTTACTGTAAGTAATTTTGTCGAAAGTTTTTTCGGCATTTCTCAGTTCGGACGGCATTCATCAGGCTGGACGGCCTACTCCAGGCTTGGTTGGTCGGGGCAGGAGATTCTCCTGACCTGACCGCGCACCTTGGAGGCGTGTACTGGCAAGGTCGGAGCTCAAGGGATATTCCGATGAAAGAGAAAAAACGATTGCTCATCGTAGCTCATGCGCCCTCTCCGAATACCCTGCGCTTGCGGGAAGCCGTTGAGGGTGGCGCCCGCCACCCTGATATTGAAGGGGTCGAGGTGGTCGTCAAAGCACCACTGGACGCTGGCCCCGAAGACGTACTGGCCTGCGACGCCATCATCCTCGGTACCACCGAAAACCTTGGCTACATGTCAGGCGCCCTCAAAGATTTCTTCGATAGAAGCTATTACCCCTGCCTCGACAAAACCCAGGCTTTACCCTTTGCTTTCTATATCCGTGCTGGTCACGACGGTACAGGCACCCGCCGCGCCATAGAAAGCATAACCACCGGACTGCGTTGGAGACAGGTGCAGAGCCCACTGGTATGCAACGGAGATTACAAGGAAGAATTTGAGGCGCAGTGTCGGGAGTTGGGAATGTACGTGGCTGCCGGTCTTGAGGCTGGTTTGATTTAATTAGCTCGCAAAGCGGTTGTAGAAGCCTTCAATGCGGGAAAGTGCATTATCGACCGAGCGTGAATAGCCATTTTTGTCCAGGCAGTAACTGAACTGCATGCTGACGCGAAAGCCGGTTTGATAAGGCTCGCAAGCCACTACTCGGGCACTCACTCGTGGTTCATTGATGTATTTGCCCTGAATTTCCAGGAACAGGCGCACTCCTGCATCCACCGGTCGCGGACATAGAACTGCCATGCCGTACCGGTTCAGGTCCAGGCAGGTGACTGCTATTGGATGTTTCCCGCGCCCGAAAAAACCCCGCTCGCGGAGTTGAACTGTCAGGCAGGACGCCGGAAAACGCTCCTTGATTCGGCGATCTGTGGAACCCTTCGTCATTTCATTGACCATCACGCATATTGTACTTGTTGTGTCCGGAATCCATCCGGATATGAAAGTGTAGTAATCAGTGGCCTGCCTGAAAAACGATCGAGGGGGAATTTGTGAACAGGTTGGCAAAGAGAGTCTGCTCAGGCCCGATCGGATAAAAGCGGAAGTGGTACGCGACAGTCTCATGCTCAAACACTACAATGGCAGGTTCTGTTATCACCTGAAAACGACCTTGACGGGAACCCAACTTGAAGTCATTGCCACTGCATCAGCTCTATAAAGCCTGTGTTCTGAAAGACCTGCCCTTCAAAACCACCCGGCAACTCGAGCCCCTCGCCGAAATTGTTGGCCAGAATCGCGCTCAGGAAGCCGTGCGTTTTGCGTTGGCCATGCCGCATGGTGGGTACAACGTCTATGCAGTCGGTCGAAACGGCCTGGGCAAGCGTACCATGATGCTCCGTTACCTTGAGCACCATGTGGATACCGAACAGCAAAGCCACGACTGGTGTTATGTGGCCAATTTCGAGGAGCCGCGAAATCCCACCTTGCTGAAGCTGCCGGCCGGTATGGGCACCCAGTTGAAGCTGGATATGGAAAAGCTGATGTCGCGGCTGGTGAAAATGATTCCCCAGACCTTCGAAGGCGACAGTTTTCTTGAGCGTGCCGAGCGCCTCAAGAGTGATTACGTCAAGATGCAGGAAGATGAACTGGAAAAGGTGGCCTCTCAGGCCAGGCGCAAGAAGGTCAGCCTGACCGTGACCACACCCGGTGGTTACCGCCTGGTGGCGATGAATGGTGACGAGCCCCATACCGCAGAGAGCTTCCAGGCGCTGACCGATGCGCAGCGGGACAAGTTTGAAGAGGTGATCAATAAGCTCGAGAAGAAATTACGGCAGGTACTTCGAAAGCTCGCGGACTGGGAACTGGAGTATGCCGAGAAGCAACAGGCACTCAACCAGGAAACCCTTGAGAGTATTTCCGGCCATCAGGTTGACGAGCTGGTCGAGAAATACCAGAAGTTGCCGGATGTGGTGGCTTATCTGGAGGCGGTTCGCAAAGACCTGGCAGAGAATCTTGATATTTTTCTTGATGACGATGAAGAGCAGGCCGCGATTGCCTACGCTTCGCTCGATAAAAAAGCGCCGCGTCGATATCTGGTCAATGTGATTGTTCATCAGAGCACCAACGAAGTGCCGGTAATCGTGGAGGATAACCCCACCTACCACAACCTGTTTGGTTACGTGGAGAACGTCACCTACAAGGGTACTGTGTTTACCGATTTCTCTCTCATCCGCCCAGGAAGCCTGCACAAGGCGAATGGCGGCTACCTGTTGATGGACGCGATCAAGGTGCTGGAACAACCCTTTGTCTGGGATGGTCTGAAACGGGCGCTGAGATCTCATGCGATTCAGATCAACTCCCTTGAGCGTGAGCTGACATTGTCCGGCACCATCTCCATTGAACCGGAAGCCGTTCCTCTCGATGTGAAAATTGTACTGTTCGGTGACCGTGAAACCTGGATGCTGCTGCAGGAGTACGACCCGGAGTTTGCTGAGCTGTTCAGGGTAACGGCTGATTTCGAGAATGAAATGTACCGCAGCGCAGAAAGCCAGCTGATGTACGCGAAATTTATTGCCAGCCTGGTGGTAGAGAAGAAGCTGCTGCACTGTAACACCAAAGGGGTGGCACGCATTATCGAGCACAGTGCCCGTATGGCCGATCACCAGGACAGGTTGTCACTGCACGCGGCAGACATCGCCAATTTGCTTCGCGAGTCCGATTTCTGGGCCAGGCAGGCGGGGGCGCGATTGATTACCGAGGTGCATGTGGAACGAGCTCTGGAAAGCGCCCGCTACCGCGACAGCCGGATTCGTGACCATTTCTACGATTCCATTCGGGATGGCACCACGCTGGTAACAACTACCGGAAGCTGCGTCGGCCAGGTTAATGCACTCTCCGTGCTGTCTACGGGGGGCTTCGAGTTCGGCTTGTCCAATCGGGTTACCGCGACCTGCTACTATGGGGATGGTGCAGTGATTGATATCGAGCGGGATGTGAAGCTTGGCGGCAACATTCACTCCAAGGGCGTAATGATCCTGAGCTCCTGGCTGGCATCACACTTTGCCGTGAACGATCCGATGCACCTGTCTGCCAGCCTGACCTTTGAGCAGAACTATGGCGAGGTGGATGGGGACAGCGCGTCACTGGCTGAGCTGGTCGCGCTGATATCATCGCTGTCAGGTATACCGGTACGCCAGGATCTGGCTATCACGGGTTCGGTAAATCAGTTCGGCGAAGTGCAGCCCATTGGCGGTGTCAATGAAAAGGTCGAAGGCTTTTTCTCGACCTGTGAACTCAAAAGCGGCCTGACCGGAACCCAGGGCGTGATCATACCGCACACCAACGTTCAGAACCTGATGTTGGACAGCGAAGTGGTGCAGGCAGCCAGGGCGGGTAAGTTTTTTGTGTATCCGGTTGCCCGTGTGGAGGAGGCTATTACACTGTTGTTGGGCAAACCTGCCGGCAAGGCCGATGATAAAGGCAGGTACCCTAAGCAGAGTGTTTTTGGCATTATCCAGCAACGGCTCGAAAAAATGCGTGAGCACGAGCGGCAGGAACATGCCCGGGACGATCATAAAGATCCGTCCATTCACTGATCGGCCCCATAACAAAACGGACAGGAGAGTGCACATCCATGACTGATATCCAGCAAACCGTATATGTAGTAGAGGACGATGAGGCTGTCCGTGATTCACTGGAGCTGCTGCTGAAATCGGACAGCAAGCCGGTGAAAACCTACGAAAACGCTGCCGCATTTCTGAGAGATTACTCAGACAAAATGGCCGGCTGTATTGTGTTGGATATCCGTATGCCCGGAATGGATGGCATGGAGCTGCAGAAGAAACTCAATGAGAAGCACTCCATTTTGCCAATCATTTTTGTGACGGGTCACGGTGATGTGCCCATGGCGGTCGACGCCATGAAAGAAGGCGCGGTCGACTTTATCCAGAAGCCCTACCGTGAAGAGGCGTTGCTCGAGAAGATTGAAGCCGCACTGGAGCAGGATAAAGAGCAGCGGAAATCGCTTGATGAGAAGCAGGAGATTGTTCGTCGGGTGAAAAGCCTGACGCCTCGTGAGCGCGAAATCATGGATCGAATGATCGCGGGTCAGGCGAACAAGGTCATCGCGATTGAACTGGAGATCAGCCAGCGAACGGTTGAGATTCATCGTTCCCGCGTTATGCACAAGATGGGAACCCACTCCCTTGCACACCTCGTTCGCATGGTGCTGTCCGTAAAGGACCTTATCGACTGAACCGGCCGGTGTGTTCATCATGCCAGAACGTTTATAACCGGCTACGTTGCTATGACTGAAGTTGTCAGTGAGAACTCAGAGGTGACGGTTCTGTTGGTGGATGATAATCCGCAGAACCTGAAAGTCCTCTACGAGACCCTGAAAGATAAAGGGTACCGGCTGATTATTGCCAACGAGGGTGAGAAAGCCCTGGACCTCGCCCATCGCCATCACCCGGAAGTCATTCTACTGGACATCATGATGCCGGAGATGGATGGCTATGAGGTGTGCGAACGCCTCAAGGCAGACCCGGACACAGCGGATTGTGCTGTCGTGTTTCTTTCAGCTCTTGACGACTTGCAAGCCAAGGTCAAAGGGTTTTCGCTGGGCGGCGCTGACTATATCTCCAAGCCCTTTCAGTCTTTGGAAGTCATTGCGAGGGTCAAAACCCACGCCAGTGTGATCAGGCTGGAGCGTCAGCTCCAGGCTCGCAATCGCGAGCTCCAGAGTGATCAGGCCCGCATCCTTAACTCCATCAGCGAAGGCATCTACGGGCTGGATGAGAACGGTCTCATTGAATTTGCCAATCCGGCATCAGCGCTGATCATGGGCTGCCCGGTGGAGGATCTGATCGGGAAAAGCTTCTTCGATCTCCACTTCGCCACAGCGGCAGACTGCAAAGACAGCCTGCCGGTGATGGCGACCTGCCGACAGGGTGTGGCGGAAAACCAGCGTGATATTCAGATGCACCGGGCCGATGGTAGTCGGTTTTCTGCCGAGTATCGCGCCACCCCAAAACGTGATGATGGCGAATTGCACGGTGCGGTGGTGGTCTTCCGGGACATCACGGTCGAGCTCATGAATGAGCAGGCACTGGAAGAAGCGAGGGCTCTGGTTCAGGAGCAGCGCGACCAGCTCGCGCACACCTCAAGGCTCACCACCATGGGGGAGATGGCCGCAGGCTTTGCTCATGAGGTGAACCAGCCCCTGACTGCCATTTCCAACTATGCCCGGGTGTCCAAGCGGATGATGGCCAAAGACGAGCCCGATCTGCCTCTCCTTCGGGAAACGATGGATAAGATTGAGGCTCAATCCCACCGCGCCAGTGAAATCATCCGCCGAATTCGAAGGTTTATGAAAAAACCGGCAACGGGTAAGGAGCTGCTGTCGGTGCCGGCATTGCTTGAAGATACGCGGCAATTTGCCGAAGTGGATATGCGCAACAATGAGGGGGGAATTGACGTTCAGGCAGAAGGTGATCTGCCGGATGTTCAGGCTGACCCCATTCAGGTTCAGCAGGTAACGCTGAATTTGATTCGCAATGCTCTGGAGGCCACCCGCACTGCCGGCGCGTCAACACCGGTTGAGGTCAGTGCCCGGCGCTGTGGCGATCACTGCGTTCGTATACAGGTGCGTGATCATGGTGTAGGTGTTCCTGAAGAGGCGGAAGAAAAGCTATTTCATCCGTTCTACACCACGAAAGACGATGGCATGGGCATTGGTTTGGCTACGTGCCGCTCACTGATTCAGGCGCAGGGCGGTGAAATCGGCTACGAGCGCCCCGAAGGCGGCGGTGCCTGCTTCTATTTCACTCTGCCGATTGCTGGCGCTGAAGGCGAACCCTGCACCGCCTGATCAGTCTCCCCCAGTCTTAAAGCCATTCGATGCGCCCGTTCAGGTGGGGTGCATCGCCTTTGGCGTTCAGCAGCTGGTAATCCCAGCCGTTCTTGCTTTCTCGCCAGTTAAGTTGCGCTGTTCCGGGCAGGAGCAGTGGCTTCTTGAAGTGGCAGCTCATTGTAAATGCACCGTTTTGCCAGTCATCTCTCTGTTCAAGCAGGGCCAGTGCCCGGGCTTTGCTCCACATGCCGTGGGCGATGGCCTTCGGAAATCCGAAGGCTTTGGCGCTCAAAGCGTGCATGTGAATGGGGTTGCGGTCGCCGGAAACCTTTGCATACATACGCCCGATGTTTTCGGGGGCAGAGATTCGCTCTGTGAGTGGAAACGTGTCCAGCTCCGGTGGCGTTGACCGAGGCGTTTTCGGTTCCTGGGTGGCGATACGGAACAGGTTGGTGCTGGTTTCCTCCCAGATCAGCTTACCCGCGGAGTGTGCTTCGGTCACCAGGTCAAACTCTATGCCCCGATTGGTTTGTTGCTGATTGCCAAGGGTTACCCGGATATCGAGATTCTCTCCTGTGCTGATCGAGCGATGCTGGGTGATGGTGTTGCGTAGATGAACCAGCCCCAGCAAAGGCAGTGGAAATTCCTTGTCGGTCAGCAGGGCCAGGTGCAGTGGAAACGCCAGAATATGGGGCCAGGTGGCGGGCAGTTTTGAGCCTGGTATGAAGCCGCAGACTTTCAGGTAGCGTGGCAGCGATTGCGTGTTGGTGGCGATGCCAACGAGTTCTGCCTGCAATTCCGGAATGCGGGTATTCGCCCCGGGCTTGTGTGGCTTTGGCAGCAGTGCTTTGGCAAAGAGCGGCAACAATGCGGGTGGGGTGCTTCGGTAAACAAGTGGCTCTGGCATGTGGGCTGTCTCCCTTGCCGGCCCGGGAGCCGGATTGCTTGCGATCAATCAGTTGGACCGTTACCGGTTTTTCATAGATTCTGGTACAACTGTGCGTGTGTGGCCTGATATGCTCTAATGTACGACAAAGGTCGTGGTTGCCCGGAAGTCTGTCAAACACGGTTGCGCCGGGCATTGACCCGGTTAACTCCGGGCGCTGTCCGTCGGGTCAAGGTAGTAACCAATAAATAAAAAAGCGGGATACTATGCAGGAATTACGTGATGCGGGTGTGATGTTGCGCCTGATTTATGAGGCGATGAAAAAGAAGGGTGTTGATACCGATGCCATTTTCAATCGTCTTGGCGTTGATGAGAGTTACGTATTCACCGATCAGCTCCGAACTCCCCATAACGCGCAGCTTTTTTTCTGGCAGGTGGTCGAAGATGTGTCTGGCGATCCCGACATTGGCCTGCATCTCGGCACCTTGCTTCCTGCCTATAAGGGCCAGGTACTGGAATACCTGTTCCTCAGCAGTCCTACCTTTGGCGAAGGCCTTCGCAGAGCCCAGAACTATCAGAGACTGTTGAGTGATGCCGCTAAAACGGATTTTCTCATTGAAGGCGACGAAGCCTGCATGGTTCTGGACACGGCTTCCGACGAGGTTAGCAGGCTCACTCACTTCAATGAGTGCTTTGTCCAGGGTCTGATCACCTTTTTCAAGTCCATCACCGACAACAACTTCTACCCCTCCCGTATCGAGTTTGAACATAAGCGTGATCGGGGTGTGGAGCATGTAAAAGAAGTTCTGGGTTGTGAAGTGGTGTTTGGTGCAGCTGAAAATCGGCTGTATTTTCCGGTGGACATGCTGTCTCATGCCTCTCCCCATGCGGAACCGGAGCTGTTGGCTCTGCATGAGCGTTTTGCCAGTGAGCAGGTCGCGAGGCTTGAGAAGAAAGACATTGTGGGTCAGGTTGAACGCATTATTGCTGAACTGCTGGATAGCGGTGAAGTCACTCTGGATGCGGTTGCAGACCGGCTGGGCATAAAGCCCAGAACGCTCAGAACCCGGCTTACCGAAGCTGAAACCAGCTTCAATCAGGTGCTGGCAGACTTCCGATACAGGCTGGCCCGGCAGTTGTTGGCGACGACCGATGAATCCATCGATGAGATCGTGTATCTGACCGGCTTTTCAGAGCCCAGTACGTTCTACCGGGCGTTCAAGCGGTGGTCGAACATGACGCCCATCGAATATCGTAAAACTGCCCAGGGCAAAGATGCCATGGTTGATGCGATGTAATGGGCGATGTGCTGAAAAGTATGAAAAAAATTTGGATAAATCGTTGACATAGGTGGAGGGCTCTTTATAATGCGCCCTCGTTGTCACCGAGCAATCAACGCATTGTTCAGGCAACCCGCGCGGAGCGGTAGTTCAGTTGGTTAGAATACCGGCCTGTCACGCCGGGGGTCGCGGGTTCGAGTCCCGTCCGCTCCGCCATTTATTTCCCTTCCTGGTTTTCGTTTTACTCCCTGTATTTTGATTTCTTCCGGTTTTCTCCCGGGCTGATTCCATGCCAACGTTGATAAGCCTTGTGAAAGGCCGGTGGGTTTGCGAATCCCAGCAACCAGGCAATTTCAGCCAAAGACGCGTCTGTTTCCCTGAGATAGTCCTCTGCCAGTTGTTTTCTGGTGTTGTCGAGCAATTGCCTGAACCCCGTTCCTTCGTTCGCTAACTGGCGCTGCAGAGTCCAGGATGTTGTTCCCAGTTTCGCGGCCAGTGTCTCAAGCGCCGGTGTTTCTCCTCGCAGCAGCGGTGTCATCAGGTAGCGGACCCGATCAGCCACACTCCAGCCTCTGCGCATTTGGGCCAGCTCTTCTTCGCACCAGCCCGTCAGTTTGTCGTGCATGGCTTCGTGTGCTTGCGTGGGTGTTTGCTGCCAGACGCTTTCCTTGAGCCGTATCGAATTCTCCGGTGCGCTGAACTCGACCGGGCACCGGAACCAGCTTTCAAAGACGTCATCCAGCCCGATGGAAGGGTATTCGATGCGCACCCGTTCCAGGACGTCGTAACGGCCCGTGATGTGTCGAACCAACTGGGTCCAGGCGGCCAGGATCGAATCCACCACGAAGTAGTTGTACTGGTTGTAAGGGCGTATTGAATAAAACCGCGCAATCCGTTGCTTCTGGCTCAAAGTTGGCTCGCCCCGGGAGTTCTGGCTGGTCAGTAGGGAGAAGCGGATCAGTGTGGTCAGGGCGCGGCCGACCGTTGAGGCCGTTTCCGCTGCCAGCCCTGCAATGCCCGCATCAATCGGGCGGGTCAGGGCGCCCATGCGCAGGCCCAGAGCCGGGTTACCCGTCAGCGACATGGCGGCATGGCCCAGGCGCATGAATCTCGGAATGCTGATTCTCGCTTCCGTAGCAGCCAGTGCAGGGTCACTCAGCCGGAACTGGGTTTTGAGCCTGCTGGTATCGCCACCCTCCGCTTCGGTGGCGCGCAGGAGCACCAGAACGTAGAGCAGGCTGATATTGCCCAGAGCGTTGGCGGGGTGATGGGTGCGTGTTGTCATGGGTCTATTATCAATGTTATCCGTGGATAATAAAATGTTGTTTTTGGATATTGTTGCCCAAGGAGATGCTGGGTAGTGTTAGCGCTATAACAACGGGAGCTGTGATTCTCCCGGCCCGATAATACGATGAGGAGATTGCCGATGACTGCATCAGCTGGCGCCAACAAGTACCCGCACCTGCTCGATCCCCTGGACCTGGGCTTCACTACTTTACGTAACCGCACGCTGATGGGGTCCATGCACACCGGTCTGGAAGAAGTGAAGAATGGCTTTGAGCGACTGGCGGCATTCTATGCAGAGCGTGCCCGCGGGGGCGTTGGCCTTATCGTGACCGGTGGCATCGGCCCGAACAGTGAAGGCGCAGTGTTCCAGCACGCTGCCAAGATGAGCACCGAAGAAGAGTCTGACAAGCACAAGGTGATCACTCAGGCAGTGCACGAAGCAGACGGCAAAATCTGCATGCAGATACTGCACGCCGGTCGCTACGCTTATTCTCCCGAGCTGGTCGCTCCGTCGGCTATCCAGGCGCCGATTAACCCGTTCAAGCCTAAAGAGCTTGATGAAGCGGGTATCCAGAAACAGATTGATGATTATGTGAATTGCGCTGCTCTTGCCCAGCGCGCCGGCTACGACGGCGTTGAAATCATGGGTTCGGAAGGCTACTTCATTAATCAGTTCATCGTTAAGCACACCAATCATCGTACCGATCAGTGGGGCGGCAGCTACGAGAACCGCATCCGCCTGGCCATCGAAGTCGTTCGCCGGGTCCGTGAGCGGGTGGGTGAGAACTTCATCATCATCTACCGTTTGTCGATGCTCGATCTGATCGAAGACGGCAGTACCTGGGAAGAGGTGGTTCACCTGGCCAAGGAAATCGAAAAGGCCGGTGCGACCATCATCAACACCGGTATTGGCTGGCACGAAGCCCGCGTACCCACCATTGCCACATCGGTGCCCCGTGGTGCCTTCACCAAGGTCACGGCGCGCTTGAAAGGCGAGGTTAGTATCCCGCTGGTCACTACCAACCGTATCAACATGCCGGATGTTGCGGAGAAGATTCTGGCCGAAGGTGACGCCGACATGGTTTCCATGGCGCGGCCCTTCCTGGCGGATGCGGATCTGGTGCTCAAGGCGGCTGAAGATCGGGCCGATGAGATCAATACCTGTATTGGGTGCAACCAGGCGTGCCTGGACCACACGTTCAGCGGGAAACTCACAACCTGCCTGGTGAACCCGCGCGCCTGTAACGAAACCCAGCTGGCCTATGTGAAAACCTCATCACCGAAATCGGTTGCGGTGGTTGGCGCCGGCCCGGCAGGCCTGGCCTTTGCGGCAGTAGCGGCTGAGCGCGGTCACAGAGTAACCGTGTTTGATGATGCGAACGAAATTGGTGGCCAGTTCAATGTCGCCAAGCGCATACCGGGCAAAGAAGAGTTCTACGAGACCCTGCGCTATTTCCGCGTCATGCTCGACAAATACGGCGTGGACGTTCGCTTGAATACCCGTGTGTCAGCAGACGATCTGAAAGCCGGTGGATTTGATGAGGTGGTGCTGGCAACCGGTGTCAAACCACGCACGCCAGATATCGAAGGCATTGATCACCCGATGGTGATCGGCTACCTGGATGCGTTGCTGAAGCGTAAGCCGGTCGGTCAGAGAGTGGCGGTCATCGGTGCCGGTGGTATTGGTTTCGACGTGTCGGAGTTTATCGTGCACGAAGGAGAGTCGCCGTCCCTGAACACCGAACACTTCATGAAAGAGTGGGGTGTTGATTTGACGGTAGAGCATCGTGGCGGTATTCAGGGCATGACGCCGGAAGTGCCTGCCCCGGCCCGAGAGGTTTACCTGCTGCAGCGCAAGGCATCAAAAGTCGGCAAGAATCTGGGTAAGACCACAGGCTGGATTCACCGTACCTCACTGAAAAACCGCGAAGTGCAGATGGTTCCCGGCGTCACCTATCGGAAAATTGACGACCAGGGTCTGCATATAACGATTACCCCAAAGGGCGCCGAACAGGGTGTGGACAAGCTGCTGCCGGTTGACACCATTATCGTCTGTGCCGGTCAGGAGCCTCTGCGGGAGTTGCAATCCGGGCTTGAAGCCGCTGGATTGCCGGTGCACCTGATCGGTGGTGCCGATGTGGCGGCTGAACTGGACGCCAAACGTGCGATTGATCAGGGCAGCCGACTGGCTGCAGAAATCTGATCTGATCACAAAACGTTGCAGTTTTTCTCTGTGTTTCGGGGCTTGTCTGACTAGACTATGTTCGGAACGGTTCGATTTGGAACCCGAGAGCGATAACAAGCGTCTTCAGATGGGTTTCCCGAAACACGGAGAAGGTTGATGGTTAATGCCCCCCAGGCTGCTGATGTCCACTCGGCAGTGTTTTTTATGGACGGCGCACAGGTTGCCCGCCAGATGCGATTGTCGGAGTTCGGCGCTTTTCTTGACGGTTATGTTGGCCTGTCGGATCTTGCCGAAACGGACGTTCGCGCTGTTCTGGTCAACCTGAACCCTGATCTCACCGTTGCCTCCCTTGTTTTCTTCCGAATCTGGTTCGACGAAGAAGGTCGTGCTGACAGCAACTGGAACGTTCCCATTGAAGCTCTGGCAGAGCGAGGTGCCAAAGGGCCGGATATGGGCGGTGGCCCGATTCGCCTGGTCTGCCGAAGTCAGTGCCCGGACCCGAGCCTGGCTGAAGAGCTCTGGGACCCGGACATGACCCCCGGGAGCAATCATTTTCAAACCATTCGTAAGGCGGTTAATGCCAACACGCTGCGGTTTCGTAAAGCTGAACCGGTCGAAGAGAACATTCCGCTGCTCACCTCGGCTGCGCCTGTTGAAAGTCAGGATGAGGGCCATAGAGAGCGCGCCCGAATGGCGCAATTGCTCCGGGAGCACCGACTCCGGATCAAAACCCTTCAAAGTGTACAGAGAGATTCCCTTGCCGATTTGCAGCGTGAACATCGCCATGCCATGCAGGCGATGCGTGGTGAAATGGCCGATCTCGAGCAGAAGTATGAGCGCCTTCGGCTGACCAACGAGCAGTTGAAGCGCCGGCTTTCGGAGCGCAACGAACAATACCTCTCCATGCAGGAAAATATGGCGGGGAACAGTGCCGGGCCGCGCGAAGATTCAAGCTCCAGTGCTGAGCTGGTGTTGTTGAGGGAACAGTTGGAGCGAAAGCAGCGGGAACTGGAGCTCCGGGATGAGAAGATCGTTGCACTTGAGCAGGAAAGCCACGAACTGAAGAACCGGGAGCCGCCGGAAGACTCGTTGCTGCAGCACCTGCGCAGCCAGACCGTGTTCCTTGTGGCTTACCATCACGGTGTAGGCCACATCACTCTGCCGTTTGAAGATATAGATACTTACTTTCGAAATCCGCTGGCCTACGCTGCGGAACGCTGCGGTATGAATGAGCCAGCCTATAAAGAATGGCTGGCCCATTACGAAAACCCCCTGTGCAATCATCAGGATGAGACGGGCAAAATCTGTGGCGAACCGATCATGCGGGTCACGCAACCGGCAGAATTTCAGGCCGGAGTGGATGACCGTTGTGAAAGCCACAAGGCCTGATTGCTTAACTTTTTTCAGTATCTGCCCGAGTTTCGTTAGACTGTAGTCCTGTTCGTCACAGATCAGGGCGGCCAATGGCTGCTCCTGTCTCATTCAGACATCACGGGATACTTCATGGACCAGTTCAGGAATATCGGAATCATCGGGCGTATGGGCAGCGTCAAGGTGGTTGAGTCATTGCGGCAGCTCAAACAGTATCTGATCGCAAACAACTACCAGGTCATCATCGAAGAAGACACCGCCACCATGATACCGGGCCATGGACTTCAGGTGGCGAGCAAGAAATTGCTGGGTGAAATTTGCGATCTCGTGATCGTTGTAGGCGGTGATGGCAGCTTGCTGGGTGCGGCCCGGGAGCTGGCGAAGTCCAAAATTCCCATTCTGGGTGTGAACCGGGGACGTCTGGGATTCCTCACAGACATTTCGCCCTCGGATCTTGAAGAGCGCCTGGCCCAGGTTCTGGCCGGTGACTACATTGAGGAGTCACGGTTTCTGCTGGACGGCCATGTCGAGCGCAATGGCCAGCCCCTGGGATTTGGTTCGGCCCTTAATGATGTGGTTCTGCACCCCGGCAAGTCCACCCGAATGATCGGGTTTGACCTGTATATTGATGGCCACTTTGTCTACAGCCAACGATCTGACGGCCTGATTGTTGCCACACCAACCGGTTCAACGGCCTATTCGCTGTCGGCCGGAGGGCCGATCATGCACCCCAAACTCGATGCCGTAGTGCTGGTGCCGATGTTCCCCCACACCCTGAGCAGTCGCCCGATCGTGGTGGACGGCAAGAGTGAAATCAAGCTGGTGATTGGCGAGACCAATGAAACCTATCCGCAAATCAGCTTTGACGGCCAGATGAACATCGCCTGCGCGCCCGGCGATATCATCCGTATCACCAAAAAGCCTTTCAAGATCCGTCTGATTCATCCGACCGATCACAACTTCTATGCCACCTGTCGTGACAAGCTAGGTTGGGCCAGCGAAATAGCAGCGAGTTGATCATGGCGGTTATCAAGACAGCCGCGAGCCGCGGCTATGACATCATTGGCGATATCCACGGTTGTGCCAATACTCTGGAGCGGTTGCTGGATCAAATGGGCTACCGCAAGCTGAATGGCATATACCAGCATCCCCGCCGACAGGCGATTTTCATTGGGGACATTATCGATCGTGGCCCCCGAATTCGTGAATCGCTTCATCTGGTCCGGGATATGGTTGAGCACGGAGCCGCCCGGATTGTTATGGGGAATCATGAATACAATGCCCTGGGTTATTGCACCCGGGCTCGCGCGGGCAGTGGCAAGCAGTTCCTTCGGGAACACAATCCACGGCATGATCGCCTGATCAAGGAAACCCTTGAACAGTTTGACGCGTATCCACACGAGTGGAACGAGTTTCTTGAGTGGTTCTATACCATTCCCCTGTTTATTGATGACGAGGATTTTCGGGTGGTCCATGCCTGCTGGGATCAGGACCTGATCGACAAGTTCCGTGACAGCCAGGGTGGCGCCTGCATAGATGAGGACTTCCTCCACGCGTCGGCTGCGATTGAATCCTTTGCCGGGCAGGTGATGGATACACTTCTGCGTGGGACCGACTTGCGCTTGCCCGAGGGGGTGAAAATCACCGGGCGCGATGGCTATGTCCGTGAGTTTTTTCGTACCAAATTCTGGGCGGATGCCCCGGAAACCTATGCTGATGTGGTGTTCCAGCCAGACCCTCTGCCGCCCGAAGTGGCGCGCATGAAGCTCACCGCCGCCGAGAGAAAGCAGCTGATCACCTACCCGTTAGATGCACCGCCGGTGTTTGTCGGGCATTACTGGATGGAAGGCAGTCCAGCACCCTTGAAGCAGAATGTGGCCTGTATTGATTACAGCGCAGTGAAGTACGGAAAACTGGTGGCCTATCGGATGGACGGTGAAAAAGTGTTGTCCCCCGACAAGTTTGTCTGGGTTGAGGTGGGCCGGCCGGAACAGCCGGATTATCCGACCAGTGAAGACAGTGTTGCACGATAAACCGGCGGAGAGGTGAGTTTGGAAAACCAGGTATCTTCCCCGATTACTCCAGGTGGCCGCTGGCAACCGTCACCAGGGCATGCGCCTTTCGTTATTGCGGTAATCGGCCTGGCGCTGATTATGGTCTGGCTCACAGATATGGGTCAGAACGCACTGACTGCTCAGATGACGATCGCAGACCCCAGACGTTTCCCTTGGGACCTGTTCAGCACCTTTCCGGGTCGGGTGGATGCCTTGTCGGCGACTCTGGCCGGAGGTGAGGTGTGGCGCCTGATATCTCCGGACTTTCTGCATTTCAGCTGGACCCACCTGATATTCAACGCGGTGATGCTGTGGTTTCTGGGTAGTCAGATTGAATGGATCGATGGCCGCGCCCGGCTGATTGCCTTGTTTGTGGTCAGCAGTCTGGCGTCCAACGTGCTTCAGTATCTGGTTTCCGGCCCGTTGTTTGGAGGTCTGTCCGGGGTGGTATACGGCATTTTGGGCTATTGTTGGCTCAGTCAGCGTCGCCGGCCCAGATTCCAGTTTCCGCCGGCTCTGGTAACCTTTGCATTGGCATGGATGGTCATCGGGTTCACGCCCCTGCCTGAGTGGTTGGGGTTGGGGAGCATGGCGAACGAAGCGCACCTGGGTGGATTTGTCGCCGGGTTGGCTATGGCGCTGGTGATGCCTCTTAATAAAAAAAGCCCCACCCAAAGGTGAGGCTGAAAAGAGCGTTTAGCTCCTGATGAGAGAGACCAAATGAAACGACCGTTGCATTTGGTGAATAAATGATAAGCGTTATCATTTGCATCTGTCAAACGGATTTGCCGATTTTTCAATGAACCATTTTCAGGAGGTGGGCAGTGACCTACGACGAACTGATTGAGCGGCTGGATCCGACGGTTTACCGCAATCTCAAACAGGCCATCGAGCTGGGCAAATGGCCGGATGGTCGTGTCATTTCCCGCGAGCAGCGGGCGATCTGCCTGGAGGCGGTAATCTACTACGAAAACAAGCACAACGTTCCCGAGGAAGAGCGGGTGGGCTATCTGGACCGCGGGGAGAAGGCCGGTACTGCCTGCGATCCTTCTGTGCAGTTCCGCAAGGACCGCCAGAACAAGGATGTGGACCCGGATCAGTTTGTTGAGGTCAAGGTTTGAGCGATTCTATCGATGTAACCGGTCGCCTGCGTAAGATGCCGGTCGAAGCGGGTACCCCGGTGACCTACACGTTGGCTGTAGGTGATACCCGGATTGCGCTGAATGAGCTGATTGGCCATAAAGTGCGGCTGGACTTTGACGGTGTCATTCGCTGTATTCACTGTGACCGCACTACCAAGAAGAGCTTCAATCAGGGCTTTTGTTATCCCTGCTTCCGCAAACTCGCGGCCTGCGACAGTTGCATCATGAGCCCGGAAAAATGCCACTTCCATCTGGGTACCTGCCGGGAGCCGGAGTGGGGTGAGGCCAATTGCATGGTAGAGCACGTGGTTTACCTGGCCAACTCCAGTGGTCTGAAAGTGGGTATCACCCGGGGCAGCCAGGTGCCAACCCGATGGATTGACCAGGGTGCGGTGGATGCCATTCCCATGCTGCGGGTGTCCAGCCGGTATCTGGCCGGGCTGGCGGAAGTGGTCTGCAAGAGCCATGTGGCGGATCGCACCAATTGGCGGGCGATGCTCAAGGGCGATGTACCTGAGCTGGATCTGGTGCAGGAACGCCAACGAATACTGGCGCTGATTGAAGAAGACCTGGCCGAGCTCCGGAAGCAACACGGCGAAGGCAGCCTGCGAATTGTGGACGAGGCCTCACTCGGGCTGGGTTATCCGGTGCAGGTATGGCCGTCGAAAGTGAAAACCCATAATCTTGATAAAACACCGGAAGTAGAAGGGCTGCTGGAAGGGATCAAGGGTCAGTACCTGATGCTCGACACCGGTGTAATCAACATCCGAAAGTTTACCGGTTATGAAGTCCGGTTTCGGGTTCTTGACTGAACCCGCCATGCCTTTTGTCTGGAGAGTGTGAATGCGAACCAACCAGCCACAAACCATTTACCTGAGCGAATACACGGTGCCTGCGTATCTGGTTGACCACGTGGACCTGCGTTTCGAACTGTTTGAAGAGGGCGCCCGGGTGCACAGCAATCTGGTGATGCGCCGGAATCCGGAATGCACGCAGAGCGAGGTGCCGCTGGAGCTGCATGGCGACAGTCTCAAGCTGGAATCGGTGGCGCTGGATGGTGTAATGCTCAGTGCCGGTGCCTATGAGGATCAGGGCGATAAGCTGATTGTTCCCATGGTGCCCGCGCAATTCGAACTGAGCGTGGTGACCTGGATTGAGCCTCAGAACAACACCCGTCTGGAGGGCTTGTACAAGTCCTCTGGCATGTTCTGTACTCAGTGTGAGGCAGAGGGTTTCCGCAGCATTACCTTCTACCCGGACCGCCCGGATGTCATGGCCCGGTTCCGCACTCGCATTGAGGCTGACCTCCGTGACTATCCGATTCTGCTATCCAACGGCAACCCTGTGGAGCAGGGCGAACTGGACGGAGGACGCCACTTTGTCACCTGGGAAGACCCGTTTCCCAAGCCCGCTTATCTTTTTGCTCTGGTAGCGGGTGACCTGGTGGAGATCAAAGATACCTTTACCACCTGTTCAGGCCGGGCCATAGATCTGAGGATCTACGTGGAGCCCCGCAACGCGGCCAAGTGCGACTTCGCCATGGACGCCCTCAAACGCTCCATGCGCTGGGACGAAGACGTCTACGGCCGGGAGTACGATCTGGATATTTTCATGATCGTTGCGGTGGATGATTTCAACATGGGCGCTATGGAAAACAAGGGCCTGAATATTTTTAACTCGTCCTGTGTGTTAGCCAGCCAGGACACCGCCACTGATGCCGCATTCCAGCGCATCGAAGCCATTGTGGCGCACGAGTATTTCCATAACTGGTCAGGCAACCGGGTGACCTGTCGGGACTGGTTCCAGTTGAGCCTGAAAGAAGGCTTTACGGTATTCCGGGATTCCCAGTTTTCCGCCGATATGGGCTCGCCCACAGTCAAGCGTATTGAAGACGTTACCTTGCTGCGTACCGCCCAGTTTGCTGAAGATGCCGGCCCCATGGCCCATCCGGTCCGGCCCGCTTCGTACATGGAGATCTCCAACTTCTACACCCTGACGATCTATGAGAAAGGCGCAGAAGTGGTGCGGATGATTCACAACCTGCTGGGCGATGAGCTGTTCCGCAAGGGTAGTGACCTGTACTTCGAACGCCATGATGGCCAGGCCGTGACCACGGATGATTTTGTGCGCGCCATGGAAGATGCCTCTGGCCGCGATCTGGGGCTGTTCCGCCTGTGGTACGAGCAGGCCGGTACCCCGGTGGTTAATGTGACCGACCATTATGATGACAGTCGCGGTGTCTACCGGCTGGATATCCGGCAGAGCATTCCGGATACCCCGGGCCAGACCGACAAAAAGCCGCAGCATATTCCATTTGCGCTGGGGTTGTTGAGCAGTGCCGGAGAGCCGCTGCCCCTCAACCTGAGTGCCGGTGAGCAGCACGGTCCGCTCGAGCGGGTTCTGGAACTGACGGAGGCTGAACACAGCTTTGAATTCCACGGCTTGTCGGGACGGCCAGTGCCGTCACTGCTTCGGGACTTCTCGGCACCGGTTCGGGTGCAGTACACCTGGTCCCGCGAGCAGTTGCTGTTTTTGATGAGCCATGACCCGGATGGATTTAATCGCTGGGATGCCGGCCAACGGCTGGCGGTGGACGTAATCCAGTCGCTGATTGGCGCATCGGACGACGCCGAAGTAGAGCCACGCCTGGTCGACGCATATCGCAACCTGCTGAGTGACACCTCGCTGGATCAGGCTCTGGTGGCCAAGATGCTGCTGTTGCCATCGGAAGCCTACCTGGCGGAGTTGGCAGACCAGGCCGATGTGCCGGCCATTCATGCCGCCCGCAAACGCGTACTGACGCACCTGGCTGAATCGCTGCGGGAAGATCTGATGGCATGTTACCAGCGCAATCCTGCGGAAGGTGATTATCAGCTGACGTCTGACGCAGTTGCCCGTCGCAGTCTGCGCAACACGGCGCTTGCCTGGTTGTTGGAGATTGGTGACGAGCAGGGCCTGGCCTTGGCTCTCGACCAGTATCGCAACGCCGACAACATGACGGACCGCCTGGGCGCCTTGCGGGCTCTGGTGAACTCCGGTTTCGAAAGTGAGCGTACGCATGCCCTGGCTGCGTTTTACGAACGGTTCAGTGAGGATGCCCAGGTTGTCGAGCTGTGGTTCTCGGTTCAGGCATCCAGTCACCAGGCTGGCCAGTTGCCCCAGATCCGGCAGTTGCTGCAGCACTCCGCATTCGACTGGAAAAATCCCAATAAGGTACGCTCGGTTGTGGGTGCCTTTGCAGGACAAAACCTGGCGGCATTCCATAATCCCGATGGCAGCGGCTATCAGTTCCTGGCCGAGCAGGTGTGCCGGCTGGACGACAGCAACCCGCAGATTGCGGCTCGGTTGGTCGCCCCCCTGACTCGCTGGAAGAAGTTTGCCCCTCACTACAGTCGCCAAATGAAAGCGGCGCTTGAGCGTATCCGCGATAAGAGTGAGCTCTCACGGGATGTTTACGAAGTCGTGCACAAGAGCCTGGCAGATACAAAATCGCACTTTTGATCGATAGACTTTATTAGCCAATCGGCTAATCTGATGGAAAGTCTGGGTTACGTCAGACAATAACAATAAAGCCCTATAGAGGCTTTCAGACGATTTAAAGGTTGCACAATGCGATACAACAAGAATGCATTTCTGGGTGGGCTGCTGGCTCTTTCGTTCGCAGCGTCACCCGTTTCTGCCGCCGTTTCTGCCGCTGAGGCAGCGCGCCTGGGACAGGATCTCACCCCTTTCGGTTCACAGAAGGCGGGAAACGAAGCCGGAACCATTCCGGCCTGGACCGGTGGCCTGACTGAGCCTCCGGCCGGCTACCAGGGCAGTGGACAGCATCACATCGATCCGTTCCCCAACGATCAGGTGATGTTTACCATCAATGCCTCCAATAAAGATCAATACAGCGAGTACCTCTCGGATGGTGTAAAAGCCATGCTTGAGACATACCCGACCACCTTCCGTATTCCGGTTTACCAGTCGCGCCGAACCCATGCCGTTCCTGACTGGGTGGCGGAAAACACCAGAAAGAACGCAGTGAATGCCGAGATTGTCGGCGAATCAGAAGGTCTTAAAGGCGCTTTCGGGGGCTACCCGTTTCCGATTCTTCATGGAACGGATGAAGAAAAGGCCTGGCAAGTTGTCTGGAACCACCTGACTCGCTGGCGCGGTATTTCGGTTACCCGTCGAGCCAGTGAAGTGGCTGTTCAGACCAACGGTGATTATGGTCTGGTGACGTCGCAGCAAGAAGTGTTCTTCAACTTCTACAGCCCCGAGGGCAGTGAGAAAGAGCTGGACAACGTCATCTTTTACTATCTGTCGTTTACCCAGTCGCCGCCGCGTCTTGCCGGTGGTGCCATCCTGATTCACGAAACCCTGAACCAGATTATCAATCCGCGGAATGGCTGGGGCTATAACGCTGGCCAGCGTCGTGTGCGTCGTGCGCCCAACCTGGGTTATGACTCCCCGATTGCGGCGGCAGACAACCTGCGTACTGCCGATGACACCGATATCTTCAACGGTGCCATGGACCGCTACACCTGGAGTTATGAGGGAATGAAGGAAGTCTACATTCCCTATAACAACTATCGTATCGGTGAAAAGGGTACGCCTTACTCAGAGATTCTGGGTATGTCCCACCTCAATCCGGATCTGACCCGCTGGGAACTGCATCGGGTTCATGTTGTTGAGGCGAATCTGAAGCAGGGTGAACGCCACATTTACGGCAAGCGTCGGTTCTACGTGGATGAAGACAGCTGGAATACGGTGCTGCTTGATCAGTACGACGGCCGTGGCGAGTTGTGGCGTGTGACGATGGCGATTCCCAAAAACTACTATGAGCTGCCCGGTGTGTGGACGGTTCTGGATGTATACCACGATCTTCAGGCCCGCCGTTATCACGTGCTGGGGCTGGATACCGAAGAACCGAATACCCGGATATTCACTGACGAAGTGCCGAACAAGCGGTATTTCTCGCCCGCCTCTTTGCGCAGGCGGAGTGTGCGCTGAACGGCTGGTGCAAGGCATGGCGCCCGGCACCCTGTTCGCATCCTGAAGTACACCGGCGGCCATCAGGCTGCCGGTTTGTTTGCAAAAAGCTGCCGCAGATCTGCGGCGGGCGCTTCACGATTTAACCAACGTAAAGGCAATCTGAATGGCTAATAGGTTCATGTGCGAGACACTGGGTTCTGCCTGTCTGGGCCTCTCCATGGCATTGGCAGCACCTGCAGCGTTTGCGCTTACAGATATCATCGACATTCCGGCGCGGCCAACTGAGCTGGCTCCGGAATCGCTGCTGAATGATGCAACCCGGGCGGGTGACCGCATTGTCGCGGTTGGCGAGCGTGGGCACATCATTTACTCGGATGATGAAGGGGAAACCTGGAGCCAGGCAGATGTGCCTGTGTCCGTTACTCTGACCGCTGTGGATTTTGGCACGGCCGACCATGGCTGGGTTGTGGGCCATAGTGGCGTTGTTCTGCATTCTGAGGACGCTGGGGTTAGTTGGCAGCTCCAGCTGGACGGCCTCCAGGCCGCTGAGCTGTCCATTGAAAGCAAAGAAGAGCAGATTGCCGAAATGGAAGAGCAGATCGAGGAAGCTCCCGAAGATCAGAAGGCCGATCTGGAGTGGGCGCTGGACGACCTGGTCTTCGCCATGGAGAACGCCCAGGCTGATCTCGATATCGGCCCGGTAAACCCGTTGCTGGATGTGTGGTTCGAGAATGAAAGCCACGGCTTTGCGGTGGGTGCCTATGGCATGATCCTGCGAACCCAGGACGGCGGCGATTCCTGGCAGGACTGGTCTGCCAACGTTGAGAACTCCCAGAACTTTCACTACAACAGCATCACCCAGGTGACGGGTGGCGCTCTGGTTGTTGTTGGTGAAGCGGGCCAGATTCATGTGTCGGTCGACAATGGCGCGACCTGGGAAAAGCGAGAAAGCCCCTACGCGGGCTCTTTGTTCGGAGTAAGTGGCACCGGTCAGGTCAATGAAGTGCTGGCTTTTGGTCTGCGCGGGACAACCATTCTTTCTCAGGATCTCGGTCGCAGCTGGACCGTGGTTCCGAACGAGGGCAACGCAACGCTGAACAACGCAGTCGTGGCGGATGACGGTCGTATTACCCTGGTAGGCAATGGTGGTGCGGTACTGATGAGCGCCAACGGTGGTGAAACCTTCCGCGCCTACTTCCGGAATGATCGGGAGAGTGTCATGGGTGTGGTTCCGTTGTCTGGAACCGATCTTTTGCTGGTTGGCGAGGGTGGTGTGAAATTCACCGACTCCCGCGGCCGGAATCTTCAATAACGCCCTGGTGTGGCATCAACGGATTAAAGGATAGAGGGGCTTATTAATGTCTGACCCGATGCATGACAGGGGTGATCATTACCTGACAACGCCGAAAGCGGAACCGTTTCTTGAGCGTTTGATTTTCAACAACAGAGCGGTGATTCTGATCGCGTTTCTGGTGTTGACAGTGTTTCTTGGCTACAACGCGATAAAAATTCAACCGGATGCCAGTTTCGAGCGGATGATTCCGCTGGAGCATCCATACATCGTCAACATGCTCGATCATCGGGACGATCTCGATAACCTGGGCAACTTCGTGCGTATTGCTGTAGCGGTTGAAGACGGCGATATTTTCAACCCGGAGTACATGGAGACGCTGAAGCAGATTACCGACGAGATGTTCTATCTCAACGGTGTTGACCGCTCCGGGCTCAAATCTCTCTGGACCTCGAACGTTCGCTGGGTAGAAGTCACTGAGCAAGGCTTCCAGGGTGGCACAGTCATTCCGGACAGCTATGACGGTTCACGGGACAGCCTTGAACAGTTACGTCAAAACGTACTTCGCTCCAACGAAGTCGGCCGCCTGATTTCTGATAATTTCCGTTCAACGATTGTTTATGCACCGCTGTACGAGAAGAACCCGGAAACCGGCGAGGCACTGGATTACGCCGAGTTCTCGCGCCAGCTGGAAGAGAAAATCCGTAGCAAGTACCAGGAGCAGAATCCGAACGTCAGCATTCACATTGTTGGCTTTGCCAAGAAAGTGGGAGACCTGATTGAAGGTATCGGCTCTATTGCCTGGTTTGCCGGCATTACCATTCTTCTGACAACGCTCCTGTTGTTCTGGTATTCCCGTTGCATCGCAGGAACACTGGTGCCGGTATTCACCTCGATCATTGCCGTGTTCTGGCAGTTGGGTGCTCTGAAGCTGCTTGGTTATGGTCTGGACCCCTATTCGGTACTGGTACCGTTCCTGGTGTTCGCGATAGGCATCAGTCACGGTGTTCAGATCGTGAACGCGATGGCTGTCGAGTCCGCCAAAGGTTTTGATGCCATCACCTCTGCGAGACTGGCTTTCCGTGCACTGTATATTCCCGGCATGCTGGCGCTGATCTCCGATGCGATGGGCTTCCTGACCCTGGTGTTCATCGAGATCGACGTTATCCGTGATCTGGCGGTTGCTGCCGGCCTGGGTGTGGCGTTCGTCATCATCACCAACCTGGTGCTGCATGTCCTGATCATGTCTTATGTGGGCATTTCCAAGGGTGGCGTTCGCCATGTTCAGAACCACGGTGACAAGCAGGACCGCAAATGGCGGGTCATGTCGTACTTCTCGCACCCGGGTGTGGCACCTATTTCCCTGCTGATCGCGGTGATTGGCCTTGGTCTGGGGATGTACTACAAGCAGGATCTGAAAGTGGGTGATCTGGATCAGGGGGCGCCTGAATTGCGCCCGGATTCCCGATACAACAAGGATAATGCGTACATCATCAACAACTACTCCACCAGCGCTGACGTTCTGGTGGTTATGGTGAAAACGCCGGAAGAGCAGTGTACCCAGTACAATGTGCTTCGGGCCATGGATCACCTGCAATGGGATCTCCAGAACACGCCAGGCGTGCAGGGTTCTGCATCGTTGGCTGACGTGTCCAAGCTGGTCACCAAAGCGCTGAACGAAGGCAGTTGGAAGTGGTTCGAGATTTCCCGTAACCAGACCATCATCAATGCCTCCATTCGTGATGCGCCGGCGGGCCTGATCAATACCAGTTGCGACCTGACTCCGGTTCTGGTGTTCCTGGAGGATCACAAGGCCGAGACTCTGCAGACGGTTATTGACCGGGTAGAAGTGTTTGCCCAGGCGAACAGCAATGACGAACATACCTTCTTGCTGGCTGCGGGTAACGCGGGTATTGAGGCGGCGACCAACGAGGTCATTTCCAACGCCAAGGACATCATGCTTCTGCTGGTTTACGGTGTGGTGAGTCTGCTGTGCTTCCTGACTTTCCGCTCAATCCGTGCTGTGGCGTGTATCGTGATTCCGCTCGGGCTTACGTCTATCCTCTGTGAGGCCATCATGGCGGTGTCTGGCATTGGTATCAAAGTGGCGACTCTGCCGGTTATTGCCCTGGGCGTCGGTATTGGTGTGGATTACGGCATCTATATCTACAGCAAGCTGGAGAAGTTCCTGCTGGAAGGCAAAACCCTGCAGGATGCGTACTATGAAACTCTGCGTTCGACCGGTAAAGCCGTTATCTTTACAGGTGTAACACTTGGGCTTGGTGTGGTGACCTGGATTTTCTCACCGATCAAGTTCCAGGCGGACATGGGCTTCCTGCTGTTCTTCATGTTCCTGTGGAATATGGTGGGCGCAATCTGGTTGTTGCCAGCTCTGGCTCGCTTCTTGTTGCGGCCGGACAAAATGCTGGCCAAAGCCAAGGCAGCTAAGTCCTGATAGCCGTCTGAATCAGCAAAAAAGCCCGCACATGCGGGCTTTTTTGTTGTCTGTTCAGCTGGTTAGCGTGCTAATCCTTCCTTTATTTATCGCCCGAAGTGTTCTATGTTCTAACACGAACCGGATATTTGCCCGTCTTGACGCATGGGCATTTGAAAATAATGACCAAGAAAAGGAAGAGCACACATGACACTGAAACTCAAAGCGTCCGCTTTTGCTGTAGCCGCCGCCGTCAGCCTGGGAGCTGCATCCACAGCCGTTTCGGCTCAGGAGCAGCGTTTCGTGACGATCGGTACCGGTGGTGTGACCGGTGTTTACTACCCGGCTGGCGGTGCCATTTGCCGTCTGGTTAACATGGACCGCAAGGAACACGGTATTCGTTGTTCGGTAGAGAGCACCGGCGGTTCGGTATATAACCTGAACGCCATTCGCGCTGGAGAACTGGACCTTGCCGTGGCCCAGTCTGACTGGCAGTACCATGCCTACAATGGCACCAGCCAGTTTGAAGAGGCCGGCAAGAACGAAAAACTGCGCGCGGTTTTCTCTCTGCACCCCGAGCCCTTCACCGTGATCGCCAGCAAAGGCTCCGGTATCAAAACTTTTGAAGATCTGGAAGGCAAGCGGGTTTCTGTGGGCAACCCCGGGTCCGGCCAGCGCGCGACTGCCGAAGTTCTGATGAAGGAAATGGGGTGGGGGCTCGACAAGTTCTCACTGGCCGCAGAAATCAAGGCAGCTGAGCAATCACAGGCTCTGTGTGACGGCAACATTGACGCCTTCTTCTACACGGTCGGTCACCCGTCCGGCGCCATCAAGGAAGCCACCACGTCTTGCGACAGCGTTGTGGTTAACGTAGACAACGCGGCAAGCAAAAAGCTCATCGCTGACAATCCATACTACCGTAAAGCCATCATCCCGGGTGGCATGTACCGTGGTTCGGATCAGGACGTAACCACGTTCGGTGTTGCGGCAACCTTCGTTTCTTCTACAGACGTTCCGGAAGAAGTGGTGTATGAGGTTGTTAAGGCGGTCTTTGAAAACTTCGACAGCTTCAAGCGTCTGCATCCGGCCTTCGGTAATCTGAAGAAAGAAGAGATGGTTTCCGACGCACTCAGCGCGCCTCTGCACCCTGGTGCAGCCAAGTACTATCGCGAAGCCGGTCTGATCGACTGATCAGCCCGGAAAACAACAGAGCGGGCTAAGGCCCGCTCTGTTCATTAAAACAGGTTATCTTCACATCACAGGAACATTCCATGGCAAAGAATGACCCGGGTACCGGGGCGGGTGTGGATGCTGCCAAGGTTGAGCAGGTATTGCAGACGGAAATCGGAGGCAGGGCACTTGCCGGGCCTGCGGCTGTAATCCTCTTTATCGTTCCGGTTTGCTGGTCTTTGTTCCAGCTCTGGATTGCATCACCCCTACCGTTCATTCTGAACTTCGGTATTTTTAATTCTACGGAAGCGCGCTCTATCCACCTGGCATTCGCCGTATTTCTGGCGTTTTCAGCTTTTCCTATGTTCAAAGGCGTTCATGCGACCAAAGTGCCCATCTACGACTGGGTTCTGGCACTTGCTGCCGCGTTTGCCGCGTCTTACCTCTACATCTTCTATGACCAGCTTTCTCAGCGTCCTGGGGCGCCGATCACCCAGGATTTGTGGGTTGCGCTCGGTGGTCTGGTGTTGCTGCTTGAGGCAACCCGTCGCGCGTTAGGGCTTCCGCTGACCGTTGTCGCCCTGGTCTTTATCGTTTATTCCCTGGCCGGTCCTTACATGCCGGATGTGATCTCTCACAAGGGGGTAAGCCTAAGCAAGCTGTCCTCCCATCAATGGCTCGGCACCGAAGGTGTGTTCGGTGTGGCGTTGGGTGTATCCACCAGTTTTGTGTTCCTGTTTGTTCTTTTTGGTGCCTTGCTGGAGCGGGCTGGCGCCGGTAATTACTTCATCAAAGTGGCCTACGCCATGCTAGGGCATATGAAGGGCGGGCCGGCAAAAGCGGCGGTGGTTTCCAGTGGGCTCAGCGGCGTTATTTCCGGCTCCTCCATTGCTAACGTGGTCACCACCGGGACCTTTACCATTCCGCTGATGAAGCGAGTGGGCTTCCCCGCAACGAAGGCGGGTGCTGTTGAAGTGGCCGCATCGACAAATGGCCAGCTGACCCCTCCGATTATGGGTGCCGCAGCATTCCTGATGGTGGAATACGTGGGTATTTCCTACCTGGAAGTGATCAAGCACGCCATTCTACCGGCGCTTATTTCCTATGTGGCGCTGATTTACATCGTTCATCTGGAAGCCTGCAAGCTCAAGATGCACGGTATTGAGCGGCTTAACCGCCCGACGCTTGCCCAGCGTATGCTGACCTGGGTGGTCGTGCTGTTAGGGCTGATTATTCTGACTTTTGCGGTGTACTACGGCATCGGTTGGACCAAAGCCTATTATGGTGATGCTGCGACCTGGATTCTGGGGGCGGCCCTGGTGGCAACTTACGCAGGTTTGGTCAGCTATGCGACCCAGTTTCCGGAACTCGAGGAGGATGATCCCGAAAAGGCCATGGACGAGTTGCCGGAAGTCGGGCCTACGGTCAAAACCGGTCTGTATTACCTCCTGCCTGTGGTGGTGTTGGTGTGGTGCCTGACTGTTGAGCGCTTCTCCCCTCAGTTGTCGGCGTTCTGGGCAACCCTGTTCATGATCTTCATTGTCGTCACCCAGCGCCCCCTGAAAGCTTTCTTCCGTCATCACAGTGGGCTGATGGGTGAATTCACCGGAGGCATTTCGGATCTGTTTCATTCGCTCGCCACTGGTGGGCGGAACATGGTCGGAATCGGTGTTGCGACGGCGACAGCCGGTATCGTCGTGGGCACCGTGACCCTCACGGGTATCGGTCTTGTGATGACCCAGTTCGTGGAGTTCCTGTCGGGCGGTAATCTGTTGCTGATGCTGATCTTCACGGCAGTGATCAGTCTGATACTCGGAATGGGTTTGCCTACAACCGCAAACTACATTGTGGTATCGACTTTGATGGCGCCGGTTATCGTCACTCTGGGTGCCCAGAATGGCTTGCTGGTGCCCCTGATTGCCGTGCATCTGTTTGTGTTTTACTTCGGCATACTGGCGGATGATACGCCGCCCGTTGGCTTGGCCGCCTACGCGGCGGCCGCCATTTCCGGAGCAGACCCCATACGAACCGGTATCCAGGGCTTCACCTACGATATCCGTACCGCCATTTTGCCGTTTATGTTCATCTTCAATACACAGTTGTTGCTGATCGGGCTTACCGGTTGGGTGGACCTGTTGGTGACCATCGCAAGCGCGGTGACGGCCATGTTGGTGTTCTCTGCAGCGACCCAGGGTTACTGGTTTACCAAAAGTCGCTGGTGGGAGACGCTGGCCCTGCTGTTGATTACATTTACCATGTTCCGCCCCGGTTTCTGGTGGGATATGGTTTATCCGCCCCATGAGGAACGTCAGGGGGCGGCGATCATGGAGTATGTCGAAACTGTACCGGTTGATAATTCTGTCGTGTTCCGGGTGTCGGGGATGTCCCTGGATGGCAGTGATGTGACTACCTATCTGGCACTTGAAATACCGGAAGGTAACTCAGGGGCTGACCGCCTTGCGGCCGCGGGGCTGGAAGTGTCGGAGCTCGACGGAGATCTGGCGGTCGATTTCGTCAATTTCGGCAGTGCGGCAGAGAAGGCAGGAATCCAGTTCGGGTGGACTATTGAGGCGGTTCAGGCGCAATTGGAACGCCCGCCCCGAGAGCTGATGTTCATACCTGCGCTCCTGTTGCTGGCGCTGGTGGCCTTTGGTCAGCTCAAGCGCAAGTCCAGGGAGGATGCTCAGCCCCAGGCGGCATAGCGCGAAGCGGCCTTCGTACAAACCCGGCATTGTTGCCGGGTTTTTTTCTGTTAAACTCGCTGCCGAACCGGCCCGCGGTTTGTATCGCGGATGCCGGCAACCATGTGATCTTTGGTATAGATCACCGCTGAGAAACCACAGGAGAGCATCATGCCCGTTATTACTCTGCCCGATGGCAGCCATCGCAGCTTTGCCGAAGCCGTTACCGTTCACGATGTTGCCGCCGATATTGGCGCAGGCCTGGCGAAAGCCGCTCTGGCCGGAAAGGTGAATGGCAAGCTGGTGGACACCAGCTACCTGATCGAAAACGATACCGAACTTGCGATTGTAACGGAGCGCGATGACGACGGCGTGGATGTGATCCGCCATTCCACGGCTCACCTGATGGCGATGGCCGTGCAGGAACTGTTTCCAGGTGCCCAGGTAACCATCGGGCCGGTGATCGAAAACGGTTTCTACTACGACTTCAAGTACGAACGCCCCTTTACCAATGAAGATCTGGCGCGTATTGAAAAACGCATGGAGGAACTGGCCAAGCAGGACTTGCCGGTTTCCCGCTCTGTCATGTCCCGGGAAGACGCGGTCAAGCTGTTTGAAAAAATGGGCGAGGAGTACAAGGTACGCATCATCGAGGATATTCCCGGTGAGGAGGACCTGTCGTTCTACAGCCAGGGTGACTTTATTGACCTGTGTCGGGGCCCCCACGTGCCCAGTACCGGCAAGCTGAAGGCCTTCAAGTTGACCAAGGTTGCCGGCGCATTCTGGCGTGGTGATCAGAATAACGAGCAGTTGCAACGGATTTACGGTACCGCCTGGGGTAACAAGAAGGAGCTCAAGGCCTATCTGAATCGTCTGGAAGAAGCTGAGAAGCGGGATCACCGCAAGATTGGCAAGAAACTGGGCCTGTTCCACATGCAGGAAGAGGCGCCGGGTATGGTTTTCTGGCATCCGGATGGCTGGTCTCTGTATCAGGAAATTGAGCAATACATGCGGGCGAAGCAGCACCAGCATGGCTACAAGGAAATCAAAACACCGCAGGTGGTGTCCCGCACCCTGTGGGAGAAGTCCGGGCACTGGGACAAGTTCAAGGACGGCATGTTTACCACGGAGTCCGAGAAACACGACTACGCCATCAAGCCGATGAACTGCCCCTGTCACGTGCAGGTGTTCAATCAGGGTCTGAAGAGTTACAAGGATCTGCCACTGCGTCTGGCTGAGTTCGGCTCGTGCCACCGTAACGAAGCATCCGGAGCGCTGCACGGCCTGATGCGGGTACGTGGCTTTACCCAGGACGATGCCCACATTTTCTGCGAAGAAGACGCCATTCAGGAAGAAGTGTCAGCTTTCATGAAGATGCTGCACGAAGTATACGAGGACTTCGGTTTTACGGAGATCCTGTACAAGTTGTCTACCCGCCCTGAGAAGCGTGTTGGCTCTGATGAAGTCTGGGACAAAGCCGAGGCGGCACTTGAGCAGGCTCTCAATCGTGAAGGTGTTGACTGGGAGCTGTTGCCGGGCGAAGGTGCCTTCTACGGCCCGAAAATCGAGTATTCTCTGAAAGACTGTCTCGGTCGGGTGTGGCAGTGTGGTACCATTCAGGTCGATTTTTCTATGCCGGGCCGTCTGGGCGCCCAGTATGTCGCTGATAATTCCGAGCGTAAAACGCCGGTTATGCTGCATCGGGCCGTTCTCGGGTCTTTTGAGCGGTTTATCGGTATACTGATCGAAGAATACGAAGGTGCATTCCCCACCTGGCTGGCGCCAACACAGATTGCGGTACTGAATATCACCGACAATCAACGTGATTACTGTCAGAATCTGGCCAAAAAATGGGATTCTTTGGGATATCGGGTTAATGCTGACTTGAGAAACGAGAAGATCGGCTTTAAAATCCGCGAGCATACTCTTAACAAGGTTCCCTATCTTGTCGTCGTCGGCGATAAAGAAGTCGAGAATAATGCGGTTGCAGTACGTACCCGCAAAGGTGAAGACTTAGGGACCCTATCGCTTGAAGCGTTTGAACAGCTGTTGGCTGATGACATTCAACGCAAAGGCAGAACCAAAACGGAGATCTGATTATTAAACAGCGAACGAATCGGGGTGGGCGTACTCCAAAAGCGCCTATCAATGAGAATATTGACGCAACTGAAGTCCGCCTGATCGATGCCGAAGGCAATCAGGTAGGGGTTGTATCGATCGAGGAAGCCCTCCGGATGGCGGAAGAAGCTACCCTTGATCTGGTGCAGGTTACGGATTCCGATCCGATCGTCTGTAAGATAATGGATTACGGCAAGAAGATCTTCGACGAGAAGAAAGCGAAGGCGGCTGCCAAAAAGAAACAGAAGCAGACGCAAGTCAAAGAGCTTAAGTTCCGTCCAGGAACTGAAGAAGGGGATTATCAGGTAAAACTACGCAACCTGGTACGTTTCCTTGAAAACGGGGACCGCGGCAAGATCACGATCCGTTTCCGTGGCCGTGAGATGGCACACCAGGAAATCGGTATGAAGCTCATGGAGCGGATTGAAAAGGATCTTGAGGAACTTGCAACGGTTGAGATGCGGCCAAAAATGGAAGGCCGGCAGATGACCATGATTGTGGCTCCCCGCAAAAAGAAGTGAACCTGATCCTGTGACGGGTCCCCCGCATCGGCGGGGGATTTGTCGTTCAGGGGCACAATTGTTTTACTTAAAAATAGAATGCGGAGTTTTAAAAAATGCCTAAGATGAAAACCAAGAGCGGAGCTACCAAGCGGTTCAAGAAAACCGCCACTGGCTTCAAGCACAAGCAGTCCTTCACCAGTCATATCCTGACCAAGAAGAGCCCGAAGCGTAAGCGTCAGCTGCGTGGCACCAAGCTGATTGCCAAGTCTGACGTGGCGTCTATCAAGCGTATGACGGCGTGCTGATTCAGCCGCTAAACATTCCTGATCAGGTATAAAGGTAGAAGGATTAAAGTATGGCTCGTGTAAAACGTGGCGTGGTAGCACGTCGTCGTCACAAGAAGATTCTCAAGCAGGCCAAGGGTTATTACGGCGCTCGTAGTCGTGTATTCCGCGTTGCCAAGCAAGCGGTTATCAAAGCCGGTCAGTACGCATACCGTGACCGTCGTAACCGTAAGCGCGCTTTCCGTGCACTGTGGATCGCTCGTATCAACGCTGGCGCCCGTGCAAACGGTCTGTCTTACAGCCGTTTGATCGCTGGTCTGAAGAAAGCGAATGTTGAAATCGATCGTAAGGTTCTGGCCGATCTGGCTATGAACGAGCAGCAGGCATTTGCCGCTGTTGTTGAGAAAGCCAAAGCATCCCTGTGATCGCTTAAGCTCTTTCATCGATTACGGATCGATCCGGGCGCCTCATGACATCATGCTGGCGCCTTCTGATAGGGGAAGGGCACGCTCTTCCCCTATTTTTGTTTTAACCTACCCCATTTCTGGTTTGGAGCAGGGTCAATGGATAACCTGGAGCAACTGGTTCAGGATGGTTTGAACGCGGTAGAGCAAGCGGACAACCTTCAGGCACTTGATCACATTCGCGTGGAATACCTCGGCAAAAAAGGGGTGATCACCCAGCAGGCGAAAACCCTGGGCAAACTTTCTGCGGAGGAGCGTCCTGCCGCCGGCCAGAAAATCAATGAAGCCAAGGGTCAGGTTGAACAGGCCATCAATGCCCGTCGCGCGAACCTTGAAAAGATCGCCATTGAGGCAAAGCTTGCCAGTGAATCCATCGATGTAACCCTGCCGGGGCGTGGTCAGGATCTGGGTGGTTTGCATCCTGTGACGCGGACGCTCGAGCGCATTGAAGAAATTTTTGCCCGCGCCGGGTACAGCGTGGAGCAAGGCCCGGAAATCGAAGACGATTACCATAACTTCGAAGCCCTTAACATTCCGGGTCACCACCCGGCGCGTGCCATGCACGACACCTTCTATTTCAATCCGGGCACGTTGCTGCGCACCCACACGTCACCGGTGCAGATCCGAACCATGGAAGCTGGCAAGCCACCGTTCCGGATGATTTGCCCGGGGCGGGTCTATCGCTGCGATTCCGACATGACCCACACCCCCATGTTCCACCAGGTTGAAGGCCTGCTGGTTGAGAAGAACGTCAGCTTTGCTGATCTGAAGAGTACGGTGGAAGAATTTCTGCGAGTGTTCTTCGAGCGGGACCTGAAAGTGCGTTTTCGTCCATCTTATTTCCCGTTCACCGAGCCTTCTGCCGAAGTGGATATCGAGTGGGGTCGGGAACCGGATGGCAGTATCAAGTGGCTGGAAGTCATGGGCTGCGGCATGGTGCACCCGAAGGTGTTCGAGCATTGCGGTATTGATGCCGAGGAATATCGTGGCTTTGCTTTTGGTCTGGGCGTTGAGCGCCTGGCCATGCTTCGCTATGGCGTGAAAGACCTGCGCATGTTCTTCGAAAACGACCTGCGTTTTCTGCGTCAGTTTCGTTAAGCCGAAAGGCAGAACGGCGCAAGCAGGATTCCGAATCAACCGCATAAATGGCATCAGGACAAGGCAAGAACGATGAAATTCAGTGAACAGTGGCTGCGTGAGTGGGTTAATCCGAGCATTGGTTCCCAGGAGCTGATGGACCAGATCACCATGGCCGGGTTGGAAGTAGATGGCTTTGAAGCGGTAGCGGGTGAATTCACCGGCGTAGTCGTGGGCGAAGTCGTCTCTGTCGAAGCTCACCCGGACGCCGACAAGCTGCGCGTGTGTCAGGTCAGTGACGGCACGCAGACCGTTCAGGTTGTCTGTGGTGCTCCCAATGTGCGCAATGGCCTGAAAGTGCCTTTCGCCGTTGTCGGTGCGGTTCTGCCGGGCAACTTCAAAATCAAGAAGGCCAAGCTACGCGGCCAGCCCTCTGAAGGCATGCTCTGTTCGGAATCGGAACTTGCCCTTTCGGAGAACCATGATGGCCTGATGGAGTTGCCGGAAGATGCACCGGTGGGACAGGACATCGCGGAATACCTTAAGCTGAATGATATCGCCATTGATGTGGATCTTACGCCCAACCGCAGCGACTGCCTTTCCATCAAGGGTCTGGCCCGTGAAGTGGGTGTATTGAACAGCCTGTTGGTAAATGCCCCCGAGATCCTGCCGGTTGAAGCGGTGCACTCCGATGTGCCGGACATTCGGGTAGAAGCGCCGGAAGGCTGCCCCCGTTACCTGGGCCGCATCCTGCGCAACGTCAACCTGCAGGCAGAAACGCCGCTGTGGATGCAGGAAAAACTGCGCCGCTCAGGTATCCGTTCTATTGATGCTGCGGTTGACGTCACCAACTACGTGATGCTGGAGCTTGGCCAGCCGATGCATGCTTTTGACCGGGAAGAAGTGGCGGGTGGTATCGTGGTTCGCATGGCCAAGGCCGGAGAAAAACTGGTATTGCTGGATGGCCAGGAAGTGGACCTTACTCCTGAGACGCTTCTGATTGCCGATCACGAAAAGCCGATCGCGATTGCCGGTGTTATGGGTGGTGAACACTCGGGTGTCAGCGAAAAAACGCGGGACCTGGTGCTGGAATCGGCCTACTTCGAACCGATAATGCTGGCTGGCAAGGCGCGTCAGTACGGTTTGCATACCGATGCTTCTCACCGTTTCGAACGCGGCGTTGACTACGAGCTGGCCCGCGACGCCATGGAGCGAGCAACCCGCCTGTTGATGGACATCGTGGGCGGCGAGCCGGGTGAGATTGTTGAAGTGGCCAGCTGGGAAGACTTGCCCAAGCCCAGAGTGATTGACCTGCGTGAAAAGCGTCTGGCGGATGTGCTGGGTCTGGCAATTGACCGCACCACGGTTGAAGAAATTCTGTCCCGCCTGGGCCTGCATGTCGACAAATTACTGAAGGATGGCTGGCGGATCAGTGTGCCCAGCTTCCGCCCGGATATCTCTATTGAAGAAGATCTGATCGAAGAAGTAGGGCGCATTTTTGGCTACAACAATCTGCCGGTCACCGAACCGACAG
>DATGQY010000049.1:0-16040 GCA_035303925.1 Marinobacter sp. | reverse complement strand
CCCCGGCGGTGTGCTGAACCCAAGGGAAATCTGGTGGATGGTGGTGATGATTGCCTCTATCTCCTTTGTCGGTTATTTCGCCATCCGGGTGGCCGGAGCCCGCAAGGGTATCCTGTTCACCAGCCTGTTTGCCGGCCTCAGCTCCTCAACCGCCCTGACCCTGCACTTCGCCCGTCAATCCGCCAAGAACCCCGACTTCAATCCTCAGTTTGCCGCCGGCATTCTGATTGCCTGCGGCACCATGTTTCCACGGATTCTGGTGTACTGCCTGGTGATCAATGCCGCGCTGCTCCCTCAGTTGATCTGGCCAGTGCTGGTGATGACCGCACTGCTTTACGGCCCGGCACTGTTTATCTGGCAGAAGAATTCAAAGCAGCAGCAGATCAGCCAGCCCAATCTTTCCCAGAACCCGCTGGATCTGTCATCCGCGCTGGTGTTCGGTTTTCTGCTCACCGCCATACTTCTGCTGGGTGAATTTCTGAAGAATGCCTTTGGTGATGCCGGCGTCTATGCCCTGGCCGCCACCTCAGGTGTGGCCGATGTGGATGCCATCACCCTTTCCCTTACCCGCATGTCCAATAACGGCCTGGCCATGGACGCCGCTGTCCTGGGCATCGTCATTGCGGCGGCGGTCAACAACCTGGTGAAGTCTGGCATTGCCTGGACCATCGGCAACCGCGAAGCGGGCCTGCTGGTGGCTGTACCCATGGTGCTTTCGCTCGGTGCCGGCCTGCTGGTTGCGTGGCTGCAATGAGCGACTAGCCAGCCTTGCGGAAGGTCAGGTTGTAGCGGAATCCCCCTGTCAGTGGGTGTTCGCCGGCCTTGAGCGTCAGCACACCGTGGTAGTTCAACCTGGCCGAGCCACCCCACACCGCCACATCACCATGCTCCAGCACGATGCGTTGCGGCCGGTCGCTGCGCTCGGGCCCACCAAACTGAAACACGACGGGCAATCCCAGAGACACCGAAACAATCGGCCAGGACATGTCCGTTTCGTCTTTGTCCTGGTGCAACCCCATCTTTGCTCCGGGCTGATAGCGATTGACCAGACAGGCATCCGGTAGGAAGCCGGGGAAGCCTGCTGCCGCGGCGGCCTGCTGGGCCAACTGGCCAAAACTGTCGGGCATGGCCGGCCAAGGCTGGCCGGTTTCAGGGTCACAGGCCTGATAGCGATAACCTCCAGCGTCCGTCACCCAGCCCAGCGGCCCGGAACAGGTCATGGCTACCGACATAGAATATCCGCCTGGCGTCACCATATGTCGAAACGGCGCGTGCCCGGCGATATCCGCCACTGCGCTCATCAGCGCGGGTGCGGCAGCGCACGCAAATCGCCGCAAAATCACCAGGCCCTCGCACGGTCGCTCTTGCCACGGCAGCTCATCATCGGAATCAAACAGGTCAAAAGTCATAAGCTGATCATTTTTATTGAGAAAATCAGGACAACAAAGTCAGAGCGTCTAAACTGACAGCAAGTACCAATATCCATCAAGGGCACCTCATGCAACCTCACCGTCAGCTCGCTCAGGTTTCACTGGCCTTTCTTATTGCGTCCGCCATTACCCTGGGCATGTTGATCCTGACCATTGTCCTGGTAGGCCAGAGCTTCCGGGGTATGGAACAGGCCAAGATCACGGCTGCATCAGCCACTGCGCGGCAACTGGCCGTCAGCGTGGATGACCGGATACAGGCCATCACACAGCCACCGTCCACCGCCCTTGCCGTGCTCCGACACGATCCCATAACCAACGCTGACACATTAGAGCAACGGCTGGAACGTTTGCCGGTTGTCGCCGACATTCTCTCCAGCAGCCACATCGTCAGTGCCGTTTACGCTGGCTATGGAAACGGCGATTTCTTTCTGTTCCGAAAGTTACAAAGTTCCGGCGCCGCTCAGTTTCCGGACGCGCCAGTCAACAGCCACTTTCTACTGCAAAGTCTGGTCCGCAGCGAAACCGGCCACCAAGGCAGCTGGCGATTCTACGATCGCAACCTGAACCTGATCGAGCATCGCGAACTGGCCAGCTACGACTACGATCCCCGCCAGCGGCCCTGGTATCAAGCCGCACAGGATTCAGATAGCCTGCGGCTCTCCGCACCTTATGCGTTCTTTACCACCCGGGAAACCGGCATCACTCTGTCGCAAAGGGCAAGCGGTAACGCGGCAACCGTTCTGGGCATCGATGTTACTGTCACGGACCTCGGTGCCCAACTAGCCGAACTGAAGCAGACCCCCGACAGCCGCATTGCCATTCTGAACACATCGGGCCAACTGCTTGCCAGTTCGTCCCAAGGCAACGAGCCAGATGACGCGGTTATCCGCGCGCTGATGCCTGAAAACGAAGCAGGCATCAGCCAGTTCACCCTGGACGGGCAAGACTGGTATGGCATCAGCGAACCCCTGGAATCCCTGCCGGGCGAGGCGTTGTCCATCGTCATTGCCATTCCTTCGGATGAGCTGCTGGCCGATGTCTGGACGGCCCTCACCCGGCAGACCCTGATTGCCGGCGCCATTGCCCTGATGCTACTGATCGTGGGCTGGGCACTGGGGCGGCAGGTAGGCAAACCGATTGAGCTACTGACAGGACAGGTCAGCCGACTTTCCAGATTCCGGTTTGATACGCCCGTCAGGTCCAACTCCCGCATACGGGAAGCGTCAGAATTGAGCATTGCCCTGGACGACATGGCTCACACCATTCGCAGCTTTCAGAACATTTCAACCGTGCTGAACCGGGGGCAAGACCTCAACCAGCTGTTAAAAGACATTCTCGAGCAGCTTGTTGGCATCGTAGGGCAGAAACGGGGCGCGGTGTACCTGTTCAACAGTCGCGAGCAGAAGCTTGACCTGTCGGTGAACCGGGATCTGGAGCTGCCTGCTTCCGTTCACCCGATCACGCCCGACGCCGATGATTACGAAGTCATTCGGGAGCTTCGCAGATACATTCCCGGTCATCCGGTGTTTGCGATTCTCAGAAACCGACGCAAAAAGCTGATCGGCGTTCTGATCATAGAAATCGAGCACGGCAATCAAACCAACCTGAGCGATGATCTGATTACCTTTGTGGATGAAATAGCCGGCTCCGCCGCTGTCGCCATAGAAACCCGAGAGCTGATCGAAAGCCAGCAAGCCCTGCTTGACGGCATCATCCGGCTGGTGGCCAATGCCATTGATGCAAAATCACCTTATACCGGGGGCCACTGCGAGCGAGTCCCCAAACTGGCTCAAATGCTGGTTGATGAGGCTGAAAGAAGCGGAGAAGGCACCTTTGCACCGTTCAGAATGTCTGAAGACGAACGCTATGAGTTCCACCTGGCCGCCTGGTTGCATGACTGCGGCAAAATCACCAGCCCTGAGTACGTGGTCGACAAAGCTGTAAAACTGGAAACCATCCACAACCGAATTCATGAGATCCGCACCCGGTTTGAGGTTCTGCACCGGGATGCCGATATTGCTTACCTGAACGCACTCCTCGCCGGTGAGAATGCTGCGGATGCGGCGGCCAGGCGGGATCAGGCCCAGGCGGAGTTACAGGTTGACTATGCCTTTCTCGCGCAAGCCAACCAGGGCAGCGAATGGATCTCGGATGAAGACGTGGAGCGTATAGGTCGCATTGGCCAACGGACCTGGCTGCGCCACTTCAGTGACCGAATCGGGCTATCGGGAGATGAGGAGCGGGCACTGACGAACACGCCCGAAGCCCCCTTGCCCGCGAGCGAAACCTTGCTGGCTGACAAACCAGGACACATCAGGGCCTGGGGTGATCGTATACCACCGGTGCAGAAAGACGACCCTCGCAACCACTGGGGGTTTGACATGAAGCTTCCGGACTACGAATACAACCGGGGTGAGCTACACAACCTGACCGTGCGTTCGGGCACGCTGACCGATGAAGAGCGGTTCAAGATCAATGAACACATCGTGCAGACCATCTGCATGCTCGACGCCCTGCCCCTGCCTGACCGCCTGGCCAAGGTGCCACGGCTTGCAGGCACCCACCATGAGCGCATGGATGGAGAAGGCTACCCTTGCGGCCTTCGGGCAAGCGACATGACCATCCCGGAAAAGATCATGGCCGTTGCCGATGTGTTCGAGGCACTCACCGCCGTGGATCGGCCCTACAAAAAGGGCAAGACACTGACCGAGGCCCTCAGCATCATGGCCCAGATGGTAGACAAAGGGCATATTGACCCGGAAGTATTCAGGCTGTTTGTCCGTTCCGGCACCTACCTGCGCTATGCCGAGCAGCACCTGAGCGCGGAACAGATTGATCCTGTGGATGAAAGCCTGTTCATGCAGTAGCAGCGAAAAACCCGTATATTCCCGATACTGATTGATACTTGAAGGATAGATGGATGCTTTTTGCAATTATTTTTGGCGGCCTGATCGGTTCGGCGTTTGGCGGCTTTCGTGGTTTTCTGATCGGTGGAGCAATCGGCGCCTTCCTGTTCTATCGCCTGAAAACGCGGCTGATTGGCAAAATCCAGAACCTGCAATCCGGCTTCATCGAATCCATGTTTGCGGTGATGGGCGCGCTGTGCAAAGCGGACGGTGTGGTCTCGCGAGACGAGATTCAGATGGCGGAAACCATGTTTGCCCGGTTCCGGCTGAACGAAGCACAGAAGACCATGGCCAGAGACGCATTCAATCGGGGCAAGACCCCGGATTTCGATCTGGATGCCGAGCTTAACCAGTTCCTGAGAGCCACTGGCCAGCAACCGGCGTTCCTGCAAATGTTCCTGCAGGTTCAGGTATCGGCGGTTGCCGCCGACGGTGTCGTACATCCGGCCGAGCACGAAATGCTGGTGCGCATTGCCCGGGGGCTTGGTTTGCCGGAAAGCCAGGTAGACCAACTCGAAGCCATGCTTCGCGGAGCCCACGCGGGCCAGGCCGGAGGCAGTCCCAACTACTCAACCGGTCAGCAATTGGAGGATGCCTACAAAGTTCTGGGAGTGTCGCCCAGTGTCTCGGATACCGAGCTGAAGCGGGCTTACCGCAAACTGATGAGTGAGAACCACCCGGACAAACTCGCCGGGCGGGGCATGCCGGAAAGCATGCGGGAAATGGCCGAGGAACGTACTCGTGAAATCAGCCACGCTTACGATGTGATCAAAGAAGCCAGGAAAAGCGATTCGTAGCGGCTCAGAACCAGCGAGGAACCCGCTGGCAATAATCGACGTATTCCTCGCCGAAGCGCAGTGCCAGGGCTTTTTCCTCTTCCCTGGCCTGGCGCATAATCACCAGCACGCCCACCACCAGACAGATCAGTGAGAACACACTGGGCAAGGCCAGGAAAAAGCCCAGTTGGCCGGTCATCACCGCGAGAAACAGCGGATTACGGCTGCGGGCGAATGGCCCTTCCGTCAGAAGGCGGCCCCGACCTTCCGGATCAATCCCCGAGCGCCAGTCATCGTGCATGTAAGCCTGAAGATAATTCACCGCCGTGAAGGCGGCCATCATGAGCAGCGCACCCGCCAGCAACACCGGCCACTGATAGAGCGAAGGCAGTACGCCCAGCCAGGCATCAAACTCCACGAAAATCCTGGCGATGCAGATCAGCAGAATTGCGGCCCTGAACACATTGAAAGTATGCCGGTGCCACCAGGTGGCCCTGCCCCTCCCGCCATAATGAATGTGGGAAAAACCCATTCGCGCATATAGCCCCAGGGTTCTGGCGCTGAATTGCAGTCCGATCATCAGAAAATATACGCCGAGAAACACTCGGACAGCGGGCTCGATCACATGCATGGTTCGTTCTGGGTCAACAAGTCGGAGAACAGCTTACGGTCTGCCACAAGTGATTGAAAGTGATGCTGATCAAACAAAATGGCGGAAGCAGAATGGCGTACTGTGACGTCATACCTGAAATGACATGTCATCACGTTTGAAGCTGGGTTATGGTTTGAGACTAACTGACCGCCTGGAGTATCGAATGGACTTTATTCAACCTGCCTCCTTCAACTGTTTTCGGGATGATGCACTCGGGACGGCAGACGCCACTGACATTGCGGCAAGAATACGCAGTGGCGAGGTATCCGCCACAGACGTGGTCAGCGCAGCGATCGAACGGTCCAGGCTGGCCCAGGCCACACTGAATGGCGTGGTGGCTGAAGATTACGAGCGATGCCTGTTAAAGGCGAGCCAGATGACACCAACGGATGCTCCATTCGCAGGCGTACCCACCTTTATCAAAGACAATACCGACGTTGAAGGGCTGCCAACTGGCCACGGTTCCGCCGCTGTTCCACTCAGGAACGCCAGCAAAACCAGCCCCTTTGCCGAGCAGATGTTGGCACAGGGTTACCTGTGCCTGGGAAAAAGCAGCATGCCGGAGTTCGGCTTTAATGCCACCACCGAACCTGCCCACGGGCAACCCACCCGCAACCCCTGGAATCTGGCCTATTCCTGCGGCGCATCTTCCGGCGGTGCTGCCGCCATGGTGGCGGCCGGCGTAGTACCCATTGCCCATGCCAACGATGGTGGGGGCTCCATACGCATTCCCGCCGCCTGTTGCGGCCTGATCGGGTTGAAGCCCACCCGCGGGCGGGTTGTCGATAATGAAGCCGCCAAAACCCTGCCCGTGAATATTGTGAGCGATGGCGTGGTCACTCGCTCTGTGCGCGACAGCGCGGCTTTTATCGCCCACGCCGGACAGTATTTTCACAACCCGACACTGCCTGAAGTTGGCCAGGTGCACGGTCCGGGTCACAAACAACTCCGCATCGGCCTGGTACTGGATTCTATTAACGGCTATCCAACCGACGCCGAAACCCGCCTCACCGTTGAACAAACGGCCAGGCAGCTGGAAAAAGCCGGTCACATTGTGGAGCCGATGGCGGTTCCCGTAGCCAAGTCGTTTCCGGATGACTTTGCCTTGTATTGGGGCATGCTCGCCTTCGGCCTCAAGCTTCAGGGTCGTAAACTCCTGCACCCCGATTTTGACAAACGAAAGGTAGACGGGCTGACCAACGGGCTTGACCGCATGATGCGGAAGCAGATCTGGCGATTACCTGCGGCTATCTGGCGGCTGAAACGATCCTGGCACGACTACGCCAGGGAAATGGCAGGATACGATGCAGTGCTGACACCGGTACTGGCCCACACCACACCACCGCTCGGCTACCTGAGCCCCACCGTGCCCTTCGACACCCTGTTTGAACGGCTGATGCAGTACGTCAACTTCACCCCCCTCGCCAACGCCACCGGCGCACCGGCTATCTCGGTTCCTATGGGGTTAACCGCCAACAATCTTCCTGTAGCGGTTCAATTCATGGGTCGCCATGGTGATGAACGCACTCTGCTTGAAATCGCCTACCTGCTCGAGGCAGAGCAAAGCTGGCCCTCCCTGGCGGGCTATCCGGTATAACCGTCAGGCCAGCGCAGCGGTGATGTCAGACGCATCACCGCTGCAGGCCACAACCCGGTTTCGGCCCTGTCCCTTGGCCGCATAGAGCGCGCTGTCAGCACGGGTAAACAGATCTTTGGTGGCGTCAGCCCGAGCGGGTGAAGCACTGCACACCCCGACACTGACGGTCAGATGGAGCATCTCGCCGGACACCCTGAACGCGGTTTTTTCGATCTCCTGACGAATGCGTTCTGCCACACGAAGCGCGCCATCTTCCGGGGTATCCGGCAATAACACCACAAACTCCTCACCACCGTAACGGGCCGCAAGGTCTTCCGGTCGGGTCACGTGATCTTTAATGCACCTGGCGACCATTTTCAGACAGTCATCGCCCACCAGGTGGCCGTAGGTATCGTTGAACTTTTTGAAGTGGTCAATATCCAGCACCAATAATGACAGAACCTCTTCAAACCGATAGGCATGGACGACCGCAGACTGAAAGGCCTTGTCAAAATGCCCCCGGTTCTTGAGATTGGTCAGAGGGTCCTTGGCATTCAATTCCAGAAGCTGTTCGTTCAGTGTTTCCAGATCACGGGTGCGCTCCTGCACTCGCGCCTCCAACAAAGCATTGGCTTCCCGTTGGATCTGCAGGGACTTCTCCTGAGCAAGTCGGGCCTTACGCTCTTCTCGCAACAACCGCTGCTGAGCTGCAAAGGCTTTCTTCTTCTCACGGTTTAGCCGGTCAGCCAACGCAATAGACAGCAGAATAACCCCGAGCGCAGAGCCCACCTGAATGGCATTCTCCGTCAGCAGGTTGCGTGGCAACACCGTGAATTTGCTCAGTGCCATCACAATGCCACCGAACAACATAAACACCCATGCCACCGTGTAATAGCGGGCTGCGGGATCTTTCTTTATCCAGCGCACGACACTCAATAACAACATGGTGGAGCAACCGACAAACGCCACCAGAATGGAGGGCAGAATCATATGCTGATAAGGAATGAAAAGCCCCGCCGCCGCAAACATACCGGCAATCATGACCATCGCCATCGTCCACCGGTTAAGCCGTGGATGGTTCTCGGGGGTAACATTGATAAAACTGATGCTGAACGCGCCGCCAAAAACCACTACCAGGTTCAAAAAGACGATGATCGACTGGTCGTTCCACCAGGTTGCCTCCGGCCAGAGGAACTGAAACGCAACGCCATGCAGGCATGCCAGGAATAACGGCATCGCGGTTATGTAAGCGACGTAGTAAAGAAAGTTACGCTCTCCTACTGCCATGAATACAAAGAGATTATAGAGGATCATCACCAGTACAATGCCGTAGTAGATCCCCTCAAACATGCTGCGGGACTGCTCCGCAGCATAGAATGCGTTCTGGTCCCAGAGTGTCAGAGGCAGCTGCATGGAACTGGTTGAGTCCACGCGGATAAAGATCGTGGTGGTCTCCTCCGGGGCAAGAACCATGGGAACAATAAAGTTACGGTGGTGAACCGGTCGGTCATAGAATGGCTGCTTATCGCCCAGCATCAGAGGTTCCGAAAGCCCGCCTGAAGATGCCGAATAGAAGGTTATGTGATCAAGAACCGGGTAGCCGATTTCCAGAAAATTGATGGCTTCCACCGCCAACGAATTCCTTAACTCTACCCGGAACCAATAGGCCTCACTCCCGTAGCCAAGACTGACACTGTCGTTGCCGTTGTGGGTCCAGGCGGTTTCGGGTAGCGAGCGGACGTGCTCAATGGACACGTCTCCGCTTTCCATCCAGTAATCAACAAACTGGGATAATTCCAGGCGCTTGGAGTGCTTACCCCAAACCGCACTCTCTGCTGAGGCAGCGGTGGGTAACAATAGCGAGAGTGCGAACACCAGCAGGAGTGTGAGTCTGTTCACTGTGAGCCCCGGGATACCAGTTCTTTTTATGTTGTCAGGCCTGAGTATGCACCAAACCGCCTGGGAGCACAGTCCGCCAGAACTAATCGACGCAAAATGACATAAAAAGATACAGAAGCGGCGCCACGACTGAGCTATTTATGTCAGAGCGGTTCCGGAATCGGGGAATATGCTCAGTACGGTCACAAAACTCGGCTCCGGCTGCGCATCCAACAGGACCGGTTCACCCGTAACCGGATGAGTGAACGCCATTGCGGTTGCTGCCAGCATCAACCTGCCCTGCCCGAAGCGCTCGGCAAAATATCGGTTATGCCGGCCACGACCGTGGTTGGCATCGCCGATGATGGGGTGGTTGATGTGTTTCATATGGCGCCGTAACTGGTGTTTTCGTCCGGTTTTCGGAAACAGCTCGACAAGGCTGTAGCGACTGGTGGGGTAGCCTTCGATTGCCACTGGGATTTCCGTGGTGGCCAGCCTCCGGAAATGAGTCAGCGCCTCCCTTACGGGTTGCTCCTGCCCTCTCAGGCGCCGATCTTCCGGTTCATCCCTCAGGGGGTGGTCGATGATGCCAGCTTCCGGCGCCCAGCCCCGCACCATCGCCAGATAGGTTTTCGCCACTTCCCCCGCCATGAAGGCCTGCCCCATCGCTCTGGCGGTATCGGGGTCTCTGGCAAACAGCAGAAGGCCGGACGTCGGGCGGTCCAGCCGGTGCACCGGGTAGACATGCTCACCACCGTTCAGGGCGCGCGCGTACTGCAGTGCAAACTCGGTTTCATGTTTGTCGATCGGGCTGCGATGCACCAGCAAGCCAGCCGGCTTGTGGACTGCCAGCAGCCACTGATCCCGATAAATTTCCCGAAGAGGGTTTGTCATTGTCGTAAATGGCCGATAATTGGGTAACTTATTAAGCCGGGTCCTCACCATCGTTGCATTGATTGGTCACAGTTGATCTTACGGCTGACGAAACCGGCTGATCAGCGCACGGAAGCGCTGGCCCGAGCGTTCCCCAAGAACCAGCAAGGCCGGGGTCAGCAACAGCGTTAACAGCGTGGCAAAAGCCAGCCCCCCGGCAATGGCACTGGACAGTTGCATCCACCACTGGGTAGAAGGCGCCCCCAGGCCCAGTGAAGGCTCCAGAAGGTTCACGTTAACCCCCAGCACCATCGGCATCAGCCCGAGGATGGTAGTGACTGCGGTCAGCAATACCGGCCGGAAACGCAGACAACCGGTTTCCAGGGCTGCCTCGTAGGCTTCCCTGCCTTCCTTTTTCATCTCATTGAACGTGTCAATCAGGATAATGTTGTTGTTCACCACAATGCCTGCCAGGGCAATGATGCCCATGCCGACCATCACGATGCCGAACGACTGACCATTGAGCAACAAGCCCAGCAGAACGCCGGCGGTAGACAGCACGATAGCGGAAAGGATCAGCAAGGTCTGGTACAGGGAGTTGAACTGAGTCACCAGGATCAGCAACATCAGGCCAATGGCCACCAGGAAAGCCGAGGCGAGGAAATTGGACGCCTGCTGCTGGTCTTCGTTCTCACCGCCAAACCGGATCGTAATCCCCTCTGGCGGTTCAGGCATTTCTGCCTGCAAGGCTTTCAGCAGCTCATCCATCCGACGGCCCGGCGCAACATCCGACTTGATGGTGATGGTTCGCTGGCCATCCACCCGAACGATGCTGCCCGTTTTATCACCGGGCTCCAGAGTCACAAACTCGGACAACGGTACCTGGCCCCTCGGCGTGTTGATGGTCTGCCGTTGCAAGTGCTCCAGCTCACGCCAGTTATTGGGCACACGCACCGCAATGTCGACTTCGTCCCGAACGTCCTCAGGCCGGTAAGTAGCCAGCACCAGACCATTGGTGACCAGCCGAACCGCGCTGCCAATACTCAGCACATCAGTACCGAAGCGGGCTGCTGCCTCGCGGTCTACTTCCAGGCGCCACTCAATACCGGGCAGGCTACGATCATCTTCAATATCGACAAACCCGCCGAGGGTGCGCATCCGGCTCTCGATTTCGTCCACAAACCCGTTCAGCTGACTGCTGTCCATACTGCTGACCAACAGTTCAACGGGTTTGCCTTCGGCCGGGCCGCCTTCCTGTTTGCGAAATTCCAGTTCAATGCCGGCAATGTCAGCAGTGCGCTCCCGGAAGTCGTCGAGTATTTCGGTCGCGGTGCGGCGGGTAAACCAGTCATTGAACTGGAACTGCAGAACCCCGATCACATCCGGTGCCATCTGATTACCCGTGGTGAGCATGGAACGGGCATACAAGGCTTTGACTTCCGGCATGTTCTGCAGGCGGCCTTCAACCTCGCGCACAATCGCATCGCGCTCCCAAATCGACAGATCGCCACGGGCTCGCACCTGCACCTGAGCGGAATCCGGCTCGACACTGGGGAAAAATTCTACGCCGTAGTTGAAACGACCGTACGCAGCGTAAATAACGATGATCACCGCCAGAGCCCCCAACAGCGTCAACCCGGGTCGACGTAAAAGCGCGCCGAGTGTGTGGCGATAGAACGCCATGAAACGCCCTTCTGTCGCGTTCTGATGTGACCGTTTGCCTCCGCTGACACCGCCCATTACCGGAAGAAAAACCAGTGCCATGGCCAACGAAGCGATCAGACAGATCAGAACCGTCATCGGCAGAAACTTCATGAACTCGCCCACCACGCCGGGCCAGAACAGCAAAGGAACAAAGACCGCCAACGTGGTCGCGGTAGAGGCGATCACCGGCCAGGCCATACGGGAGGCAGCTTCCACCCAGGCGGTTTTAACCGGCTGGCCGTCGCTCAGGTTACGATCCGCCAGTTCAGAGACCACAATAGCGCCGTCAACCAGCATGCCCGCCACCAGAATCAGGCTAAACAACACCACAATATTAAGGGTGAATCCCATGCCCCAGATCACCAGAATACCGGTCAGGAAGGCACCGGGAATGGTCAGGCCAACCAGCAACGCAGAACGGGGGCCCATGGCGGCAATTACCACAATGAGCACCAGAACAATCGCCGTAAGCACGTTATTGAGCAGGTCCGACAGAATGTCCTGAACCTCTTCGGACTGATCCATGATGTACCGGACTTCCAGGGCTTCCGGCATGCGCGGCTGGGCTTCATCAATCAGCGCCCGCACCTGAGCAATGGTCTCGATGATGTTGGCTCCGGAGCGCTTGGACACTTCCAGCACCAGGGCCGGTTCGCCATTGATCCGGGCAAAGCCGGAAGGGTCCTTGAAGGTGCGCTGAAGCATGGCCACATCACCGAAAGTCACCACCGTATCGCCCTCAACCTTGATGGGCATGGACATCACATCTTCGATGGTTTCGATTACCCCCGGTACCTTCAGCGCCATCCGGCCATTTCCGGTATCCAGGGAACCGGCGGCTACCAGCTGATTGTTGCGGGTAACCAGTGCGGCCAGCTGGTCAAAATCGATGCCGTAGCTTTCGAGTACCTGCGGGTCGACCACGATTTCCAGGAGATCCTCACGATCGCCGCCGATTTCCACTTCCAGCACTTCAGGAATGGCTTCAATCGCATCCTGAAGACGGCGGGCAATGGTGATCAGCTCACGCTCTGACAGCGGCCCGGACAGGCCGACAGACAAAACCGGGAAAAGTGATACGTTGATTTCGTGTACCCGCGGCTCATCAGCCTCCTGGGGCAACTTGCTGCGGGCGGTATCCACCTTCTCCCGAACATCCTGCAGGGCTTTATCCGGATCAAACCCGGCGTCGAACTCCAGCATAACGGAGGCATGGCCTTCGGCGGCGGTCCCCCGCATCTCCTTGATGCCTTCCAGGGCTCGCAACTCCTGCTCCATGGGGCGCACCAGCAAGCGTTCGGCATCCTCCGGACTGATGCCGTCCAGGGTCATGGCCACGTAGATCATCGGAATGGTGACGTCCGGGTTGGATTCCTTGGGAATCACCTGGTAGGCCGCCATGCCGCCGAGCAGCAGAAACAGGAATAACAGCAGGGTTGTTCGGCTTCGGTCCATCGCCGCAGCGATCAGTGCTCTCATGGCGGTCAGCCCCGCTGGTCTGTGCGATCAACGGGGCGCACGGTTTCACCGGGAGCGACAAAGCCCGCACCCCGGGTGATCAGGCGGATTTCATCCGGCAAGCCGGATACCCAGGCCCCGCTAGTGGAGATGCCCAGCAGTTTGACGGTCTGAAACACCACCTTGTTGTCGCTATCCACGTACTTCACGCCGGGGCGACCGTCGTCGTTCAGGCTCAGATAGGCGGGCGATATAAAGGTCGCCTTCTGTTCCGGCAACCGGATATTGAGGTTCGCGGTACCGCCGGCTGCACGCTTCAGTTCCGGATTCTCCACCACCACTTCGACTGCAAAACTCCGGGTAGCCGGATCGGCCGCGCTGGCAACAAAACTGACCACGCCCCCCAGGCGGGTGCCATCCAGCAGGTTCACTTCCACCCCCTGCCCCGGCTCCACATCTTTAACGGTTTGCTGAGGTACCCGCCCGGTTGCTTTCAGACGGTCTATCTGCACCAGCTCAAACAGCGGCGTACCCACTTGCACCAGAGTGCCTGGATCGACTTCACGGCGGTTTACGACACCGTCAAAAGGGGCGTTAGGCTCCAGGTGTTGCAGCACCAGTTCCGCGGCTTTCATCTCGGCCCTGGCTGCGGCCAGTTCACTCTGCAGGCTCAACAGTTCCGTTTCAGCTGCCAGGTTGCGGGCCTTCAGCTGGCGGGCCGCCGACAGGTCGGCTTCCAGTTTGCGAATTCTGGATTGCCAGCGGGCTGCCACGGCATCGCGCCCATCGGTGGAGAGGGTGAGCAGCTTCTGGCCGGCCGTTACCTGATCCCCCAGCCCTACCTGCAAGCTTTCAACGGTTCCAGCGGCCCTGGCACTGACCATAACCAATTGCCACGGCTCTACCTGGCCCTGCAGTTTCAGTTCCGGCTGGTAAGCGACGGCTTCAAGAACTTCTACATCGACCCGGGTAAGTTCCCGTTGTTCCTGCTCGGGTTCTGGCGGCGCCTCATCGCTTGCCATCTTGATATCGCCGGTCGCCATCCAGATAACCAGAACCACGATCACCAGAACCGACAGGCCAAGAGAACTCCATTTCGCTTTTGTCATCACTCACTCGCCGTTAATGAATTCTTGCTGGCCGCGTCATAAAAATTGAGGCCGCCCGGAAAACCGAAAATAAAAGGTTGCAACCGGTTTTAAACGTGGGTTAGATTCTACACACATTGTTTGAATCTATTCAGAGCAGACTGTCGATTTTATGAACCTCAACGCAGTGGTCGTCCTTGTAAAGCTAATCCTGGTGGTCGTGGTACCGTCCGGGGGCTTTTGCGTGGACATGCGGGTGAGATAGCGACAACCTGACAAAGACACCAGAAACCCCCGGCACCGCAAGGTCCCGGGGGTTTCTTTTTGCGGCAAAGAAAAAGGGAAAAACGACCATGAACGGCGCACAGCACATTCTTGAAGCGTTCCACCGCCATAACATCAGCACAGTTTTCGGCTATCCGGGCGGCTGCATCATGCCGCTGTACGACGCGCTGGTGGATGATGTCGGCGTGGAACACGTGCTGTGCCGCCACGAGCAGGCCTGCGCCCTGGCCGCTGATGGCTTCGCTCGTGCCAGCGGCCAGATCGGCGTGTGCATTGCCACCTCCGGCCCGGGCGCCACCAACCTCATCACCGGCGTCGCCAATGCCTACATGGATTCAACACCGATGCTGATCATCACTGGGCAGGTACCTTCCGGGCTGATCGGAACCGATGCCTTTCAGGAAACCGACATTCTGGGTATGACTCTTGGCATCGTGAAGCACAGCTATCTGGTAGACGACCCAAGCGCCCTGCCCTCCATCATGGAAGAGGCCATTACCCTGGCCCAGAGTGGCCGGCCCGGGCCGGTGTGGATTGATATCCCGAAGGACACTCTCCTGGCCAAGGTGGCAACGCCGTCGCCGGTGACAGCGCAGGAAGCTGAAGCCAACTGTCCGGATATCGCCCGTGCCATGACTCTGCTGCGCACCGCCAAACGCCCCTTGCTCTACAGCGGCGGCGGGGTCTCTTTGGCCCGCGCTGAAGAGAGCTTCCGCGCCTTTGCAAACACCTCGGCTATGCCCGGCGTTGTAACGCTCAAGGGCATCGGTAACGCCGGAAAGAACAACCCTTACAACCTGGGCATGCTCGGCATGCACGGTTCCCGAGCAGCGAATAAGGCGGTCGATGAGTGTGACTTGCTGTTGGTGGTTGGTGCCCGTCTGGATGACCGGGCCACTGGCAAGCTGAACACCTTTGCCCCCAACGCCCAGCTGATCCACATCGATGCTGACAGCGCCGAGATCAACAAGCTGAGGCCGGCTGACCTGGCCATGCGGGGCGACCTGAGCGATATTCTCGCCGCCATGACCAAAGCGATCGAAGAGAAATCTCTGGAGATCAGGGACTGGCAGAAGCAATGCAAAACCTGGCACACCACCGGCGGGTTTCAGGCGGCCGATAACGAGGAATCCCTGGCGCCGATCGCCGGCCCGGCCTTCGTCCGCCAGCTGTCCCGAATTGCCCCGGATGACACCATCATTGCCTGTGACGTTGGCCAGCACCAGATGTGGGTGGCCCAACATTATGAGTTCGATCATCCGCGTCACCACCTGACCAGTGGCGGACTGGGCACCATGGGATTCGGCTTGCCGGCGGCGATTGGTGCGCAGTTTGCCGACCGCAACAGCACGGTGATCAACGTCACCGGCGATGGCTCGTTCATGATGAACGCGCAGGAGCTGGCAACCATTCG
>DATGQY010000048.1:0-13486 GCA_035303925.1 Marinobacter sp. | reverse complement strand
ACGAAGGAGGTGGTGGCAATGCCGACCATGGACGCGACTGAAATGAGCAGCAGAATCTTGAGGATGGCGCTAAGCAGACCGCACAGGAATTTGTTGAGGGTAGGGTCTTTTTTGCCGAGTTTGGTGTCGAGAACATTGACGAAACGATTGATCAGCCAAAGGCCGACAATCAGTGTAACGATGGCAAGCAAAACCTTGGGCGCGTAGGCCATAACCAGGGTGACGGCCTGGTCCACCCACTCGGATGCCTGACCGTTAGCGCTGAAAAGCTCTTCCATAGTGAAACTCCTTGCTCGTTAAAATTTTTGGATAGCTAAAACAACGTGCTGATATGTATAACTAAGTCTGGATTCAGTATAGAACAGGTATGTCAACGACCACTATTGTAATTCAGTGAATTTGCCCATTACTTGTCCGGATTGTGATGGAAGTGGGCGTAGTCAGTAATCGTTGCTGGGCCGCCACGCACCAGAATCCGGCCTTGTTTCTGGCTTAGCTGATAATCGTACATGGGGTCATAGTAGTCTGTGAGCAGACCCTCTATCCATCCGTTATGGCCCTCTGCAGAGCCTTTGGCCTGTTGTTCAAGTGCCTCTTCCATCAAGGTGCGTAATTGCTGGTGACGTTCGCCGCCTAGCCGCTTTCGGATACGATCGAGTGCGCTGAGCAGGTAGTCCCGATAGTTAAGCCAACCGGCTTCTTCGCCGTCGCGGGCAATATAGTCGGCCAGCATGCCCTCAACATAATCGGCACGAATGATGGCAATACGCTCTTCCAGTGGCTGCTCAAGAATCAGCAGGCCGGATTCGCTCATACGGCTACGCAGGCGTTCTGGCATGGCACAGCGGCCGATCAGCCTGCTTTCATCTTCCAGGTAGACCGGCCCACCCACGAGATGCCGGGCTTTCAGCATGGCGACGGCAAGCCGGTTCTCGAAGTCAATCTGGGAGGGCTGGGGGCTGACCTGACGGCCGAAACTTGAGCCCCGGTGATTGGCCAGGCCCTCAAGATCTACCGGGTTTGGCAGGTCCATCAGTACCCGGGTTTTGCCGGTGCCGGTGCGCCCGCTGAGGATCCTGAGCTCCTGGCTTTCGATGAGCTGATCAAGACTGTCGATCAGAAACCGCCGCAGGGCCTTGTACCCGCCTTTAATGAGCGGGTAATCGATGCCGGAGTCTTTGATCCACTGCTGCGTCAGTCGTGAGCGAAGCCCGCCCCGGAAGCAGAAAAGATAGCCATCCGGATGCTGGGCAATAAAGCGCTTCCAGGCTTCAACTCTCTGTGCCTTGATGTCGCCGGAAACCAGTTGGTGACCCAGTTCGATGGCCTTATCCTGGCCTTTTTCCTTGTAGCAGATACCAATGCGGTGCCGCTCTTCGTCGTTCATCAGGGGCGCATTTACGGTACCCGGGAAGCTGCCTTTGGCGTACTCCACGGGTGCCCGCACGTCCATCAGCGGCACGTCGTTCAGAAACAGGCTCAGGTAATCATTGGTATCGGGTCTGCTTGGCATGTCCACGGATCGCTGTTGGTCTGGGTGAGGCGGCAGTATACCGGACTGCCAATTTCCGGGCATCCCGGCTAAGGGTACAATGCCGCTTTGCACGATTCTGACAGGATGACCCATGACGCCGGAACACCTCAACCGACACCTGAGAAAGACACTGAGCCAGGGTCGGGTTGCCCGCACAGCGCCCGCAGGATGCCCGGATCTGTCGCTGTATCTGTTTGATCCTCTGGTGCTAGAGGGGCCGCTAAGCCATGACGAGGCCCAGGCGGTGGTGGCTGAGCCAGCGTACTGGTCATTCTGCTGGGCCAGCGGGCAGGTGCTGGCCCAGTGGATACTGGCTCATCCTGAAGTTGTGGCGGGTAAAACGGTGCTGGATTTTGGCTCTGGCTCCGGTGTCGTGGCGGTTGCGTCGGCCAGGGCGGGAGCGGCTCGGGCAATTGCCTGTGATATTGACGCTGCCGCGCTCGACGCTGCAGCGGCCAACGCCACCCTGAACGGTGTGGTCGTGGAGCTTTGCGAAGATTGGGCGGAACGGCCAGATGATCTGGACCTGTTGACCGCCGCTGATGTGCTTTACGACCCTGACAACAGACCCTTACTGAATGCTTTCCGGAGCGCAGCCCGGCAGGTTTTGTTGGCTGATTCCCGGGTGAGAGACCTGGCAAATCCATCGTATGTGCTTCAGACGACCATCGAAGCCCGTACCTGGCCCGATCTGAACGAATTTGAAGAGTTCAATCAGGTGCGAATCTATCTGGCTGAAGGCAGGGGTGGCGGTAAATAGCGGAGCCAAAAAATAAAGGGTGGCTCAAGAGCCACCCTTTGCAGGTACTGAACCGCCGTCCTGGCAGTTCATAGTCGGAACAGGTTGGCGCTTCCGTGCGCTTTGGGCAACTACCCTGTTGCCATATCCTTGAGCCTTTCCCTGGTGCCAGCGTCCGAGCCGGCAATCCAATTAGGTATCCCTTAAGCGAGGCGTCCTTGTGTCCTTGCCTCTCCCCACGGTCCGTGCGGGGGTGCATCCCATGCGTCGTCCATTTCCCTGTCATCCCTGACGTTGATCACTATACCCCTGGCACCTTTACAAGCGTGTGAACTGTGCACGCTAAATTGAACACTCTGTTTCGGGTTTAAGTTTATTTCTTTAAAAATCATTAATATATGGTTAATTTTTTAGTGAATGCACTGACTGCGCACGCATTCTGGCTACAAGATCTTACAAGCGTGTAGGAAATATCTCACAACGAGTCGGGTCGATTTCCCACGTCTGGTAATTTGGTCTGGCGAATGCCGGGCCAGGGCAGCATGCCGATGGCGATACCGAGCGCATCTGCCAGCACATCGGCCAGCGAAAAGTCCCGATACGGAAGGTTGGCCTGCACAACTTCCAGGGCAAAGCCAAAACCCAGCAGTGCCGGGAGGTACCAGAACGCGCTGAGCCGGGGCCAGGCCAGCCGGGTGACGATGGTCAACTCGATAAATGCGATCAGGTGGTTGATCTTGTCATTGGCGGACGCGGGTATGGGGTAACTGCTGTTGGTCGTGGCCAGATACAGGATGGCGGCGATCGACAGAAAAAGCACCGCCTGCCAAAGCCGGCGCATCTGCAAAAGTGAGTAGAGGGTGTGCCGGAGTTGGAACATAGAGAAACCGAGTGTGGTTGCGGGCTGTGGGAATGAGCCTGACATGATATGCTTTGCGCCCCGTTATTGTCATGGCAGCGGAGGGCCACCAGCAATGCTCAAGGGAAACTTTTTTCGAGGACTGGGCTACCTGGGTGAGGGCTTCAGGCTGATTCGCCAGCCCGGCCTGCGGCTGTTCGTTATTATTCCTCTTGTTATCAATGTGCTGTTGTTCGGGCTGCTGTTCTATTTCATTGCCGAACTTTTCTCCCTGATGATTGCGGGCGCCATGGCGTGGCTGCCCGACTGGGCCTGGCTGCAGGCGCTGGATTGGCTGTTCTGGATTCTCTACGGTGTGGTGATCGTGCTGATGCTGGCCTATGGCTTTGTCATCATTGCCAACCTGATTGGTTCCCCTTTTTATGGCTACCTCGCGGAGCTGACCGAGAAGCACCTGACCGGTCAGGAGGTCAGCACCGACGGCAGTTGGGCGGCCATCATCAAGGACATTCCCCGGGCACTCTGGCGGGAAGTCCAGAAGATTGCCTATTACCTGCCAAGGGCACTGGGACTGTTCATCATTGGCCTCATTCCGGTGGTCAATCTTGTCGCAGCCGTACTGTGGTTCCTGTTCAACAGCTGGATGATGGCACTGCAGTACGTGGACTACCCGGCTGACAATCATAAGGTCAGCTTTCCCCGGCTACGCAAGGATCTGGCGGCCAGCCGGCTTTCGGCACTGGGGTTTGGTTTGCCGGTCGCGCTGGCAGCCATGGTACCCATTCTGAACCTGGTTGTAGTACCGGCCGCGGTATGCGGCGCCACGGCCTTCTGGGTTCGCGAAAACGATTCAACACGTCAGTAATTTGCTAGCGGAGGTTTCTTGGAAACATCGGAATTTGTCATCGGTCAGCGTTGGGTCAGCCACAGTGATACGGCTCTGGGCCTGGGTATTGTTACTGACGTGTCGGGGCGCAGGGTGACTCTGGGCTTCCCGGCGGCCGATGAGGAGCGCACTTACGCCATCGATAACGCCCCCCTGTCGCGGATTGTTTACCAGCAGGGAGAGGAAATAGAGACCTACGAGGGCGACAAATACATTGTGCGTGCGGTGGAGGACACCCACGGCGTTCTGATGTACCACGCCGACGACGGCGAGACTATTCATTCCATCTCCGAGGTGAAGCTGGCGGGTTCGGTGAACTTTTCCGCGCCACACCAACGGCTGTTCGCCGGGCAGTTTGACCGGAACGGTGCCTTTCGCCTGCGGGTCTCTACCCTCGAGCATCAGGACCGATTACGGGCCTCACCGGCCCAGGGCCTGATTGGTGCCCGCACTCAGCATCTGCCGCATCAGTTGTATATCGCCCATGAAGTGGCCCGCCGCCATGCGCCCCGGGTGCTGCTGGCCGATGAAGTGGGCCTGGGTAAAACCATTGAGGCGGGCCTGATTCTGCACTACCAGCTGCATACCGGTCGTGCCCGCCGGGCGCTGATTGTCGTGCCGGATTCGCTGATTCATCAGTGGTTGGTGGAAATGTTGCGCCGGTTCAACCTGCGGTTCTCGATCGTTGACCAAAGTCGTTACGATGACATCAAGGCGCAGGAAAACGACGTGGATGCCCTGGTGAACCACATCTTTGGCGACGACGACAGCGTGAACCCTTTCGAGGCGGATCAACTGGTCCTGTGCAGTCTGGATTTTCTGGTACGCAGCGAGCAGGCACGGGAACATGCCATGGCTGCGGGCTGGGACCTGATGGTGGTAGATGAGGCGCATCATCTGGCCTGGTCACCAGAGCAGGTGAGCCCGGAATATGCGGTGGTGGAAAGCCTGTCAGCAGCCAGCAAAGGCCTATTGCTGCTGACCGCGACTCCGGAGCAGGTCGGCGTGGCCAGTCATTTTGCCCGGCTGCGCCTGCTTGACCCGGCCCGCTTTCACGATCTGGAAGCGTTCCGGCAGGAAGAGCAACAGTACGAAGTAATTAACAAAGTGGTGCGCCGGTTGCAGGAAACGCCGGACAGCATCACAGAGTCTGACAAAACGGCGCTGGCCAGCTGGCTCGGTGAAGAGCTGGACGAGTTGCTGGCTAGGGACAACGCCCATCAAGCCGTCATTGACGCCCTGCTGGACCGGCATGGCACGGGCCGGGTGTTGTTCCGTAACACCCGGGCCGCCATTCAGGGCTTCCCGGAACGCCAGCCCTTGCCAGACCCCCTGTCGTGCCCGTCCCTTTACGACGATGCCCGATATGGTGATGTCGGCCTGACGCCCGAACAGTCGGTACCGGAAGAACAGTGGCTGGCGGAAGACCCGCGGGTGGCCTGGCTGGAGAAGAAGCTGGCGAGCCTGCGGCCGGCCAAAGTTGTGGTGATCTGTGCCCGTGCGGATACCGCCATGGCGCTGGAGCATTACCTGCAATTGCGCGCGGGTATTCGCAGTGCTGCCTTCCATGAGCATCTTAGCCTGCTGGAGCGAGACCGGGCCGCGGCCTACTTTGCTGATGACGAGCAGGGTGCCCAGGCGTTGATCTGCTCGGAAATAGGCAGCGAGGGCCGCAACTTCCAGTTTGCCCATCACCTGGTGCTGTTTGATCTGCCCGCCAACGCCGACCTGCTGGAGCAGCGGATCGGTCGTCTGGATCGTATCGGCCAGACCCAGGCGATACGGATTCATAGTCCCTATCTGCAGGGTACCAGTCAGGAGGTCCAGTATCGCTGGTTCCAGGAGGGCCTCAATGCCTTTGCCGAAAGCTGCGCTGTGGGTGTTGCTGTGCACGAGCATGTCAGCACTGACTGGCAGAAAGCACTGGAAGGCGATGAGGCCGTGCTGGAGCCCCTGCTGGCGGCCAGTGCAGAGGAAACCCGACGCCTGAAAACGCTGCTGCACAACGGCCGGGATGCCTTGATAGAACTGAATTCCTGTCGCCGGGATGAGGCTGACACCCTGATTGGCGAAATCGAAAAAGAAGAAGGTTCCGCCCAGGTTCGCGACTACATGGTGCAGGCCTTCGACATTCTGGGTGTGGATATTGAGGATCACAGTGATCATGCTGACATACTCAAACCCGGTGAGCAGTATCAGGCGGGTCATGTTGCCGAATTGCCGGAAGACGGCCTGACCGTGACCTGGGAGCGGGAGCAGGCGCTTCAGCGGGAAGACATGGCGTTTATGAGCTGGGAACACCCCATCGTGACCGGGGTGATGGATTCGGTGACCAGTTCCGGGCTGGGTAAGGCTGCGCTGGCCAGCCTGTCAGTGAAAGCCTTGCCGCCGGGAACCCTGCTGCTTGAAGCAGTGTTTGCGGTGCATTGTCCGGCCCCGGAAAGCCTGCAGCTGACCCGTTATCTGCCGGTATCGCCGGTGCGGCTCGTGGTGGATGTGAATGGCCGGGATTTATCCAAGGCGCTGCCCCATGATCGCCTGAACGAGCTGTGCTCCAATATTCGTCGCCGTACGGCCCAGGCCGTTGTGCCGAAAATCCGGGCCGAAGTGGAAACCATGGTGGATCACGTTGAGCGGCTTGCCGAGCCGAACCTTTCACCCCTGAAGGAGCAGGCTCTGGCGCGGGTAGAGGCCGGATTCGAGCCGGAAATCCGTCGGCTTGAGGCTTTGCGCAAGGTGAATCCGGCAATACGGGACGAAGAGATTGATTTCCTCCGTGCTCAGCTGGATGCTGCCCGGGAGGCGGTTCGCCATGCCAGCCTGGCCCTTGAAGGTATTCGGGTGATCGTCACTGCGTGAGGCCGGTAACAGACTGAGACTGCGGCGTTATCTGGCACACGGACATCTGTTAGGGTAAGTTGAACGTAACGAAGTGTTAGCGAAAGGCCTTTGGTGGCTGCACCAAAGACTCTAATCCATGGAAGACAGAGAGAACCTGCGATGACTTTGATTCTGTTTCTGGTAGCACTTGCCGGCCTGTTGTTTGTGATGCGCAGAGAGTCCGGCGCCAAGCCGGCCATCGGCGTGATGCTGGTGGTGGGTGTGGTGTCCTTGTTGATCGGCTCTGGCTGGCTGACTCTGCTGTTGTTTGTCGGTGCTGGTGTCACGGCAGCTGCGGGCTTGCCACAATTTCGCAGAAACTGGCTGACCCCCCGGGCATTTGCCATGTTCAAAAAGGTCGCACCAAAGGTATCAGACACGGAAAAGGTGGCGCTGGAAGCCGGTACCGTGGGCTGGGATGGTGAGCTGTTTACCGGTCGCCCGGATTGGCACAACCTGCTGATCAACCGCCATACCGGTCTGAGCGAAGAAGAGCAGGCATTCGTGGACAGTCAGTGTACCCAGGCGATCTCCATGTGTAATGCCTGGGACCTTGCGGTTGAACGTGCCGATTTGCCGAAGGAGCTCTGGGATTTCCTGAAGAAGGAAAAGTTCTTCGGCATGATTATCCCGAAGGAATATGGTGGGCTGGGCTTCTCCGCCAAAGCTCAGACCGCGGTACTGCAAAAGCTTGCTGCGAACGAGATGCTGATGGTCACCGTAGGGGTGCCTAACTCCCTTGGGCCGGGCGAACTTCTGGTCAAGTACGGTACTGAAGAACAGAAGAAACACTATCTGCCGCGTCTGGCAGATGGTCGTGAAATCCCCTGTTTTGGTCTGACTGGCCCCCGTGCCGGCTCCGATGCTACCTCTCTGCCGGACACCGGTATCGTGTGTAAGCAGGAAGTGGACGGAAAGGAAGTGCTGGGTATTCGCCTGAACTTCGAGAAACGCTGGATCACTCTGGCGCCGGTGGCGACGGTGGTTGGTCTGGCATTCCGCATGTTTGATCCGGATGGCCTGCTGGGCGATACCAAAGACCACGGCATCACCTGCGCACTGATTCCCCGGAATACCGACGGCATGGAAATCGGCCGCCGTCACTGCCCGATTGGCACCCCGTTCATGAACGGTCCCATTAAAGGTAAGGATGTCTTTATTCCGTTGGATTACATCATCGGCGGCCAGGAGATGGCGGGCGAGGGCTGGCGCATGTTGGTCGAATGCCTGTCCGTGGGCCGTTGCATCACACTGCCTTCGGGCGCTGCGGGAGCAGCCGCCTACTCCGTGGGTACGGCGGGTGGCTTTACCCGTATCCGTCGCCAGTTCAATACCCCGGTGGCGGAGATGGAAGGTGTGCAGGCACCGCTGGCCCGGATTGCGGGCAAAACCTACATCGCTCAGGCGGCGGTTAACCACACCGCCAATATGATCGACAGGGGCGAGAAGCCGGCCGTGCCTTCGGCCATTCTCAAATACCACCTGACCGAGTTCCAGCGCGACATCCTTACCGATGCCATGGACGTTCATGGCGGTAAAACGGTGACTCTTGGCCCCCGCAACTATCTGGGTATTGGCTACAGTGGTGCAGCGGTATCCATCACGGTTGAGGGTGCCAACATCATGACCCGCAGCCTGATGATCTTTGGTCAGGGTGCCATTCGTTGTCATCCCTATGTGTTGAAAGAGCTGGCAGCCAAAGACAATGACGATATCAACGCGTTTGATGAAGCCTTCTTTGGCCATGCCGGATTGATTTTCGGCAACGCTGCCCGAGCCTTCACTCAGGCGCTGGGTATTGGTATGGCTGATGTGCCGTTCGACAGCGCCTCGCGCAAATATGCCCAGGCCCTCGCCCGGTTCAGTTCCGCCTTCGGCCTGTGTGCCGATGCGGCCATGACCACCCTGGGGGGCGAGCTGAAGATGCGTGAGCTGATTTCTGCCCGTCTGGGGGATATGCTGGCCAATCTGTACCTGGCCTCTATGGTGCTTAAGAACTGGCACGAAACCCAGCCTGTAGATGGCGAAAAGGAACTAATGCAGTACAGCCTGACGTTGCTCCTGCACCGTACCGAAAAAGCTCTGGATGAGTTCCTGAAAAACCTGCCGAATCGCCCGGTAGCGTTGGCTTTGCGTGCAATCACACTGCCGATTGGCCGCTGCTGGGCCGAGCCCGGTGATGCCTTGACCCGCAAGCTGGCCAGAGCTATTTCGACCGATACACCGGTACGTAACAAGCTGATGGCCGGTGCCTGGACCACCGCCGGTGACGGTGACGTGGAGAATCCGGTAGCTCAGTACAACGTCCTGCTCAAGGACTACGACAAGGCCGAGCAGCTGTATCGTAAGGCGAACAAGGCCTACGCCAAAGGCGACCTGCCAATGACCGCCTTGCATCCGGAGGAGCGCTTCGAAGCGGCGCTTGAGGCGGGTGTGTTTACTCAGGAGGAAGCGGAGTTCATGCGCCAGTATGAAACGATTGTGCTGGAAATGCTGACGGTGGACGACTTCCCGTTTGATGAGTTTGCCCGTAACAAGGACACGCTCATCGACCATAACCCGGCCTGAGCGGGTAAGTCGGGATGTGGTTATCTGCCCTGGCTGTGAGTGTTGGCGCCGTTATTGGCGCCAACCTCCGTTGGGCCTTGGGCCTTTGGCTGAATTCTACTTACCACGTGGTTCCGTGGGGCACTCTGGTGGCCAATCTCAGTGGTGGTTGGCTGGTGGGGCTGTTAATTGGCTTCTTTACCCACAGTTCGGCGCTGGCTCCTGAGTGGCGATTGTTTGCCATTACTGGCCTGTGCGGCGCTTTGACCACCTTCTCCACCTTCTCGCTGGAAATGTTCGGTGCGCTGCAGGAAGGCAAGTGGGCAATGGCGTTGACCGGCATATTGCTTCATGTGATCGGCTCTATTCTGATGACCGCTCTGGGTGTCTGGACCTTCGCGCTGATCAGGGGCTGAATTTCTTCCAAAGGCCCTTGGCAAGCCGGAAATTCCAGAGTAGAGTGTTTCCTGAAGGAAAGATTAGTTCGGCAGTTCATGAATAAGACGTACCTCCGCAGTTAGTAGTGCCGTCATGTTTTTGATCCCGCGAGTTCAGTTTTTCCGTAACACGCCGACCAGCACCCACAGGGTGAGTGGCGGCAGATAAAATGATTGATTTCAGGAAGTTTACGTATGTCTACTGTTACCGGTACTGTTAAGTTCTTCAACGAAGCCAAGGGCTTTGGTTTTATCACTCGTGAAGGCGGCCCGGACGTATTTGTTCACTACAGCGCCATTCAAGGCTCTGGTTTCAAGACCCTGGCCGAAGGTCAGCAGGTTGAGTTCACCGTAACTCAGGGCCAGAAGGGTCCTCAGGCGGAGAACGTTGTTCCGCTGTAATCTGTAAAGATTCGGAACATCAGAAAAAGGCAGCTACGGCTGCCTTTTTTCGTATCTGGATTCTGGTTTGATCAGTCGGCGAAAATCCGTTCGTAAAACTGCAGCGTGCCGTCCCAAGAGCGGCGAGCGGCGCCTTCGTCATAGCCAACGGGCATACCAAACTTCTCGGCAAACGCATCGGCGCCGGGGTTAGTGAACGAATGCTTTACATCGGGAAAGCTGACCAGCGTCAGATCGACCCCGGCAAGCTGCATCTCCTGCACCAGGCCGGCAACCTGTTCGGCTGGCACCATGGGGTCGGCACCACCGGTATAAACCTGAATCTCGGCTTTCACTTTGCCGGGCTCGGCCTGAACCGGGCTGGCCAGGGCGCCGTGATAGCTCACCACACCGTCCAGTTCAACGCCCATCCGCGCCATATTCAGCACCACCGCGCCACCGAAACAATAGCCCTGAGCGGCGATTTTGTCGGCATTCACGGATTCGTGATTCTGCAGAATCTCTTTCGCTTTCAGGAAGCGTGCCTTGATCTGTTCGGGGTCCTTGGTGGCCTCTTTCATGAATTCCTGAGCCGTATCCGGGTGCTCGGCGAGTTTACCTTCCCCATACATGTCCAGCGCGAAGGCTGTGTAGCCTGCAGCGGCCAGTTGCTCCGCCTGTTCCCGGGCAAACTCATTGTGCCCCCACCATTCATGAACAACGAGTACGCCGGGCCGCGCGCCCTCAGATTCGTCATCCCACGCCAGATAGCCGCTGAAGGTCTGGTCGCCCAGGGTGTATTCCACCGTTTCAGTACGCAACTCCGCCTGAGCCCCGATACTGGCTGTGGCGAGCGCAAGTGCAGTGACGGTGTTTCTATTTACTAGATGCTTCATGGTGGGTCTTGCTCCTTGTGAATGTGTTGTTCCCTGCAATACGACGATTCAGCGAACCCCGATGAACCACCGCTCAAGAACTAAACGATATGAAAGCGACTGGCTATGAACAAAATGGAATCAAACGAGCCTGTTACGCCAGTCATTCTTGACTATAGTTAAGAATAGGCACGGTTGTAAGTCTGAAATGGTTCAGGCGCCGTATGTCCCCATACAAACAACAGCAATAATGCGGGGTAATCTATGCTCCTGTCTCATGCGTTTGGTCTCTTCACCCACCCCGGTCAGGAGTGGGCATCAATTCGGAAAGAACACGAACACCCCACCAAGCTCTACGTGGCTTATGTGGCGCTTTTGGCGGCGATCGCGCCAGTGTGTGCGTACATCTCAACGGCTCATTTTGGCTGGTCTATCGGCAACGAACGGTTGATCAAACTGACCGAGATCAGCGCCTTCCAGATGAGTGTCCTGACGTACGTTGCCATGCTGGTCGGTGTGTTTGCTCTGGGCTATGCCATCAACTGGATGGCGAAGACCTACGGTGCCCAGGAAGAACACGTGCCTTCCAACGGTATCGCGCTGGCCGCCTACTCCTGCACGCCGATGTTCCTGGCCGGTTTCGCATTGTTGTACCCGGTTCCCTGGTTCAACGCGGTCGTGTTTCTGGTGGCGGCGTGTTACAGCGCGTGGTTGATGTTCGACGGCTTACCCGTCGTCATGGGTATCGAGAAGGACCGAGCGGTCATGTACGGCGGTGCGCTGCTGACGGTTGCCTTGGTGATTCTGGTATCAACCCGTGTTGGCTCAGTGATCCTCTGGAACCTGGGAGTGGGTCCGGTATTTATCAGCGGATAACGCTCATCAGAATTTCAATGTAGACAAGCGGGGGCATCAGCCCCCGTTTTTTGTTTTACCCCCACGCTCTGCGCCGTTTGTCGGAATTTGCCACAGCCGTGTCGTAATCCGGCAACGCATTCTTAACGTTCACGGTCTAGCTTTCATGGACCGGTGCGTGCTCGCACCGTTAAAAAAGTCAGGATAAAACAACAGACATCGATCGGGGACGCAGGCATGACACGGTTAACACGCAGGGATTTTTTAAAGGCATCCGCAATGGGAATGGGGGCTGTGGCCATTTCAACAGGCCTTGCGGGATGTGTTTTTGATAGCAAGGATAATCGAACCGTCACGTTCAGCCATGGGGTTGCCAGTGGAGATCCCTTACAGGACAGCGTCATGCTCTGGACGAGGGCTGTGCCGGATAGAGGGTCTTCGGTGCAGGTGGGTTGGGAAATCGCGCAGGACGCGGATTTCAGTAACGTGATCCATTCGGGCTCGGCCGAGGCTCTGGAGGCGCATGATTTTACCATCAAGGTGGATGTTCGCGGGTTGAATGCGGGCGAAACCTACTTTTACCGGTTTCACTCAAGGAACAATGCCTCTCCGACGGGTGTCACCCGCACCTTGGCAGACGGCGCGGTTGATCAGGTGAAGCTGGCGGTAGTGTCCTGCTCGAATTACCCGGCAGGCTACTTCCATGCCTACCGGGAAGTTGCTGCTCTGGAGGGTCTGGACGCCGTTGTGCACCTTGGCGACTACATTTATGAATACAGCAGCGAGAGCAGCAGCTATGCCGCCGCTGATGCAGAAGAGCTGGGGCGGACTTTCCCGGACGATAATAACCGTGAACTGATTACGCTCGCGGATTATCGGCGCCGATACGGCATCTACCGAAGCGATACTGATCTTCAGCAATTGCACCAGAAGGTACCGTTCATTGTGGTCTGGGATGACCATGAGGTGGCAAACGATACCTGGCAAGACGGTGCCGAAAATCATAACCCTGATCAAGGTGACGGAGATTTCACAGAGCGCAAGATGGCAGCACTGCGTGCATTCTTTGAGTGGATGCCAATCCGGCCCGTGATAGAGGGCAGCCATGAGACAATCTACCGGAGTTTCCGGTTTGGTGATCTGGTGGATCTGCACATGCTTGATACCCGGATTATCGGTCGGGATCAGCAGCTGGACTACCTGAATTATTTCGGGAATGGTGGCCTCAACGTTGCCCAGTTCACCACTGATGTGCTTGATGAAAATCGCACGTTGCTGGGCGCTGAGCAACGATTGTGGCTGCAGGCAGCCCTGGGTAGCTCTTCGGCCACATGGCAGGTGTTGGGGCAGCAGGTGTTGATGGGGCGGATGAATTTGCCGGCCGAGTTGTTGATGGCGATTGCCACTCAGGAACTCGACAACCTGCCGGAATCACTCATCGAACTGGCCACGATCAAAGGCCAGCTGCTGCTGGAAGACCCGTCGGTCACTGA
>DATGQY010000047.1:0-7183 GCA_035303925.1 Marinobacter sp. | reverse complement strand
GGCCATGAGGGCTCCGTAATCCCGTAAAAAGAAAGGGTTATAAGATAGCACGCCCGGCGCCGACAGGCAGCCCGCCGGCACATCCGTTCGTTTACCGAATGTTACTTTTTCGAGTACCCTTTGTAACTCTGAGAACTCGGTGCAGGACGCATCGGGAAATAACCTCCGCAAGGAAGCCCATCATGACTGACCCCAAGTGGCCCACCGACGAACGGCCCCGCGAGCGCCTGCTCGCCCATGGCGCCGAATCCCTGTCTGACGCCGAACTCCTGGCCATCTTTTTACGCACCGGAACCACCGGCATGCCGGTGATGGATATGGCTCGACACCTGATTGACGTGTTTTCCGGCCTGCGCGGGCTGATGACCGCCTCGCACAGGCAGTTCTGTCAGGTGAAAGGCCTGGGCACAGCCAAATACGCCCAGGTGCAGGCTGCCATGGAAATGGCCAGGCGGGTCATGGACGAACCGCTGCGCCAGGGCGACCCTCTGCGCTCCCCGGCCGATACCCGGCGATTTCTGACCAGCCGCCTTGCCACCTACCCTCACGAGGTGTTCGCCGGCCTGTTTCTGGACAACAGACACCGGGTTATTCAGTACCGCGAGCTGTTCCGCGGCACCATCGATGGTGCCGCGGTTTACCCCCGGGAGGTGGTTCGCCAGGCCCTGGAGGACAATGCCGCGGCCGTTATTTTCGCCCACAACCACCCTTCCGGGGTAGCCGAACCGAGCCAGGCCGACATTTCTCTGACCCGGCGTTTAAAAGAAGCACTGGGGTTGGTGGATATCAGGGTTCTTGACCATATGGTTATCGGCCACGGTGAGGTAATATCGCTCGCTGAAAGAGGATTGATGTAGTCGCCGTTGAGTCGCCACCGGAAAACTGGCCAAATTCCCAACAATTTTTTGCGTTGGCTGGCCAGTTCTGGTATAAAAGCGTCCCTTTCTGGCGGCATCTGGCGAGCTGCGCTCAGTTTAAAGGCGCAAACCGGTAGCAGAGTTGGCTCCGGAGCAACCAGAGACGCATTAAATAACGAATTCGCATTGATAGACCAGTGCTCAGGTCGGAGGCATGTATGTCCAGAGTTTGTCAGGTTACCGGAAAGCGTCCGGTCACCGGTAACAACGTATCCCACGCGATGAATCACACTCGTCGTCGTTTTCTGCCGAATCTGCAGAACCACCGTTTCTGGGTTGAAACCGAGAAGCGTTTCGTGAAGCTGCGCGTATCCACCAAGGGCATGCGCATCATCGACAAAAAAGGTATTGACGCTGTACTGGCCGATCTTCGTGCCCGCGGCGAGAAATTCTAAGGAGCTGCATCATGCGCGAAAAAATCAAGCTGGTTTCATCAGCAGGCACTGGTCACTTCTACACGACCAACAAGAACAAGCGTAACACTCCGGAAAAGATCGAGATCAAAAAGTACGATCCGGTTGTCCGTAAGCACGTTGCGTACAAGGAAGCCAAGATCAAGTAATTGATCTCGCCTCCACAAAAAACCCGGCCATCGCGCCGGGTTTTTTATTGCCTGCCACAGCACAGAAATTCAGAACGTCTCCAGATACCCCTTCGGAAGCGCAATATCCATCGCAATCGGCAAGTGATCTGAAACCGGGTAGCTGACCACCTCGGAACGGCGAATTTCGAGGCTCGGGCTCACCATAATATGGTCCAGCGCCTTCTCCGGACGCCAACTGGGGAAGCTGTGCGCAGTGTCCGGCAAAGGAATCAAGTTGGTTTCTTTCAGTGGAGTCTGGGTCAGTAACTGTTCTGCATGGGCATTCATGTCGCCCATTAACACCACGTGCTGATAGTCGGCGATCAGGTCCCTGATGTAGCCTAACTGCCGCTGCTGCGCTGACTTGCTGAGCGACAGATGCATCTGCACCAGCACCAGCGGGTCGTCTTCTGCACCATAGCGCGCAATGATCGCGCCCCGGCCCGGAATCAGGCCCGGCAACCGGTGTTCGGTGACGTCCAGCGGCCGATAACGACTCAACAGTCCGTTACTGTGCTGGGCAATCGGCCCCATATTCCGGTTCAACTGCTGATGCCAATAGGGTATCCCGGCCGCTTCCGCCAGATATTGCACCTGATTGATATAACCACTGCGCAGGCTGCCACCGTCACACTCCTGCAACGCCACCACGTCGTACTGGCTCAGCAGTGTGGCGATACGATCCAGGTTTTCAATGCGATGACGATGCGGGAGAAAGTGTTGCCAGCTACGGGTCACATAGTGGCGATACGACGAGGTGTTAATACCCACCTGAATATTGAACGTCAGCAGTCGGATATGGCGATGGGGCTCGAAGTCGGGTACGTGCTCGCTGCCCGAGCACGCCCCTCGCGGAGCACCCTGATTTTTTAGAATGCCATTTATCTGGCTACGAATCCGTTTATACATATTCCGGGATTCCAAGGCTAACCCTTAAAGCCGTCAGCACCAGTGCAGCAGCACCTCACTCGGACGCTGCGTGCTCTTTTTCCACCAGATGCTCGACAACCTTAAGCACATTTTCGTGGCCATTTGCCATGCTGGCACTGACCACATACTTGCCATTTACCAGCATAGCCGGAGTACCGGTTATTTGCGCACCCATGATTCGGGTCTGAGCCTGACGGACACGGGAGTGCACCGCAAAGCTGTTATAAGCGTCAACAAACGCTTCGGCATCGACGCCGTGATCAGCGACGAAATCTGCCAGCGACTCCGCGGAGTTCAAAGGGCGGCGCTCGCCGGCCAAGGCATCAAACAGGGCATCGTGCACCTTATCCAGCTCACCCATGGATTCCAGGGCATAAAACGCAATGGCATGAGGAGCCCAGCTATCTCCAAGCACCGCAGGCAAGCGGACGTAGTTGACGTAGTCGGGCGCGCTCTCTTCCCAGGCCTCTGCCAGCGGTTTGAAGTTATAGCAATGAGGGCAGCCGTACCAGAACACTTCCGCCACCTCGACACCGTCCTCAGAGGACGTGTTGACCGGGTTATTCAGGGTCCGATAGTGAACACCGTTTTCCCAGGTCTCAGCGTTCGCCATTGAACTGAGCGCCAGCGAAACAGCCATCGTCGCTACCAGGCTAAGGGTTCTGATCATTGGAATTCTCCGAGCGGTAAATTTGTTTGTTGATACGACTGAAAGACGTTTGATTATGACCCAGCAAAGCTTGAAAGTTCCACCGCAGGTGCCGGGAAATGATTAACGATGATTAAGGCGGTGCCAGCCTGAAAAACAAAAACCCCGCCGGAGCGGGGTTTTCTGACCGAACCAAACTGAACGGTATCAGTTCAGACCCGATACGTAGTTGGCAACCGCTTCGATTTCAGCGTCGGTCAACTTGGAAGCCACATCTGCCATGATGCTGGCGTTAGTGGTGGTGGCGCGCTCACCTGAACGGTACGCCTGGAGCTGCTTGACCAGGTACTCGGCCGTCTGGCCACCCAGTGCAGGGTAACCTGCAGGCTCGTTACCAATGCCTTTCGGGTTGTGGCAACCCGCACAGGCCGGTACGCCAGAGGCCATATTACCGCCACGGTAGAGGGCCTGACCCTGCTCAACCAGATCCGGATTGGCCTGACCAACCACCATTTCCTGGCTGTCGTAGTAGGCTGCGAGGTCACGCATATCCTGTTCGGACATATTGGTCAGCAAACCAGTCATCTCAGGAACCGCACGGTCTCCGGATTTGATGTCTACCAACTGGTTATACAGGTACCTTTCACCCAGCCCCGTCAGCTTCGGATAAACCGCCATTACCGGCTTACCGCCACCCTGGCCGTGACAACCAGCGCATACCGCCGCGTTCTGTTCACCCGCTGCCGGATCTCCTGCCCCGTGAGCCATAGCTGTCAGGCCAACTCCGAGAACAACTCCTGCGATCAGTCTTTTCATGCTCGCTCCGCTTCTCTCATCTTTGAATCTTGAAAGTATTCTGGTTGTACAGCCGGATGGCCCTGAAGGTTCAGGCACAAAACCGGGACTGACAGCGGAACGCGCAGCGCACCGCCGGAAATTGGTGTAGCATTATACATTAATCGTCGATAACTGAAATCCAAAGGAACAGCAACCGTCGTGGACCCTGATCTGACTCAAAAAAGCCTCTCTTTCAATAGCGCCCGATTTCTGATCAGCGCCTCACGTCTGGACGAGTGCCCCCCCGATTTCGGTGCCGAAGTTGCCTTTGCAGGCCGCTCCAACGCTGGAAAATCAAGCGCCCTGAACGCCATTACGGTCAACGGCAAACTGGCTCGCACCAGTAAAACACCCGGGCGCACCAGACTGATCAATTTTTTCAGTCTTAACAAGGAAAATCTGCGCCTGGTGGATCTGCCCGGCTATGGCTACGCGAAAGTATCGCGGGATATGAAAGATGACTGGCAGAAACATCTGGGCCACTACCTGAACGACCGCCGCTGTCTGCGCGGACTGGTTTTGGTAATGGACATCCGGCACCCGCTGACAGACTTTGACCAGATGATGGTGGAATGGTGTGAACATAACAAGCTGCCGCTGATGATCCTCGCCACAAAAGCCGACAAACTGAAGTTCGGCCAGGCGAAAACCGCCATGCTGGGCATTGCAGGCAAGCTCAAGAAATACCAGTGTGTAGAGCACCTGATCATGTTCTCTGCCACGTCAAAACTGGGCCTCGATGAGTGCCGAAGCACATTGACTGACTGGCTTGAAGCCCCAGAGTTTGCTGAAGACTGAAACCCGAACCAAAAAAAACCGGCCTATCAGAAACAGGCCGGTGAAACGTCAGGGTTTGCGACGTGCTATGGCCCCCGAAAAAAAAGGGGCCAACCTGAGAACTCACTCAGGAGACGCAGGATGTCCGACCTCCAGCGTCACTACCTTGGAACGCCACTCCGCCAGAAAGTTCAAAATTTGTTCAAACTCAACGCAAACCTCTGTCAGACCACCACTTCCTGCCCATCGGGCAAGGTTGGCCGATATTTCTCCCTCAGTGCCAGCACCCGCTCGCGATACTCCGGCGTCAAATACGGAAGCTCCAGCGTCAGCACCTGGTAGATACCCTGCTTGAGCTCAGTCAGGCTCAGGCTGGCATGCCCTTCACTGGCGTGCGCTGTTTTCAGGAACGCCATCCAATTGGTGATCACCAGCCAGACGTTCAGCGACATCGCCGAGCGAAGCTCTTCCAGTTGCGACTGAATAATTCCGGCCTCTGCCAGTTTTCCGAAAATCCGGCTGATGGCCGTCAGACACCGGTTGGTAAAATCCCGGTAATCGCTGCGCAGTCTTGGGTCGCTGTCCAGCAGGTATTCCAGATCCCGGTGGAAGAAGCGGTAGCTCCAAAGGCCGTCAAACACCGACTCGAGGTAGAAGGTCATGTCTTCGAGGGTGATCGGTCGGTTTTCCGGAATATCCAGGTAGTAATCCACCAGCTTTTCATATTCCTGGAAGATCTCATAAATAATGTCGGACTTGTTCCGGAAGTGGTAATACAGATTGCCGGGCGATATCGCCAGGTGCGCTGCAATATGATTGGTTGTGATATTGCGCTCGCCCCGCTCGTTAAATAGCTCGAGGCTGGATAGCAGAATTTTGTCTCTGGTTTTCATATTGACGCCGCTGTTTGTTGTTATCAGCTTGTTGGATGGCCCGATGGGCCATCCGGCATTCCTTGACTGACTAGAGTATATACTCTAATAATACCCCCAAGCGCAAATCGTCCAGATTTTGGCCACCAACAACAACCGGCTGCCAGCACTTTGCTCGTGCGGCTCATGGGGAGAGAAACATGGTAGCAACTGTCGTCCAGCTCACCGAGAGCAAAAAACAGATCCAGCATACCCATCGGGTGTTCGATGAGCAGAAGAAGGCCTTCCGCAACAACCCGATGCCGTCTCTGACTGAGCGCAAAGAGAATCTCAAGCGCCTCAAACGCGCGCTGCTGACACACCAGGACCGCCTGCTTGAAGCCATCGACCGGGACTTCAGCTGCCGCTCGAAAGACGAATCCCTGATTGCCGAGGTCATGCCTTCCATCCAGGGCATCAACTACACCCTGAAAAGTCTCAGCAACTGGATGAAGCCCTCCAAGCGCCACGTTTCTGTCTTGTTCCAGCCAGCCAGCAACAAGGTGCACTACCAGCCAAAAGGTGTTGTGGGTGTGATTGTGCCCTGGAACTACCCGCTTTATCTTGCGGTCGGCCCTCTGGTGGCGTCTTTGGCGGCGGGTAACCGCACCATGATCAAGATGTCCGAGTTCACACCGCACACCTCTGCGCTGTTCAAGGAAATCATCGAGTCGATGTTCCCGGAGGATCTGGTTTCAGTAATCACCGGTGAAGCGGATGTTGCCGCCGACTTTTCTCAGCGGCCCTTCGACCACCTGCTGTTCACCGGTTCTACATCCGTGGGCAAACTGGTGATGCGGGCAGCGGCCGAAAACCTGACACCGGTAACGCTGGAGTTGGGCGGCAAGTCTCCCGCCATCGTTTCACCGGATGTTCCGATGGAGGACGCAGCCCAGCGCATCGCGTTCGGTAAAGCCTTCAACGCGGGTCAAACCTGCGTGGCGCCGGATTATGTGCTGTGTCCGGCTGATCGGGTTCAGGCTTTTGTGGACGAATTCCGGGCGAAATTTGCCGAGATGTATCCGAGCCTTCGGGACAACGATGATTACACGGCCATCATCAATGAACGCCAGTACGATCGACTTCAGGGTTATCTGGACGATGCCCGGGCCAAAGGCGCTGAGGTGGTGGAAATCAACCCTGCCAACGAGAATATGAAGGATGGAACCCGCAAGATTCCGCTGACTCTGGTGTTGAATACCACGCCAGACATGAAGTTGATGCAGGATGAGATTTTCGGGCCGATTCTTCCGGTGATCAGTTATGCCGGTCTGGACGACGCCATCCACTATATCAACGAGCGCCCACGCCCTCTCGCGCTGTATTTCTTTGGCTATGATAAATCGCACCAGCAGCAGGTGGTCGACAATACACACTCCGGCGGCATGTGCATTAACGATGCGCTGATGCATGTAGCTCAGGATGACCTGCCGTTCGGCGGAATCGGCGACTCAGGCATGGGGCACTACCACGGCAAGGAGGGTTTCCTGACCTTCTCCCATCACCGGGCGATCTTTACCAAGCAGAAGTTCAACAGCGGCAAGTTCGTGTATGCGCCTCACGGTACAGCGGCTCACCG